>DAOOSC010000006.1:0-45433 GCA_035389585.1 Candidatus Magasanikiibacteriota bacterium
TCTCTTTTTTGGCTTAAAAATGGTATAATTTTTGGTGATTTTGGGTTATAGGAGGTATCCTATAAGGTGTCTTTATTTTATTATATCTTATGGAAAATAGCAATACATTTGCGAGTTTGGTGAGGGAGCTGAAATTTAGGAATTATAGCCCGAGGACGGTAGGGTCATATTTATACTATAATGAAGAATTATTGAGGTTTTGTGAAAAGGATCCGCGTGAGGTAGGAATGGATGATGTGAAGGATTATTTGGAATATTTAGCAGGCAAACATTCCGCTTCGACAGTTTCGGTGGCATATAATGCACTGCATTTCTATTACCAAGAAATCTAGCATCGATCAATTTTTACCAATATTCGTCAACCTCGTAAGGCGAAATATTTGCCGGTCGTATTATCGAAAGAAGAGGCGCGTAAAATGATTGAAATTACCAAAAACCCAAAGCATAATTGTATTATTAGTCTGCTTTATGGTACGGGTGTGCGGGTGAGTGAATTGACACATATAAAAATGCGGGATATTGATATGGATCGTAAAATGTTGAGGGTATTTCAGGGTAAGGGAAAGAAAGATCGGTTTGTGATGTTGCCCGAGAAATTGATGCCGATATTTTCAATACAGATGAAATTGAAATCGGCGGGGGATTATTTATTTACAAATGGACGGGGTTCGCGATTGACAGAGGCGACAATTCAAAAAATTGTGGGACAGGCGGCTGAAAAGGCGGGGATTCGAAAAAATGTGTCGCCGCATACATTGCGCCATAGTTTTGCCACTCATTTGCTCGAAAATGGTACGGATATTCGATATATTCAGGAGTTACTTGGGCATGCAAAATTGCAGACGACGCAAATTTATACCCATGTGGCATCGAATGACTTGTCACGCTTGAAAAGTCCGTTGGATAGTTGACTTTTTTGTGAAAAACCGGTAAAGTAGAGCATATAATTGTAATGATATTTATATATGTCTGGACACAGTAAATGGCACAATATACAACAAAAAAAAGGTAAGGCTGACAAAGCACGCAGTAATGCTTTTACGAAAGTCAGTCATGCGATTACTCTCGCGGCGCGTCAGGGTGGTGGAGATCCAGAATCGAATTTTACACTTCGTTTGGCGATTGATAAGGCCAAAGAGGTGAATATGCCAAAAGATAATATCGACCGGGCGATAAAACGCGGTACCGGAGAACTTGATGATGGTTCACAAATTGAAGAGGTGTTGTACGAGGGTTTTGGCCCGGGTGGCGTAGCATTTATCGTAGAGACAATGACGGATAACAAAAATCGAACGGTTTCTGAAATTAAAAATATCTTTTCAAAACACGGTGGCTCGCTCGGTGGTCCGAATAGTGTGCGCTGGCAGTTTGAGCGTAAAGGCGTAGTACGTTTCTCGAAGGAAAAGAAATCAGCAGTAGCGGATTTTGATAATTTTTCGCTCGGTCTTTTGGATATTGGAGCTGAAGACGTCCGTGAGAATGAAGACTTTTTCGAAATAATTTCTCCGGTAGATAAATTTGCTGCTGTGGTCGGCGCCGTGAAGGCAGTCGGTATTGAACCAGATACTAATGATCTCGAATGGTTGGCAAAAGAGAAAATTGACACTGATGAAAGTACATCGAATAAAGTGATGTCTCTTTATGATGCGTTGGATGAAAATGATGATGTAAACAACGTATATACTAACGAAGCATAAATGGCTCGCGAACCACAAATTGTGCTTGGGATTGATCCGGGCTATGGTCGGATGGGCTTTGGGGTAATTAAATCAATCGGGCGCGAAGTACAGGCGCTTGATTTTGGGTGTTTGGACACGCCTACAGGCACGGATTTTGGTCGGAGGTTGCACTTGATTCATTTGGCGGTGAAAAAAATTTGTGATAAATACAAACCTGATGTGGCAGTGATTGAAGAACTGTTTTTTACCAACAATGCGAAGACGGCGATTAAAGTGGGGGAGGCGCGCGGGGTGATCTATCTCACTCTGCTTTTGTGCGGGGTAAAAATTTTGGAATATACGCCACTAGAAATTAAGCAGGCTGTCACAGGAGATGGTCGTGCTGATAAAGTGCAGATCGAAAAAATGGTTCGAATGTTAATTGGGGAAAAGAAGAGGATTACACCTGATGATGCGGCGGATGCGCTCGCTGGGGCGCTCACGGGAGTGTATTGCAGTAGGAGGTAAATTTGGTAGACATGAAAACACAGTCTCGATGGGCGGTTTTTTGTTTGAATAAAAAATATGCACAGGCAAAACTTGTAAATTTTTTTTGAGGTGTATTTTGTGGTATAATATCATCAAATTAAATTTAGTTAATAAAAATAAATGATTAAGTCTTATGTTCAATAGACTTCGCCGACAATTTTATGTTCGGCATTGTTTGGTTTGGGCGGGGTTTTTTATAGTCGGTATTTTCAGCACTTTTGCTGTGCCGTCTCAGGTTCATGCGGTCGGAAGTCTGTTTGCTGTCAGTCCGGTGACATCGAGTTATGACAATTTGGCGGGGGCATCAAATGCGCGGTGGACATTTACGGCGACTACATCAGAAGATTTGGTCGCGGGGGATGTGGTGCAGTTCAAGCTCCCTTTGATTGATCAGGGATTTCCTTTTCTGGTGACATCACCGACGATTGTTTCTGCGACGGGGATTTCTTTGTATTCCTCCGCATCGAGCACGGTCGGTACCAATCTATTGACGAATTCTTCCTTTGAGGATGGTCCGACAGGTTGGTCTACAAATGGGTCAGGGACAATTTCACCAACAACCACTGCGGTTTTTGATGGCGCTGCTGCTCTTTATTTGTTGGGCGGAAATCCAGCGGAGGGTGCCTTCGCTATGTTTGATCAATCGAATACTGTTCTAACGAATACTCAGTATACGTTTAGTTTGTATGCCAAAGGGATCACAGCCGGCAACCATATTTATATAGGTCTTAGTGCTGCTCGGGGAGATTGTGAAGAGGGTCAAGAATATAAATATAATTTTGTCAGCCAGAGTTGGAGTTGTGTGACCTCCAATCAACCTGATTTAAATACGAATTTTTATGTCCCGGCTTTGACAACGGATTTTGCACGCTATTCGGTGACTTTCAACTCACACGCTTCTTTGGATGCGCTGAACGTTTCGGTTTTTTCTATGAATAACGAAGATTTTGTGGTGGATGCACTTCAGTTAGAACAAGGTGCGGCTTCATCTACATACAATGTGGGAGTGATACCGCCTCAGATTGGTGTTTTGGGTAGGCAACAGGATCAGAGTAACGGGGCGATGGTCTATGGTCTCGTGACGAGTACTTTGGGGGCGGGGACTTTTTCTGTCACGATTGGTGGTGTTACAAATGCTTCGAAACAATTAGCCCTGCTCAGTAATTTACAGTTCTCAATTAAGGCTGGTACGCCAGCAGATTCGAATACTCCTTGGGGGTCTCTTTCAAGTACTAAATTCAATCAGACGGCGACCGCATCCCTGGTCAGGAGCGGGGGGGCATTGATTTCGAGTTCGCATTCCGCTATCACAGCGAGTAGTTATGCAACTTCAACAACCGGTGTAAATTACACTTTCAAATTTACACCGACCAGTAGTTTGCCGATTGGTAGCAAGATTGTGATTCAAGTGCCTTCGGAATACGATATAACTGGCGCGAGTGTTGGAGAACAGATAATTAGCTCCGATGAGTCTGTACCTAAAATTGCCGCTGGGGCGATTACGACATCGACTGATTACAGTACCAAAAAAATTATCTTGACGACGAGTAATGGGGCGACTGCGGCCGGTTCAAATTTAACTGTAATAGTCGGAGGTATGACAAATCCGGCGACGGTTGGGGTGTATAGACCGTTTTTTATCTATACCACGAATGCTAATGGTGGCTTGATCGATGGTTCTGTTTTTGGTAATGAGTCATCGGAATTTAATGGACCGCCTCCTGTCGATACAGTCCACATTGGTGGGACAAACAATGTGACGGTATCGGTTTATTTGAATGATGAGAACGGTGTTCCACAACTTCTTTCTGGAGAAGCTCTCGGAATGGTGAAAGTTGTAATGGGTTGTCCGGATAAGCAGTTTTTTGTAGGAACGAGGTATTTGAATGCCTCATCTACTGTCACTTTTACGAATTTATTGGATTGTAATTACATGGTGGGTGTTGAGCCAGCCGACGGTGTAAAATCTATGGGTTTCTTTGAAGCGGCCCTTCCGCCTGCATTCAAACAGGTAAATGTGGTCAATGGAGCGAGTGTATCGACATCAATGGTCTATGGAAAGCCGGATTCATTTGTCACTTTGCGTTTGACTGGCGCGCCAAGTAATTATAGCGGTACAGTTGAGGTACAAGCGTTCAATTCAACTTTTGAATCATGGTCGCCGGTATTTACAGATACTAATTATAATTCCGTTGGGTTCAATGCAAGTGGTATTGGTTATGCTCGTCTGCCGGTGAAATCGGGTATGAATTGGAAATTCAATGTCATGAGTCAAGCAATTCAGAATAACGGGACAAAGTATTGGCCGCCGACATTGTCTTCCGTGTACATTTCTACGAGTACGAATATCGGAGATTTTGCTTATGTGACGGCTGATAAAGATTTGGTTGTGACATTACAAGACACAAATAGTGTGTCTCTCACTGATGCTTGTGTTGGTGTGAAACAAAGCGGCGGTGGTTTGTTTATGCAAGCTCAAAGTATGGTGTGTCAACCAAACTTAGGATCCACGTACGCATTCAAAGCGCCGGCGGGAGCGGTGACAATCGAAGTTAATCGACCGGGACAAGGGAAAGGTTTGGAATTTCCTGTATCTATAAATTCGAGTGGAACAACGACGAAGACGATCAAACTTGCGGCACCGACCACATTTATTTCAGTTAGTGTGGTAGATGGTAGTGGTACAGCGATCAAAGGAGCCCCGGTCTTCGCTCAGGGTTCAAATGGTTTTGCTCAAGGAATGACCAGCGCGTCTGGAAATGTGAGCCTGTATTTACCGGCGGGAACATATCAATTAAACGGTCATGCTCCGGGTTTTGGTCAGCTGAATACGTGGACGGAAACTTCCGGTACGGCAAATGATGGTACGGTGGTTGTGCCGGGGAGTGGGTCTGTGTCTGCGACAGCGACTGTTTCGATTGGTAATTTGCGGACTATCAGCGGACGCATATTTACCGATGTCAATTCAAATAATGCATATAATGATGGAGTTGATACGCCAATTTCTGGAGCGAAGGTGGGCGCACGTGGCACGGGGAATACCAGCGGCGGAGGTGGTGCAGAAACAGGTACGGACGGAACTTATACGATTTATGTACCGGCTGGGACATATCAGATCGGTGCTTGGGTCGAAAATGGCGGTGGAATGTCTCCGATTGATGTGAGTGTGTCTTCGGCGAATGCCACTGGACAAAATTGGGCGTTGAAAGCGGTTGGGTATTTGCAAATCACAATTCAAAATTCATCGAATTTGAGTCCACTCTTTGCTGGGGTATTCAACCCAGATAATGGGCGTGGCAATGGTACGGATAGTTGGACAACAAGCGGAACGAGTAAAATTGCGATTTTGACCTTGCCGGCCGGCACTTACAAAGCACATGTTGGTTCACCTGCGGTTGGGCCAATAGTTGAGAACCAAAGTGTGACGATTACGGCAGGTGAAACGGCTAGTCTGTCTGCTAATGCCCAAGCTTCGGTTGAATTGGTGGATGTCAGTGGTAATGTGATGGTGGGTGAAAGCGGAGCGAATGGTGCGGTCGTCTGGGCGAGTCGAGTGAGTGGTCCGGGTTTCTATTCCACGACAGCGAGTAGCAGTGGTGGATATGTTCTACGCGTACCAAAAGATCGAAGTTATACGATTGGTGTGAAGGGGACAGGCTATCTGTCTGATCAAGGCGATGTACAGGTGAGTGTGACAAGTAGTCTGGTGAGGAACTTCACTCTCACACAAACAAGTTTGACAATATCTGGCATAGTGTCTTCTGGTGGAACAGGGTTGCAGAACGCTTGGGTATCTGCCAAAAAGACGATTGAAGGTAATGATGTCTGGATTGGAGTGCCGACGGATCAGTCTGGTGCGTATAGCTTGGGTGTGGATGCAAATACGACGTGGACGGTTTATGCGGAGGGACCTTGCTATTTCCGCAGTGCAGGGACAAGTGTGGCGGTGACGACAACAAGTCGTACTAGCAACATAAGTCTCACGGCAAATGATAGGTGCACGCTAGCTACTCCGGATATTAATTCGATTTCTGATGTATCTGGTGGACAGATTATGACAGACAAGATGACATTGGATATTCCAGCGAACGCTTTGGGTACGAGTCAGGATAATGTTAGTGTTTCCGTTTCGACGGCTGATTTGGTCTATGATTCTGTCAACGCGACTCCTTTGGCAAATTCAGTAGTGAGTGTCGAAGCGACGAATAGTAGCGGATCTTCGATTACTTCACTCAATAATAAAGTGACACTGTCTGTGTCATATAATGAGGCTGATTTACCAATTGGTTTCAGCGAGTCAAATTTGCAATTTGGTTATTGGGATTCGAATTCTGGACAATGGGAACCTGTTGCGGCAACAGTAGACACAGTGAACAATTTAATCACTGCACAGGTGGACCACTTTACCGATTTCGGTCCGATTTTACCAGGCGTGCCGGCAACAATTCAGAATTTAGTTTCAACCGCGTCCACTTCTTCTCAAATTGATTTATCTTGGGATGTCGATCCGGTTGCCGATTATTACATGATTTACTCGACGACAACAGCAAGTTTCGATGGGGTGTTTTATTCTAGCGACCTCTTGGCTACGACCACGGCTTTGACCTATTCGGCGACAGGCTTGGTGTCATCGACTAAGTATTATTTCGAAGTTGCGGGATACAATGAAAATGGTGAAGGTCCAAACTCTGCGACTGCCAGCTCTACGACGTCAGCGGCAGAATTACCATCCGCTCCAAGTGGTTTGACTGCGACGGCGGCGTCTGTTTCCCAAATCAATTTGTCATGGAGCGCTGTTTCTGGGGCGACATCTTACAATATATATCGTAGTACAGATAGTTATATGACTGCTATCGCTACCACTTCCGCTGTGAGTTATTCAAATACAGGATTGAGTGCGGCAACCTCTTATTCATATAAAGTTTCTGCGGTCAACGCGACGGGTGAAGGTGAAAAGTCTGGTGCTGTTAGTGCGACTACTAATTCGGCGTCATCGGGCGGTGGCGGTGGAGGCGGGTCGTCAGATACGACACCACCAACAAATACTTCAGTCGTCATTAATTCAAATGCGACGACGACAAATTCTCTGGCGATCACTTTGACTCTCGGTGCGACTGATGCGGTCTATATGATGATTGCTAATGATTCTGCTTTCACTAATGCGTCGTGGGTCAATTATGCAACATCGTATGTATGGAATTTGGTTAGTGGAAACGGGCTTAAAACGGTATATGTGAAGTTCAAAGATAGTGCGGGTAATATCTCTACTGCCATTTCTGACTCAATTCAACTCACTGGTACATCGACAGTCGTCGCTCCGACCACTACAGCAAATCTAATTTCTCCGACTTTACGCTCGGGTTATGTGTTCAAAGTCAAACTAAAATTTGGTGATAAAGGAGAGGAAGTGCGTCAATTGCAGGTTGTTTTGAAGGAGCTTGGATATATTAAAAACGCCAAGACTAACGCGATATTTAATGCGTTGACAAAAAAAGCCCTACTCACATATCAACGAGCTAATAAAATAAGGGCGACCGGAATTTTGGATGATGCGACCAGATTGAAATTGAATGGTAAAAAATTTGACGCGGTGGCCACTACAACTCCGGTCGAAGCCCCAAAGAAATATAAGTTTACCAAGTTTTTGAGTGTTGGTTCGACGGGGGTGGAAGTGAGAAATTTGCAGGAAGTCTTGAAGGCGTTGGGGTATTTCAGTGTCAATCTCACCGAATATTTCGGCCAAGTGACAAAAGCAGCGGTGATCAAATTTCAGCAGGATCGAAAAATCAGTAACGCCCCAGGTTGGGTCGGTCCAGCGACGAGAGATGCGTTGAATAATCTCTAAAATCGAAAAGATATCATAAAAACCCGCTTTAAACAGGCGGGTTTTAGTATCTTGCGAATTTCACTAGTTCTGCTATAATAAGTTGGCAAAGGAGGATAAATTTTATTAATTAAAACCCGAAAGGGTGAAAACAAAATATGCCAAAAGTTAGAATTGCGATCAATGGGTTTGGCCGTATCGGCCGCCAGGTAATGAGAGCGGCTCTCAAAAAAGAAAATATTGAAATCGTCGCGATCAACGATTTGACAGACACAAAAACTCTCGCGCATTTATTGAAATATGATACTGCATACAAACAAATCGCGACAGAAGTCGGCAGTGATGAGAAAAATCTAGTTGTCGGTGGTGTGACAATTCCAGTGTTTGCTATCAAAGACCCAAGTCAGTTGCCGTGGGGTGATTTGAAAGTTGATGTCGTGCTCGAATGTACCGGCCGATTCACCAAAAAAGACGATGCGATGCTCCATGTAAAAGCCGGTGCGAGAAAAGTGATTATTTCTGCTCCCGCCAAGGAAAAAGATGTACCAACTTATGTGCGTGGTGTGAACTGTGGCAAGGTAAAAAGTGAAGAATCCTTGGTGATCAATAATGCTTCCTGTACGACGAATTGCATCGCCCCAGTTATGGCGGTGCTCGATGAGACATTTGGAATTGAAAAAGCGATGATGAGTACGGTGCATGGTTATACGGCGGATCAAAATTTGCAAGATGCTCCGCACAAAGATTTGCGTCGTGCTCGTGCCGCCGCGGAGAATATCGTACCGACTACGACTGGTGCGGCGAAGGCGGTGGGTGAGGTGATTGGTAATTTGAAGGGTATATTTGACGGTGTGGCTTTTCGCGTACCGGTGCCGACATGCTCTTTATCCGACATCATCGTCGTATTGAAGAAAAATGTGACAAAAGAAGAAATAAATCAGGCTCTCGTCACGGCTTCGAAGACGGAGAGGTTTAGCGGAATTCTCGATTGCACAAATGAGCCGTTAGTGTCTTCCGACTATATTGGTAATGCTTTTTCTTCGATTGTCGACCTATCTTTGACAAATGTGGTGGGTGGAAATTTGGTGAAGGTGGTGTCTTGGTATGATAATGAGGTTGGTTATTCTAACAGATTGGTGGAAATGGCAGAATTATTCGCTTAAATATCATTTGGAGAAGAGCGGTGCTCGGTTGCGCCGTTCTTTTTTTTCTGATAGAATACGGTTGATATAAATACAAAAATATGTCTCTAAAAACTCTCAAAAAAATAAATAGACTGTCTGATAAAAAAGTGTTGGTGCGGGTAGATTTCAATGTACCAATGAAGGGTGGAAAAATAATTGACGATACCAGGATTCGAGCGGCGAAAAACACAATCGATTTTCTCTTGGACAAAGGGGCGGTGGTGATTATCATGTCTCATTTCGGTCGTCCAGAGGGTGTTGACCCAGAGTATTCTCTCGCACCAGTGGCGCGTGCGGCTGAAAAAGTTTTTGGCAAAAAAATTAATTTCGTGAAAGTTGGCAAAAATGAAGAAGGATATTTCGAATTTGCGAAAAAGCAATTACAAAAAAGTGTTGCGGGGGATGTGGTAATGCTTGAGAATGTTAGATTTTTTAAAGGTGAGTCAAAAGACAAAGGTGATTTGAGTAAGAAGTTGTCGGAATTGGCGGATGCGTTTGTGCTCGATGGATTTGCAGTGGCGCATCGCGGAGACGCTTCGGTTTCGGGTGTTGCTAAATACTTGCCAGCCTGTGCCGGCATACTTCTCGAAAAAGAAATTATCGGATTATCAAAAGCGGTGAAAAATCCAAAAAAGCCGTATGTAGTGGTATTGGGCGGTGCGAAATCAGAAACGAAAATTCCGGTGATGAAAAATTTATTGCCGAAGTGTGATGCGATGCTCATCGGTGGCGGACTCGTGAATACATATTTGTATGCACTTGGTTATGAGGTGGGGGATTCTCTCGTGGATCGTGATTTGACGAAGGAAGTTTTGAAATATGCGAAGTCGAAAAAAGTAATCAAACCGACGGATTTGATTGTGGGAGATCGTGAGGGGAAAAAATACCGCCATGTATTTATTGGTAAAAAACCGGTAAAGATTTGCGGAAAAGGTGAGGGAATTTTCGATATTGGTCCGGAGACTATAAAAAGATATGCGGTTGAAATAAAAAAGGCGAAAACTTTGGTATGGAATGGGGCAGTGGGATATTTCGAGGTGAAGCCGTACGATGTCGGGACGATGTCGATCGCGCGTCTCGTGGCGTCTCGTTCTCGAGGAAAATGTTTTGGAATTATTGGCGGTGGAGAGACATTGCTCGCGATGGAAAAAATAAAAATGATGGAATTTGTGGATTTGGTTTCGACTGGTGGTGGTGCGATGCTCGAATTTTTGGCAGGGGATAAGTTGCCGGGCGTGTTGGCAGTCGGTGGATAAGTGAAAAAATATCCACAGATATTGTGGACAAGTGTGAAAAATGGTATAATCTGTTTAGAAATGTCAAAGTTCTAATTTCAAATTACAAATTTACTAATTTATTTTTTTAATTTAATTTTATGCCTGTCAAAAAGAAAGTGAGCGAGGAGTGGGTAGACTCGCCGACTACGAAAGTAGGAAAAAAATCTACATACCAAACAGATGATTGTGGTTGTGGCTCATCATGCGACTGTGTGGGAGGTTGTGATTGTGGAGATGGTGGAGTCTGTGGCTGTGGCGATGGTTGTGACTGTGGTTCTGGTGGCGGTTGCGGTTGTAGTGCGGGTTGCGGACAATCTGAAACGCGTCCTTATGGGAGGACAATTTTGCTGGTGTTGTTGGGGATCTTGATGGTGTATCTGATCATTTTTGTTGGTTCGCTGATCAGAAATAACTTACAAAAATTTTATTTCATTGGACGAGCGGATCGGGCGGAACGTACCATCACAGTGCAGGGTATGGGCAAGGTGACCGCGAAGCCTGATGTGGCTGTCACTACTATGGGGATGGTGGCGAGTGCCAAAACAGTGGCTGAGGCTCAGGCAAAAAATACCGAAACGATGAATAAATTGATTTTACGTTTGAAGGAGTTGGGCGTAGATTCGAAAGATATCCAGACCACAAATTACAATATTTATCCGCAGTACGACTATACACCTGAGAGAGGGCAGACTTTGAGGGGTTATGAAGTCAGTCAGAGTGTGACGGTGAAAGTTCGTGATTTGGACAAAGCTAACGATGTGCTCGGGTTGGCTGGTGAAGTCGGAGCGAATAATGTGAGTGGATTACAGTTTATTATTGATGACGCAGACAAATTCAAAGAAGAGGCAAGAGGCTTGGCTTTGGAAAAAGTTTGGAGCAAGGCTGATGCTTTGACAAAAGAATTGGGTGTGAGTGTAGTCGGAGTGGTTTCCTATGATGAATATGATGGTGGTACGAGCTATCCAATGTACGCAAAGTCTGATATGGCAGTCGGTATGGGTGGTGGAATGGCGGCTCCGACAATCGAGTCGGGAAGTACGGATGTAGTGGTCAATGCCAATGTGACCTTCGAAATTCGCTAAAATAAGGCAAAAAGTTATCAACTCCCTCATGCTTGCTGGGGGTTGATTTTTTTATTGTTTTGTGGTATCATTTGGTGTTGGAAAGTTTAGTCTGCGGAGGAGGGAGAAATGATAAGGAAGCTGATCATTGCAATTTGCCGCTCGCGTGGACGAAAAATTTCGCCAATGTTCGAGTGGCAGGTGGATCATTGTGTCCGGGCCTTTTGGCCGGGTCTGGTATTATTAGTAACATTTTTCTTATTTGTGCTAATTTGGGTGAGATGACGGGGGGTGAGAGATGGTTGGATCTTTGATTTTGGCGATGTTGGCGTTAATGCTGTTTTATGTGGCGTGGAAAACTTTGGTTTTCGCGGTCAAAGTCACACTCAGGATTGCGCTCATTGTGTTCGTTCTACTGTTCCTTTGTCTGTCATTTGCCGTCATTGCGGTGGTATTAGTTTGAAGAAGGGGGTTGGTGTGATTCGGAGACGGATCGCGCCACCCCCTTGATTTTTTTTATGGCTGTGATAAGATGTATATACAATCTAAAAAGCGCTATACCTGAAATCGACAGGGATCGTATCGGACGGGCGCTGGAGAAAGAAAACTGAAAAGTGAGTAGAATCTCCCGGAATAAACCGCAAATTTTTAATGAGAGCCACTAGTGTGGAATTGGGGTGGTACCTCCTTAGCATTTTGCTCGGGACCCCATGACGCTTGGGCTTTTTTTGTTTTCAAATATCCGCCGTCGCTCTTCGGGAGCTGTGGTGGACAAGTAATTTTTTACTATGTATAACGCAAATCAAAACGAAGAAGAAATATTAAGGTACTGGGCGGAAAATAAGAGTTTTGAAAGATCTGTTTTTGGTCGTGATGATAATAAACCATATGCCTTTTATGACGGCCCACCGTTTGCGACGGGTCTGCCACACTATGGGCACATTGTCGCATCTCTCATGAAAGATGTCATACCCCGCTATTTCACCATGCGTGGTTATCGTGTAGAGCGTCGTTGGGGTTGGGATTGTCACGGTCTACCAGTCGAAAATATTATCGAAAGCGATTTGAATTTACGCAGTAAAAAAGATATCGAAAATTTTGGTGTCGCAAATTTCAACGAAGCTTGTCGCTCATCAGTATTGAAGTATGCTGATGATTGGTGTAAGACGGTGAAGAGGATCGGACGTTGGGTAGATATGGACAATGATTACAAAACAATGGACGCGAATTTCATGGAGTCTGTGTGGTGGGTATTTCGGTCTCTCTGGGATCGAGATTTGATTTACAAAGGACATAAAGCCATGCATATTTGTCCGCGCTGTGCGACCCCGTTATCAAATTTCGAGGTGACACAGGGGTACAAAGACGTGACGGATATTTCTGTGACTGCCAAATTCAAATTATTGAACCCAGAAAAGGCTGGTTTGCCAGGTGGTACTTGTGTTTTGGCTTGGACGACGACGCCTTGGACATTGCCGGGGAATGTATTGCTCGCAGTGAGGGGCGAAGTGGAATATGTCGTGGTAGATTTGGGTGGGGAGAAATTAATTGTCGCTAAAGAGCGCTTGGAGGGTGTTTTCAAGGATAAAAACTATACAGTGGTAGGGGAAAAAACGGGAGACGATCTCGTGGGTCTCGAGTACGAGCCACTGTTTCCATATTTTGCCGAAACAAAAAATGCTTTTCGGGTTGTTCCGGCTGATTTCGTCACGACGATCGATGGTACAGGTGTGGTACATATTGCGCCGGCTTTTGGTGAGGATGACTATAATCTCGGGAAAAAAGAAAACGTTGGCTTCGTACAGCATGTTGGGATGGACGGAAGGTTCATAAAAGAAGTGCTCGATTTCGCTGGTGTAGAAGTGAAACCGATTGACGATCCGACAAGTACCGATGTGCTCGTGATCAAGTGGCTCGCCGCACAGGGTAAATTATTTGCCAAAGAAAAGTTTACTCATAGCTACCCGCATTGTTGGCGTTGTGACACCCCACTTTTGAATTATGCGACATCTTCGTGGTTTGTGAAAGTGACACATTTCAAAGATCTGTTACTCAAAACGAACGCTGAGACGAGGTGGGTGCCGGAACATATCAGAGACGGTCGTTTCGGCAAATGGCTCGAAGGAGCGCATGATTGGGCAATATCAAGAAATCGTTTTTGGGGTACGCCTTTGCCGGTTTGGGAAAGTGAAGATGGTGATGCGATTTGTGTCGGAAGCGTGGAAGAGATGGCTAAATTGACTAATAAAAAACTTACGAAAATCATTTTCGTGCGCCATGGAGAAAGTGAGATGAATGTAAATTCTTCACGTAGTAGCGCCCTCGACAAAAATCCGCTGACGGAAAAAGGCAGAAAGTCGGTCGAGAAAATGGCGGAAAATTTCACCGATAAAGTCGATGCGGTTTTCGCGTCTCCGGTGTTGCGGGCGAGGCAAACAGCGGAAATATTGCAGAAAAAATTGGGCAATGAAATTATTTTTGATGATTTAATAAAAGAGTATAATAATGGTAAATGGGAAGAGAAAACCATTCAAGATCTGCAAAACGATTCTGCGTATCTTGAATACAAGAAAACCAGTAATGAATCCATTCGTAATAAGTTCACATTTAGGCTCGGAGAGACGGGTGAGACACGGGAGGAAATCATCGCGCGCGTGCGAGAATTTGTTGATGAAATTTTGCGTGAATATTCCGGTAAAACCATAATGGTAGTTAGTCATGGTGGTATCTTCGCTTGCATAAATCATGTGATTAGGGGCACTTCGGATGAGAAATTCATCGCAGACGAAGATGCGATAGACTTCAACAGTACGCGAGTATTTAATTTGGATGAAAACGGTAAAGAATTCGATTTGCATAAACACCGCATCGATAATCTCACAATAGAGAAAAATGGCAAAATTTATAAGCGTATTCCGGAAGTGTTGGACTGTTGGTTCGAATCTGGTTCGATGCCTTATGCGGAAATGCATTATCCTTTCGAAAATAAGGAGAAATTCGAGGCACGTTTTCCGGCGGAATTTATTGCTGAGGGTCAGGATCAGACACGCGGCTGGTTCTATACATTGCATGTACTGGCGACTGCGTTGACACTCGGGGATAGTCCGGCTATCTCGAAGGAGAAGGTGTGCCCAGCTTTCCAAAATGTCATCGTGAATGGAATCGTCCTCGCGGAGGATGGTAAAAAAATGTCGAAGAGATTAAAGAACTATCCAGATCCGACGGGATTGATCGAAAAATATGGAGCAGATGCGATGCGGATGTATCTCGCGACCTCACCAGTGATGCGTGCGGAAAATTTGAATTTTTCGGAGATGGGTGTTCGGGAGGTTTATAATAAGGCGATCAACATGTTGTGGAACGTGGTGGAATTCTACAAAATGTATGGTGTAAGTGGCGCGAAAACCGGTAAAAAATCAACACATGTTTTGGATCGTTGGATCATGTCACGGCTCAGTCAGTTGATTCGCGAGGTGACGCAAGCATTGGATTCGTATGAAATTGCTGATGCCGCTCGTCCGATTATGGCGTTTATTGATGATTTGTCTACGTGGTATTTGCGTCGTTCCCGCGATCGTTTCAAGAGTGGAGATGTCGGAGAACAGACAGACGCGAGCAACACCTTGCATTTGGTGTTTGTAGAATTGGCGAAAGTAATCGCCCCATTTGCGCCTTTTTTGGCGGAAAAATTGAATTTGGAATTAGGTGGTGCGGATAGCATACATCTCTCTGCTTGGCCGCAGAACGATTTATATGAAACCGATGAAGCAGTGCTGAAAAATATGGAAATTGCTCGACAAGTTGTCGAAATTGGCTTGGCTCTGCGAGTGGAGGCGGGAGTGAAGGTGAAGCAACCTCTCGGGAAAATTGTATATATGGGGAGTAAGCTGGATACAGGCATTGAACAAATCATAGCGGAAGAATTGAATGTGAAAAATGTGGTGTGTACTGAAACAGTAGAAAATCTATTGCCACTTCGCAAAGAGGGCGGAATGATCACAGTTTCTCTGGATTCAAGCATTGATGATTCATTACGGGCGGAAGGACTGTTGCGTGAATTGGTGAGGGCGGTGAATCAATCACGTAAAAATATGAATTTGAATCCGGGCGATCATATTGTGTTGACTTTGGGAATTGGAGAAGGCTTGAAGAGTGTACTCGACGCAAACTTGGCAAATTTCCAGAGGGCGGTGGTAGCCGATAGTATCGAATTCGGGCAGAGTGAAGGTGAAGACATGAAGGTTGGAGATGAAATAGCGAAGATAAAAATCGAAAAGAAATAACAGCGTATTCGTGTAAAAAACACCGCTTTCGGGCGGTGTTTTTGTATGTGTTTAGGGGCTAGAAATTTTTGAAAGTAAATTGGGATATTTGGTCGAGGTGAAAATCTTCCTTCCAGTGGTATGATCCTGCCATGGCGTCGAGTGTCTTGTGTAGTTCGATAGCGCGTTTTATGCTTGCGAAATGTAGGTAATTTCCGAGGTTGTTGATACTGGGAACATTACCAGTGTTCATCCGGATATAGCGATTATTGTAAATTAGGGCAAAAGATACTCCGACTAGTTCTTCGCCGGATTTCACAGTTAGAATGTCGGGTGTAAATAAATGAGTCAGATCGCGGAAAATTTGCTCTCGATTCGGATCGTTGAACGATGAATCTGCGCCGAACATTTGTTTATTATATTCAAACATGATCTCGAGGTCTGGTTGGGCACCTTCAATAATTTTTAGATTATTTTTTTCTTCGGTATTTGCGAACTTGCGACGCATTTTTCCGCGTGTTTCACCGTTTAGTATTTTGTGGTGGAGATAGTCTTCGAAATTGATGTATTGGTCAGTGGGTAAAATGTATTTGGGGTCGGCGGGAGAAATAAAGGGTAGAGCAGTGTTTTGTATTGGGTTTAGACATTCGAGATGTGCTGGGGTCGGAATGGCCGAAAAAATTTCACGTTCAATTTCAGGAGTGGTTTCACCGTAAATGTGATTTTCTTCCATGTAGTAGGTGCCGAAAGATTCGTATACTTTTTTTGTTCGATTGAATTCGAGGGGGAGGAGGGCTCGCGGTGCGTCTGGATTACCATGGATTATGAAATATGGTTCAATCGGCTCGTATTTGGCGAACGTATAGCGAAAATTCCATGTGTCAAAAATTGTGGCATTGTCAGTGAGTTTGCAGAAGATTCTTTTCGCTTCAGGCCATGTTTTGACTATAGAAATGTTTGGTTTCATATGGGTACATGATAGCCGAGGCATTTTCACCTGTCAATTTGGAGGGTTGACTTTTTTCGAAAAAAAGGCTAATATTACTCTGTATTTAGATAATTTTTTGTTATGAACATAAAAGAAGTTTTCGCCCTGGCAGTGAAATGCGGTGTGGCGGCGGATCCGCGGGGGGTAGCTGGTGTCAAAAAACACCTGATTCATGTAAATAAGGGGTATGAAAAAATGTCCAAAGAGGATAAGGAATTTTTTGATAAAGAGCATCTTTCGAATCCTTATCCGGATAGCCTGATTCATTTGGCAGAAGAGAAACGAGAAGTGAAGAGGGTGCTGGCGGGAATTGATATTGGGGCAGGGGAGGTATTGCTCGCATCACAACTAAATGAGCGGGGGAAAGAAGTTGATCTCATCATTGCCCACCATCCGATGGGTAGAAGCATGGCGGCGCTTCATACAGCAATGGAAATGCAGGTGGAAATTTTCACGCAGGTGGGCGTGCCGGTTCATTTGGCGGAAAAGTTTTTGGAGGATCGGATGCGTGAAGTCGGCCACAGTATTCATCCGGTGAATAATTTTCAAATTATCGATTTAGCGAAAGCGCTTGGGGTTAATTTGATGAATGTTCATACTGTGACTGATAATTTGGTGGAAAAGTTTTTATTAAACATGATCAAGCGTACAAAACCAGAAACATTAGGTGATCTTGTGGATGAACTTCTGAAAATTGAAGAATATCGTGAGGCGAGACGTCGTGTGGCTGGTCCAAAGATAGTTTCTGGTCAATCGAAAAATCGAATTGGCAAAATGATTTGTGAAATGACAGGGGGGGCAAATCCTTCGAACTTCATGTATCAGGAGTTGGTTCGGGCTGGAATTTCTACCGTGCTCAGTATGCACATGAAAGATGAAGCGGTTCGAAAAGCGGATGATTCTCGCCTCAATATTGTTATTGCGGGGCACATATCTTCGGATTCTCTGGGTATGAATTTATTTCTAGATGAATTGGAGAAACGTGGAATAGAAATTATACCTTGTGGCGGTTTGATACGAGTATCACGGGTGAAAAAACAAAAATAAATATGGCGAAAGATAAAAAAATTGAATTGCTTGCGCCAGCTGGTAGTCCGGAAAAATTGAAATATGCTTTTGCGTATGGAGCGGATGCGGTGTACATGGGTGTACCGGATTTTAGTTTGCGCGTACGTATCAATAAGTTTGGGATGGATAACATAAAAGAAGCGATCTCTGCGGCACACGCGGAAGGAAAAAAAATTTATGTGACGGTGAATATTTATGCCCACAGCGGACATCTGAAGAAACTGCCGTCTTATCTGAAAAATTTAAATAAATGGCGACCAGATGCGCTTATAATTTCTGATCCAGGAGTATTACTCATGGCACAGAAGTATGCTCCGAAAGTTCCGATTCATTTGTCCACCCAAGCCAATGCGACGAATTGGCAAGCGGTGAAATTTTGGCAAAAACAAGGGGTGCAAAGGGTAATTTTGGGTCGGGAAGTATCTCTCATGGAAATAAAAGAAATTCATGAAAAAGTTCCGAAGATGGAATTGGAATATTTCGTGCATGGGGCAATGTGTATGAGTTATTCGGGGCGTTGTATGTTGAGCGCGTGGCTCACAGGGAGATCAGCCAATCTCGGGGATTGCGCTCAACCCTGCCGTTGGAAATATAAGGTGAATAATATCTCTGCCGAAGTGGAAGAAGAAAATCGACCAGGAATGAAAATCCCGATTGAAGAGGATGAACATGGGTCATACATTTTCAATTCGAAGGATCTTTGTTTAATTGAATATTTGCGTGAATTGATTGACGCGGGGGTGACGAGTTTGAAAATTGAAGGCCGAGCCAAAAGTGTGGCATATCTCGCGATGGTGGTGAAGGCGTATTCTAGTGCACTCATGCTCGTGAAGAAAAGGGGGGTAAAAATGAGTGAGTTTAAAAAAATCAAAAAGAATTATTTGGATAAAATAATGAATCGTGGATACACGACGGGGTTTTTGTTCGGGCGGAATTCGGCAGAACAAGAAACGAAGATGAGTCATGCCAAAAGTCAAGTGGAATTTGTGGGTGAAGTCGTGCAGTGTGAAAAAATCCATAGGAAGTACAGGGTTTGGGTGAAAGTGCATAATACCTTGCGTTCGGGTGCTAAAGTATGGATTATCCAATCAGCTGGTAAAGATGCCCGGACAATGTTAGATAAAATTTATGATCAAGCCGGTCGAGAATTAGAATCGGCTCATGGTGGAACTGGGGAGTTGGTCTATTTTGAATCTGGGAAGAATTTTTCGATATTTTCGATTATCTTTCACTAAACAAATGAGATCTGGGCAGGTTTAGTGCAAGTGGGATATTTTTGGTGTATAATATGTGGGAACAATATATAATATGCCAAATAAAATGAATGACGAAAAAACATCCAAAAAATTGGTTGATTTTTTGGTTAAAGAATTGGGTAGTCAAAAAGCGACAATCGATTTTTTAGTTAATTTCAATAGACAGCTAAGAGATCATCTGAAAAATCTCAAAGCAAGATCTGAAAAGGAGGACACAAAAAAAGCGATTATTAAAATAAGGAGTTTAATTAAAAATAAATAATATGCCTCGTAATATTGAACATTCGATGTACAAATTCAATCCCGGGGTAGATGATCGAGAAAACACCGCTTTGAGCGGATTGGAGGGAAAAATAAATAAAACAGAACGGGGAGAAGAATTGGCGCATCAAGCAGGGGAAAGTATTCGTTTGGCGAGAGAGGTGGAATCACTCGGCGGAGCGGGTGAGGTGAGCAAGTTTCTACGCAAAGCTGTTGTTCCGAAGAGGTTGATAGCGGGGGCTCTGGTTGGTTTGTTAACTCTGGGGGCGATGGATGCGGGTAAATATTCGGCGCAGGCAAGTGAACGTGAAAAAAGTAAAAATTCCCATGTGCATAAGCCTGAAAAACGTCTAACTGGTTTTGATGTTGGTTTCAAAGCGCCTAAGATTGAATTGGTGGATGCTCCTGATTTGGATTCGGATATGACCAGTATTTCACCTATTGATAGCGAAGAAGAAAAAACCGATGAGAGTTTGAATTTTTGGTCGGATCGAAGTGGTCAGGCGGGTGACGCAGTCAAAAATATGCGGATTGAAAAAAATGTAAAGAGTTCCTTTGAGAATCCGTTTGGGAGTACAACCGTATCTGAAGCTGGTGAAATTTCTCATCATCCGGATCGTCTGCCGTATGCGCCGGATTTTGTACCGGAAGTTAATGATGCGGACGAAGCTGTCACTGAAACAGTTCAGCACTTGAATCAGGCGGTGGAAGATTTTGCCGAAAAAAACGATGTCTCTCCAAATGATGTCGTGTTGAGTGTAAAGAGTATTTCGGGTATCGCTAGTTTTGAGGATCGGGCGATTGGGCCACAGACTGGTTTTAGCCGAGAAAATATTGAACTGTCGAAGAGACGGGCGGAATTATATGAAGAAAAATTATCTGCGGTGATAGACAATATTAATGTGGGGCAGGTTAGGGTTGAAGCAAAAGCGGTTGGCGCCGGAGAGTCAATTATGTTCAGGGGTGAGGATTTGAGTGAAAAACAAGCGTATGAACTCATCGGTAAAACTTTTGGATTGGATCGTTATTCACAGGTGGATAAATTGATTCGTGATTACAATGATGGAAAATTGAAGAAATTATCCAAAGAGAAAGAAATGTTTTTAGAAGAATTGTTGAATAATAATCGCGGTGTAAGATTGAGCTATGAATTGCAGGTGGTTCCCAATCATCAATCTCGGCAAGATGCGGATATTGGACAACAAGATAACGCATCTCATTTTTCTGGGGGAGACGAGGGGAAAGAATATCGCCCCGATGTTAATTTTGGTATGAGTATTGATACGAGAAATCATACGGAAAAGAATGTTCGCCCTGGTTTGCTTAGCAGATTGTCAGGTGGAATTAAAAAAGTATTTAAGATTACTGGGCCGGAGCTGTCATTCAAGCCTGTGTATAAAGAGGCTCCTGTGGCGGGAAATCAAGCCTTGGAAAAAAATAAGAGTGTGGCGGGGGCAGTGGCACAAGAATATTTTATTAGATACAAAAAGGAAGATGAAGAGGGTGAGAATATCGACAGTGTGGGATCGGGTAAGAAAAGAAATAGCGGTGATCCAATTATATTACCGCCTCTGTTGGATGATGAGTCGCCAACACTTGTTGAATCGGCACCGTCTGTCGATGTGCCAAAAGATCTGGTTGAAAAACCACCGAAAATTCAAGAAGAAATACCTTCCGGTTCAAAAAATGAACCTTTTGGCCCGGTCGTATCTGGTATTTCTACAGGAAGAAACACTGGGAGAAGGGGTAGAACGGGCGGCGGCGGTGGTGGTGGGGGCGGAGGAAGTGGCAGTAGTATAGAGGAAGGTCGTGGTGTTTGGGGCTCACAAAGACAATCAATGCGCCGGGAGAAAGTGTACGGGAAGTTCGAAAAGATGCCTCGAGGATTTGGTGAGGGGGCGGGTGTGGAGAGACCGAAAAAATATGCGCGCGGTCCGGAAGGTAAATTGAAAATTGGACCCGATGGTTTTGAAGTTCCGCTCGATCAGCATCCACAAGAGTCTCCGAAACGCGGTTTGACAGACCAAAAACTGGCGTGGAGAGGAAATCAGAAAATACACGATCAGTATGTTGGGAGAAAGCGAATGACAGCTCAAGATAGGGATGATAAACCGTTGAGAGTTGGTGTCGGCCACCAGTTGCTTAATGAGCGGGAATTAGCAGGTGAAATGCGGACAGAGATTGGGAAGCATCTAAACGAAAAAGAAAATCGCAAATTTATCGAGAGACTGGAAGAGAGAGATTTGCGAGGTTTGGAGGCAGACTACCGTGATATCATTACCCAAAAAAGTAATTCGAAGAAGATGATCGATGAATCGAATGGAGAAGAAGATGTAAATGATATGGCGGCCTAGTTGAATTATAAAAAAGCCAAAGCCCATTGCCAGAACAGTGGGTTTTTGGTATAATGCGCGCGTATTTAATTATTTTGCTATGCAAACAGAAATCAAGAAGATTTGGGGGAGAGAAATATTGGATTCACGCGGTAATCCAACTGTAGAATGTGAGGTGGAGTTGGTAGATGGTTCAATCGGTGTCGCTGGAGTACCGTCGGGCGCATCTACGGGTACGCATGAGGCACTCGAACTGCGTGATGGTAATGTAAAAAGATATGGCGGTAAAGGAGTGCAGAAAGCTGTGAATAACATCAATAAAAAAATCGCTTCGATTTTGGTTGGGATGAATGCTTTGGATCAAAAAGCGATTGATGCAAAAATGTTAGCTCTCGATGGTACTGAAAATAAAACAAAATTGGGCGCAAACGCTATTCTCGGCGTTTCGATGGCGGTAATGCGAGCGGCGGCGAATGCGCAGAAAATCCCTTTGTATGATTATATTCGTCGAGCTTTTTCTATTGAGGAGAAGGGTTATCGTCTACCGATTCCGATGATGAATATTTTGAATGGTGGTAAGCACGCAGAAAATGGGTTAGCAATTCAAGAGTTTATGATTGTGCCGAAGGCGAACAAAATGTCCGAGCGGGTACGAATTGGGGCTGAGGTTTTTCACGCATTGGCGAAACTATTGAAGAAAAAAGGACATAGTATTGGTGTGGGGGATGAGGGCGGTTTCGCTCCGACTCTCGGTGACAACGAGAAAGCAATCAAATTCATCATGGAAGCGATTCAGTCTGCGGGTTATACTCCTGGTAAACAGGTATTTCTCGCGATGGATGCGGCCGCTTCTGAGTTTCATGCCGATGGGAAATATAATTTGACAGGGAATGCAAAACAGTCAATTAATTCTGTCGGAATGGTGCGAACTTATACTAAATGGGCGGCTAAATACCCTTTTGTTTCGATTGAAGATGGTTTGGCAGAAGATGATTGGGATGGCTGGAAACTGCTCACAGAAAAAATTGGCAACAGGTTGCAATTGGTGGGGGATGATTTGTTTGTCACAAATCCGAAACGTTTACAACGTGGTATTGACGAAGGGATTGCTAATGCGATTTTGATTAAGTTGAATCAAATTGGTTCAGTGACGGAAACAATTGAAGCGATTTATCTCGCCAAGAAAAACGGTTATAATGTTGTGATTTCGCATCGTTCAGGTGAGACGGCGGACACATTCATCGCTGATCTCGCGGTGGCGGTCAATGCGGAATATATCAAAACAGGTTCGTTGTCTCGCTCAGAGAGAATTGAAAAGTATAATCGGTTGATGAAAATAGAAAGTGAAATCGGGTAATCTCTTTGCGGTTCCATTCATAATCAAAACTGCCGGCCGCTGGTTTGGCAGTTTTGATATTGGGTTGAATCAAATTATAAAATCCGCTATAATATCACCACTATGCCAAAAAAGAGTACAAGACTATGTTCCGAACCGGATCATTGTCATAACAGACCTACGATTCTCGTTATTTTGGATGGTTTTGGTTTGGGTAGAAAAGGTGATCGGGGGAACGCAATTACGAGCGAAACGGCTCCAAATATTTTTTCGTACATGAAAAAATACTCTTTCACAACTCTCTCTACCGGCGGGGTGAATGTTGGCTTGTTTCCGGGACAGCCAGGAAATTCTGAGGCTGGTCATATGAATATCGGGGCGGGGCGGGTGGTGAAGCAGGACTTGGTTCGAATTTCAGAATCAATTCATGATGGAACATTTTTCAAAAATGAGGCTTTCAAGCAGGCGCTTTTTCATGTGAAAAAATATAAAACAGCAGTGCATATTCTCACCATGCTGACGGACGGTAATAGCGCCCATGCTTATCCGGAACACCTTTATGCCATGCTCGAGTATTTTCGTCGCCAAAAACAACAAAAAGTTTTCTTACATTTGATTACGGATGGACGCGACTCATCTCCATATGGCGCGCGCGGTTTTCTCCACGAGTTACGGGGTCATATGTTGGCTCATGAGAAAATTGCGACGATTGGTGGTCGGTTGTACTATATGGATAGAAATAAAATTTGGGAACGAACACGGATGGCTTATGACGCGATGGTGCTTGGCAGAGGTGATGTGGCGAATAGCGCAGAAGAGGCTCTGGCGCGTGCCTATGATTCTGACAATACTGACGAATTTATTTTGCCGACGGTGATTTTCGAGGATGATAAGCCAGTGGCGACGGTGGGTAATAATGATGCGATATTTTTTGTGAACGCGAGGAGTGATAGAGCGAGGCAGATTACCAAAACCTTTGTTCAGGCTGATTTTGAGCATCATAACTCCAAAACTTTTCATCGTAAGAGAGTTCCAAAAAACATTCGTTTCGTAGCGATGACTGATTTTGGTCCTGATCTGCCTGGTCTTTTCACTGCTTTTCCCAGTCCAGATATTCCGAACTGTCTACCGAAAGTGATTAGTGACAATTATCGTCAGCTGTATATTTCGGAGACAGAAAAATACGCCCATGTGACGTATTTCATAAATGGCGGTTTTGCTGATCCTCTGAATGGAGAAAAAAGGGAAGTGGTAAAGTCTTTTCCAATTAAATCCTATGCAGAGAAGCCAGAAATGAATTCAGCGGCTTTGACGAAACGGGTGTTGCGGGTGATTGAAAAGAATGAATTCGATTTTATTTGTGTGAATTTTCCGAATGCTGATATGGTCGGGCATACTGGCGATATTGTGGCGGCACGCAAAGCGGTGTCAGTAGTGGACAAAGCAGTCGCGAAAATCGTTGAGGCGGCTTTGAAGCGGGATGGGCAGGTATTGGTCATCGCGGATCATGGCAATGCTGACGAAATGCAAAACGAAAAAACCGGTGCCCTGCTAACGGAACACTCAATCAACAAAGTTCCCTGTGTTTTAGCCAGAAGAGATTCGAAAAAGATTCATTTGCACTCTGGCATATTATCAGATGTAGCTCCAACCCTATTGGAATTGATGCATATTCAGAAACCGCGAGAAATGACAGGTAAAACCTTATTTTGAATATGAATAAATATAGACCAACAGCTTTGATAATCATGGATGGCTGGGGTGTGGCTCCGGATGGTGAGGGTAATGCAGTCACTCGGGCTAATACTCCAAATTGGGATAGAATTATAAGGGAATATCCGGTCATGACTTTGCATGCCTCTGGAAATGAGGTTGGTTTGTCTTATGGTGAAATGGGAAATTCCGAAGTTGGGCATTTGAATATCGGGGCGGGGCGGGTGTATTATCAGACTTTGCCGCGGATCAATAAACATATTGTCGATGGCAGTTTTTTTGAAAATAAGGCCTTTTTGCAGGCGGCGGAACATGTTAAAAAAAATAAATCAGCACTACATTTGATGGGTTTGCTTTCGGTGGGTAATGTACATGCGAGCGACGAGCACTGTTTCGCCTTGTTGAAATTTGCGAAAGAGCAAAAAATAAAAGAAGTTTATTTGCATTTGTTTCTGGATGGGCGCGATACGGCCTACAATAGTGGTGAGTATTTTATTTCCAAATTGATTGAACAGATGAAGAAATTGAAGGTGGGAACAATTGCTTCTCTTTCGGGTCGGTATTTCGCGATGGATCGTGATAGTCGTTGGGATAGAATTGAGAAAGCCTATCGGGCGATTGCCGAGGGTGTTTCCGATCATTACGCGTCGGATCCGATCGAAGCGATTCAGGCGTCATATGCGGCGAATGTTTTCGACGAAGAATTTGAACCGACTGTCATAGGTCGGCCGGGCAAACCGACAGCGGTAGTGCAAGATGGGGATGCGGTGATATTTTTCAATTATCGACCAGATCGAGCGCGAGAAATGGCAAAGGCTTTTGTTTTGCCGGCTTTCAATAAATTTACACGTACAGAACACCATAATTTGTTTTTTGTCACCATGACTGAATATGAAAAAGCCATGCCGACCGTGGTCGCATATCCACCCGCCACTGTTCACAATTCTCTGGCTGAAGTGGTGGCGACAGCTGGATTGAAACAATTCCATATTGCAGAAACAGAAAAATATGCTCACATCACCTTTTTTCTGAATGGTACAGTGGAGGATCCTTTCCCTGGCGAAGATCGGGTGATAATCCCATCTCCGCGTGTGCCGAGTTACGCGACTGTGCCAGAAATGTCGTCCGCCGGATTGGTCAAAGAAACTATCAAAGCAATTGATTCCGATAAATATGACGTCTTCATGATCAATTTGGCCAATGCCGACATGGTCGGGCATACAGGTGATATGGCGGCGACAGTGAAAGCCTGTGAAGCGGTCGACAGCGCGGTCGGTAAAATCACCGAGTATGTTTTGGCAAAGGGTGGGGCGGTGGTGATTACATCTGACCATGGCAATGCTGAGGAGGTATATAATTTACAAACGGGCGAAAAAGACAAAGAACATAGTAATAACCCGGTACCGCTAGTAATAATGGCAAACGAATTAAAGGGGCAGGCGGGGTCGGCGGGTGATCCACCTGAGGGAGATTTGTCACTCATGACACCGGTCGGAGTACTCGCGGATGTGGCACCGACAGTTTTGAAATTGGTAGGGCTCGAATTACCACCGGAAATGACAGGCCGGAGTATGATCTAGGTGAGAGTGGGGGATTACAGGAATTAAAAAATTAGCCGGTTTGGCTAATTTTTTTCAAAGCGTCGATTATTTTTTCTTGAACGTCTTTGATTGTTCCCGTTTCGAATTTCAGGTTTATCTTTGGACCGATGTTTAGAGCATTGAGTTCTCGGGCGAGCGCTTGAGCTTTGGTCTGGTTTTCTACAACAATAATTGAAGAGATTTGTTTTTCGTTGGTCGGCTCATAGATCAGAGCGATTGTGCGCGCCTCTGGGGCAGTGGCAATTAATTCTTCGCAGATACCGTCAAGATGACTTTCGTTTGTGCCAGAACGAATGAAATCATCACGGGTGATACAAGTCGTGACGAGACCTAGTTCACGAATTGATTCGATATGAGATAGTGTTGTTCCCCACAGTTTCAGAGTGGATACGGATTTTGTTCGATATAGTTTTTCAATAATTTTTTCACGATTAGCGCCGAGACGCATGAGGCGGCTTGCGGTATTGAGAGTTTCCGGATTGGTGCTAGTTGATTTGAAACTTTCTGTTCGAGCAATCATACCAGTGAGTAGGACTGTGGCGATTTCCGCGTCAATTTTGTCAGGGTACATTTTCTCGAACAGACGGAAAATTAGTTCGGAAATAGACCCGGCTGTCGGGTCGACCACATTGATGTGACCGTAGTACTCGTTCGCTGGATTACAATCAATGTTCAAGATAGGTTTTTTGAAATACATTTCTGTGTTTTGATCGTAAATTTTTCCGAGAGCGGTGAGTTCCGGAGTGCCGAGGCTGATGATGGCATCGTATTTGAAATCAGATTGGGCGGTGCGCAAATCATCTTTGACGAAAAAGTTTTTTTTCGGTGTGACAAAAATTCGCAAGTTGTTTTCTCTCACATCGTAACTCAATTCAGCAATGTCGGTGTTTTGAATGTTGAGAGTGATAACGAATTTTTGTAAATAAGAAAAAGCAGACTGAATTTTTTCAATCCCGGAGAGGAAACGTAAACGTTCACTCGGTTGGTATTCTTCGGACACCATATCGATCCCTTGACCCCGACGACCGAACATCAGGGTGAGGGCGATAGCGGCGCAAGCGATGTCTTCTCTGTGGTCGTGACCGAAGGTAATTAGAATGTGTTTTTTATCCTCTAGAAGTTTTTTGATTTGTTCGATTTCTCCAAGTGCCATATTTCTGTATTTCTGCATGGGATAGAGCATTATACCAAGCCATTGAGTAGACGTCAATCGGTGGAAATTGGCTAATTGTGGATAAAAAGTGACCAAAATTGGCTTAATTCCGCCATTTTCTTGATTTATTTCCGAAAATCAAGTAAAATTTATGTATTGTCTATAATGTAATTTCACTATGAAAGAGTTGTCAAAAGCGTATGAACCGGCCAAATACGAGGGGGGAATATACGAAAAGTGGAGCAAATCCGGCTATTTTAATCCTGACAAATGTTTGGCGGATGGTTTTGCTGACGAAAAACGGTATTTTTCAATTGTTTTGCCCCCACCAAATGTGACCGGTGTTTTGCATATTGGTCACGCTTCGATGCTTGCCATTGAAGATCTCATGGTGCGTTATCATCGCATGAAAGGTGACCAAACACTTTGGGTCCCTGGCACGGATCACGCGGCGATTGCGACGCAGACAAAAGTCGAAAAGCTCCTCATTGAAAAAGGTATTAAAGACCCGAAGAAAGATCTGGGGCGTGATAAATTTTTGGCGGAGGTGCACGATTTTGCACAAAAATCACATGACACGATTATCGGTCAATGTAAAAAAATGGGATCTTCACTCGATTGGAGTAGAGAAGCGTTCACACTTGATGAGCCGCGGTCTCTCGCAGTGCGGATGGTTTTCAAAAAGATGTATGATGACGGTTTGATTTATCGCGGCTACCGAATTGTGAACTGGTGTCCGCGTTGTCATTCGACACTCGCAGATGATGAGGTGGAATACAAACCAACAAAGACAAAATTGTACTGGATTAAGTACGGTCCTTTTGTGTTGGCGACGACTCGTCCTGAGACCAAGCTCGGTGATACCGCTGTGGCGGTGCATCCAGATGATGCACGTTACAAAGAAATGATTGGTAAGAAGTATCAAATCCCAGGTGTTTTGGGAGATTTTGAAATTACGGTCGTGGCTGATGAAGGGGTGGATATGAATTTCGGTAGCGGTGCGATAAAAGTGACCCCGTATCATAGTTTTGTAGATTATGAAATTGCGAAGAAAAATAACATTCCGGGTAAACAGATTATCGACGAGGATGGTCGCATGATGGCGAATTGTGGTAAGTACGCCGGTATGACCACAATCGAAGCACGCAAGGCAATTGTGGCCGACATGGAAACGATGGGTTTGATCGATCATATTGATGAAAATTATGAAAATAGTTTGTCGATTTGCTATCGTTGTGGTGCTGCGATTGAGCCGATTCCTTCTCGCCAGTGGTTCATCGATGTGAACAAAGAATTTAAATTACCAAAATCAAATCTCAAAGGAATCGAGTCGGGTGCAGTAGTGACTTTGAAAAAATTAATGCTTCAAGTAGTGGAGAATAAACAGATTGAAATTATCCCAGATCGTTTCGAGAAGACATATTTCCATTGGATAAATAATTTACGCGATTGGTGCATTAGTCGCCAGATTTGGTATGGACATCAGATTCCGGTGTGGTACAAGGGTGAGGAAGTATATGTCGGTGTTGAGGCTCCACGAGGTGATGGTTGGCAACAAGATTCCGATACTTTGGACACTTGGTTCAGTTCCGGTTTGTGGACATTCTCGACATTGGGTTGGTCCGCCTTCGCTCCGGAGGAGCTACGGCGGGCGAAGCCTGCTCCTCCTATGGAGGATGCGGGGAATAGTGCTGTGGGCTTGAGTGATTTTGAGAGGTTTCATCCGACTACCGTCATGGAGACGGGTTATGATATTTTGTTTTTTTGGGTGGCGCGCATGATTCTAATGACGACATATGCGCTTGGCGAAATTCCATTTGAGACAGTATATTTGCACGGTCTCGTGCGTGATGAGCAGGGGAGGAAGATGAGTAAGTCGCTCGGGAATGTGATCGACCCGCTCACTACGATCGCTGAATATGGTGCGGATGCGACGCGTTTGTCTCTGATTATTGGTAATTCACCGGGCAATGATTTGCGATTGTCGGAGGAAAAAGTTGGAGGTTTCAGAAACTTCACCAACAAGATTTGGAACATGGCGCGTTTCATGTTGTTAAATATCGAAGATGCGAAAGCCGACGTGAAAACTCCAGAAGCAAAAACTGATGCGGACCGTTGGATATTAGGCGCACTCGATGAGATGGTGCGAGAAACGACCGAAAATATTGAAAAGTATAATTATTCTTATGCAGGCGAAAAGTTGCGTGATTTCACTTGGGGTGAGATTGCGGACTGGTATCTCGAAATTGCCAAAATTGAGGGTGGAAAATCAGAAATTCTAAATTATATCTTGAATACTTTGTTGAAGCTTTGGCATCCGTTCATGCCATTCGTCACCGAAGCGATTTGGAGTGAGATATATCCAGACGCGTCACCACTCATGGTCGCGCGTTGGCCAGAAGTTGCGGGAGGTGCGAAAAATGTAACAACAGGAGATTTTGATAAGATCCGAGAGGTGGTGACGGCCATCAGAATGATGCGTTCGGAGAATAAAATTGAACCGGCGAAAAAAATTGATGCGATAATCGTTGTAAAAAAAGATTCGAAAATATTTACTGGTAGTCAGGCGATAATTGCCGCTCTCGCGCGTATTGGAAATCTAAATATCAGTGATCAGGATGTCTCCAAAGAGGGAAAAGTAGTGGTTGTGGCGGGTGGAGTGGAAGTTTTACTTGATTTGTCAGGCGTCGTCGATGTGGCCAAAGAAACAGATAGAATCGCGAAAGAAATAGCTTCTATTAAACCTTATGTGACAGGTCTTCGAGCGAAATTATCCAACGAAAGTTTTGTTGGTAACGCGCCTGAGGCAGTGGTGGCAAAAGAAAAAAATAAATTAATGGAGTCAGAAGAAAAATTGGCAAAATTAGAAGAGCAGCTCAAAATGTATGATGACAAGAAATAATGGTATTGATGGGATTCCTTCGGAAGTACGTGACTACAAGAATTTTGATAGCGCGTGGGAATTATGGAATAGGAGTCGTGAGTCGTACGCTGAGGCGGTGCGTGTTTTTGGTTTACTTGCCAAAGATGTTGAAGATTACAAAAATAATCTGACAGCGAAGAAGGAATTGAAACAGACTATTATCGACCATCGATCAGAAATGGTCGTGGCGATTGCAAAAGTTTGTATGGCAGGCGAAATCATGAAGAGTCTGCCTGCGCATATGCAAAAATATCACGATCATGATGCCTCAGGTTTTGCTCGTCTCAGTGATTCTCTGGGCGGACTACTCGCGATGGAATTTGTCAGAGAAGAATTTACAAATGCGGATATGGAAAAATGGCCGGAAGTCGAAAATGTGTTTTTGGTGTGGGGTAAACAAGTGATGCAATTTATCATGGTGGCTGAAGATTTATTGTTGAGGAGTGCGGAGTCAGGTTATGATCTCTCGAGGCGAGATATCGATGCCGATAGGCCAGCACTCGAATTGGTAAATACTCTAGATGCAATGCTGACAGCCAAAAAATATTTGGGAGCAAAAATTAGTTATTTTCCATCACGCGAGGTGGTGGCGGCGCTATATTTGTCTGTACCGCACGGGACGATTTTTAATTTTATTCAGAACTGTGCTTCAAACGCGGCCTTTTATGAGTTCATGGCGAAAAATATCAGCTTGTCTGTCGAAATAGAGGGTGCGGATTTGGTTTTCAAAGTCAAAGATGATGGAGTAGGTTTGAAAAGAGAAAAAGCAGACGGTGATTTCGATGACTACTATACCGGTGAAATGATAAAACTGTTTGGTGAGGGCACAACCGGTAAAAAACAAAGTGGTCGCGGTCTCGGCATTGCGCATGCTGATCAGAGATTCGCCAGTCTCGGGGCATCGGTCAGTGTGGAATCAGCGTATTACAGACCGAATCGAAATGCAGATGATGAACCGGCCGAAGGAGATGGAACAACTTTCAGCCTTCGTGTGCCGATTATCGAAAAAACTAACACTCAACAATAATTGTCTTATGAAAATCAACAACGATCCGAAAAAAAACAAAGAAGTATTGGAAAGGTCTGTGGATACGCTTTATCCGGATCGAAAAGCTTTTGAAGAAGCTCTAAATTCTGGTCGGCAATTGCGCATATACATGGGGATTGATCCGACAGCGACTTACGCGCACCTGGGTCATGCCACAAATTACATAATTTTGAAGAGGCTGCATGAATTGGGACACAAAATTATCGTTCTCATCGGGGATTTCACGGCGATGATCGGCGATCCTTCCGACAAAAATGCAGCACGCAAACGTCTCACTCGTGAGGATGTGGAAAATAACATGAAAACTTTTCGTGAACAAATCGGAAAAATTTTGGATTTCAACAATGCGGAAAACCCAATTGAATTTCGGTATAATTCTGAGTGGTTGAGTAAACTGACTTTCACTGATTCGGTAGAATTAGCATCGCATTTCACAGTTCAGCGCATGCTCGAACGCGATAATTTCCATAAGAGAATTCAAGAAAATAAACCTCTCTATGTGCATGAATTTTTTTACCCACTCATGCAGGGTTATGATTCGGTCGCACTCGAGGCGGATATTGAGATTGGTGGTACAGATCAAACTTTTAACATGTTGGCTGGCCGAACGCTCGTGCGCGCCTATCAAAATCGCGAAAAGCTCGTGATGACGACGACACTCCTCGAAAATCCGGTGACGGGCGAAAAACTGATGAGCAAGAGTCTCGGTACTGGCATCGGTCTCGACGAAGCCCCGAATGATATGTTTGGCAAAACGATGGCTCTGCCGGATGAAGCGATTGTCCAGGTATTTATCGATTGTACTTACAAAACGACAGAAGAAATAGCAGAGATTCGCGAGTCATTGAAAAATGGCGCCAATCCACGTGATCTGAAAATACAGCTGGCGAAGGAGATCGTAAAAATTTATCATAATGAAAAAGCGGCTGATGAGGCGGAGGAGTATTTCATAAATACTTTCAAAAAGAAAGAAATGCCGACTGATATGCTGGAAATTATGCCGACTGTATACGAGTTGGCCGTTGCGTTGCTCGAAGGGGGATTGGTGAAGAGTAAGTCGTTGGCACGCCAAGTGATTGACCAGGGTGGTGTGAAATTAAATGGGGAAAAAGTGGGCGAAGGTGAATACACGAAACAATTAAAATCTGGGGACGTAATTCAAAAAGGAGCGCGATTTTTCGTGCGCATTAAATAAAAATATGTTGCTGTCAATCAAACAAGAGATTGCAAAAATAATGAATGAAATCGGTATCGAAGTGAAGTCTTCTGATATCGTGGTGCCGCCTCGGGCCGAGATGGGGGATTTGGCTTTTGCTTGCTTTGGTTTGGCGAAAATTGCGGGTGTGAATCCGGCAGAATACGCTACGGATCTGGTAGAAAAATTATCTAGCAAACTGCCAGGAGTAATAAAAACAATTCGTGCCACTGGACCTTATGTTAATTTTGATTTTGATGCGTCGGTATATATCAAAGGTGTTGTGAGTCAGGTTTTGCGCGCGGAAAATAATTATGGTGCGAGCAGTGGGGGTGTGGGGAAGAGTTTGGTGATTGAATTTCCATCGCAAAACACACACAAAGAATTTCATATTGGGCATTTACGCAATGCTTGTATTGGGAATACTTTGGTGAATTTGTATCGACGGTCTGGCTATCGTGTGACAGCGATGAATTATGTAAATGATTTCGGGGCGCACGTGGTGAAATGTCTATGGGGAATGAAAAAATTTCACGACGGCGAAACACCACCAGTGAATGCGCAGAAGTGGCTTGGTGAAATTTATGCGGAGGCTTCAAATTATATCAAAGATCATGAGGTGGAAGTGAAACCAGAATTGGACGCTTTGCAAAAAAAATTAGAAGCGCGCGATCCCGAAGTGATGAAAGTTTTCGAAGAGACGAAAGAGTGGAGTGTCGCTGGATTTGCAAAAATTTCGAAAGAACTTGGCATTCATCATGATGATATAATTTATGAAAGTGAAGTGAAAGATGCCGGACAAAAAGTGGTGGATGATTTGCTCGCGCGGGGGATCGCACGCATCGGTGAAGGTGGGGCGATCATTGTGGATTTGTCAGAGTATGGACTCGATATCGCACTCGTGCGTAAAAGTACGGGAGCGGGTGTATATGTGACAAGTGATTTGGCGTTGGCCGAGATGAAATTCAAAAAATATTCTCCGGATGAAAGTATTAATATTACCGCAATCGAACAAATTCATTACTTCAAACAACTTTTTAAGATTTTGGAATTGTGCGGGTTCAAAGGTAAAATGACGCATATCGGATATGGGCTCGTCACACGACCAGAAGGAAAAATGTCTTCGCGTCTCGGTAATGTAATTTTGTATGAAGATTTACGTAGTGATGTTTTTGCACGATTAGAGACGGAAGCGCGAGCGCGACATGCAGAATGGTCGGATGAGAAAATAAAAAATAATGTAGGAGTGCTCACTGATGCGGTCCTGAAATTCACAATGTTGAAACATGAGGCGGCGAAAAATGTGGTGTTCGATATGAAAGAGGCGACTAGCTTCGAAGGTTTTTCGGCGCCATATATTCTCTACGCAGTGGCGAGACTGCGAAAAATTAGTCGTAAAGCGGGATTCACAAAAAGAATATTCCCCAATTACGGGGCTCTCACGAATGGTGTAGAAAAGAAATTAGCCACTATGATCGCAGGGTGGGAAGAAGTCGAAAAGAGCGCTTTTGCTGAGTACAATCCGTCGGCAATTACGCGGTATGTGTTTGATTTGGCTCAGATAGTGACCGAATTTTACAACGAATGTCCGATTTTGAAAGCGGAATCGAGAGGGGTGGGGGCGGCACGTCTGAAATTGGTCGAGGCGGCTGGAATGGTGCTCGAAACTGCTCTTGGGGTGCTTTCGATCAATGTTGTGGATGAGATGTAATTAGCTTAAATAAGCCAAAAAACACCGCGTAAGGGTGTTTTTTGTTTTGACTTATACACAGTGTACCTTGACAGTGCACCTGTTTAGGTATATTGTTAATAGGAGTACTCAAACAGACTTTTTTGAAAAATATGTCTAAAAATAGCGAAAAAATTGAGAGAGTGGTGTTGAAGTTGCCAGCCTCGGTTGCTGGTTATTTTCGTTCCGCCTTTCCTCATGGGAAAAGAAGTGACTTCTTGGCGAATTGTATTTTGAAGCACAAACGTGATTCTGAGGTGAAAGGCATCGAGGATGAATTTCGTGAAATTAGCAAGCATCGCAAATAATATGGATTTCGATTTGGATAAAATGTATTGTGGGGCGATTATGAGGGGGGATATTTTCCTCGCTGAATTCGGTGGCCATGAGAAACCAGTTGTGGTTTTGCAAGATGCGATTTTGAACGAAAGACTTGAGACGATTGTGGCGGCAGATATTTTGCCACACAAAGCAGGTGATAAAATTTTCAAAAATGAAGTATTGTTGCATGCACATGAAACCGGTCTCGGTAAAGATGGAATTTGTGCTCTGCACAAAGTTCACACTTTCACACGTGGCCTCATGATCGCGAAGAAAGGTGAATTGACAAAAGAAAAACTGAATGATGTCTACAAAGCGATGGATGTGAATTGTGGGAGGTTCAGGGATTAAGTACTGCCGATCTTTGTAATCAAATTTGTGAATTGATTATACAGATTAGTGGTTCTTTTTTTGACAACATTGCTCGCGGTGAGCACTATATTGGAGGTGTGTCATGTTGGATTGTGGAAAAAGATTTATCGAGGAAGGACAGAGGAAATGGGCGCGGGTAGCATTCATTTCACACGCGCTGCTTCCTGGATATCGTTCCACCGACCTCATTACTGCGAGGTTGGTTGAGCTCGGCAGGACGTGGTCTAAGTCCGGCGAAGATCCAGGTTTCATCCGGTGGTTCAGCTTTCCGGTAGTTCCTCCGGAAAGTGATAAATTGGCGAGGCCGGTGTGGGTTGATTTCTATATCATTCCTGTGCTGGCGCCGGCATATCTGGCTGCATGCAAGAGTGATCTGGCGTATTCATGGGCCGAGGCAGTGGCCTTGCATGCGGTCGAAGAAGCACAAGCCGATGGTGTCGCTCTCACGATCGGATGGGGGGCGATGACCAAGGTGGCGACTGGCCATGGAAAGGTGTTTTTTGACAGACACCCAGAACTGGCCAATGAAATCAGCACCACACATGGTGATGCTGGTACTACGTCACTTGTGATGTCGGCAATTAAATCTGCAGGACTCAGATCTGGATTCAGGGTTTCTGTCATTGGTGCGAATGGTGCCATTGGTGAAGCTGTGTCTCGAGCGCTGGTCGCTCTGAATCCATCGAGTATCCTGTTGGTTGGAAAGCCCGATAAGGAGGGTGAGACGAAAAATCGGGATCGTCTGGATCGGCTGGCTGGTAGTGTTCGTCTGCTTTCGCCTGTCGACGGTCCGGTAGAAGTTCTGATCCATCAGGACAAGTCAAAGGCAGTCTATGAGCACCAGAGTGATCTCGTGATCGTAGCGACGACCGGGATGGATCTGGCCCCGAACGAGATTCCGAAAGGTACGCTCGTGATGGACATGACTACACCGTCGGCTTGTCAGTATCACCCAGATTGGTCGGATGAGAGATTGGTGCTGACGACTGGTTGTGGTCAGATGCATCACAGTATCATCCCGAACCTTTTCGGATTCTCTGGCGTCGATGTCTTGTCTGATGTCGGTGCTGGCGGTGAACACGTTCTGTGGGGGTGTACTGGTGAGACCATCGTGCGTGCAGTCTATGAGTGGAAAGGCCACGTTGTTGGCCAAGATATTCCCATGGCTGCCGTGGATTGGTGTACGCTGCATTTCGCTCGTCTCGGATTCTATTCGGAGCCGCCGGTTACGTTTGGGAGAGAGTTGGTTTGGCATTATGTCCGTCAGTTTGTGAAGTATGCTGCATCAAATAGAGGAATGGAACAGAAATCTCCCGCTGTTCGGTGAAGAATGGGTTGTGTGGCCTCGAGGCTGTTTCTCGAGGCCAATTTTTTTTGTCAAAAAATTGTGGTATAATAAATGTGTTTAAAAAAATATGAATTTTGACATCTATTCCATTCTTCCACTTACTTGTGCACTGTTTGTCACATTTTTTGGTTTTTTTGTATTATTTTCAAATTACAAATCAATTGTCAACCAGCTTTTGTTTGGGTTTTGTGTAAGTATGTTTTTTTGGATGTTTGGGACATTCATGATGTTCGCGACAAGGGGTGAGTATTATTCGGCGATTTTTTGGGACAGGTTTGTGTATCTCGGTGTGGTTTTTATGCCACCACTTATGCATCATTTCAGTTTGGTTTTCACTGGTAGAGTGGGAAAACAAAAAAAACTGCTGATTGCGAATTATATTTTGGCAATATTTTCGTTGGCCGCAAGTCGAACCGCCTTGTTTACAGATGATTTGTTCTACTATTCATGGGGTGTTCATTCTCAGGCACGAATTTTACACACAGTTTTTTTGGGATATTTTTTCTTGGGTACAGGATTATTTTTTTATAATGTCTGGACTTTTTTCAAAAAAACAAAAGACAGGATCGTGCGCATGCAATCAATTTATGTTTTTTTGGCTTTTGCAACGGTAATATTTATTGGTGGTTCGGCATACTTGTTTGCTTACAATATTGATACTAAATTTCCTTTTGCGTATGTGACCGGTTTGATATTTCCCGTCATGCTTTTTTATGCTGTTAGCCGACATCATTTGCTCGGAGCGAAGACTGTGGCGACGGAAGTGTTGGTGGGTCTGACGGAGTTCTTGGTAGTCATGCAGTTGTTTTTCTCGCGAAGTGCTTTGGAGATATTTGTGCGTGCTATATTTGCAGTGATTGTGGCTTTCGTGGGTGTTTTGCTCGTTCGATCTGTTCGTCAAGAGGTGCGCCGGCGTGAGGAAGTTACCCATCTCGCCGAATCCCTCGAACAAGCCAACATCCGCCTGCGTGAACTCGACCAACAAAAAACAGAGTTTCTTTCTATCGCTTCACATCAATTGCGCACGCCTCTTTCTATCCTCAAAGGATATATTGAATTGATTCGTGATGGCGCGTATGGCAAGACTTCGAAAAAAATGATCGGCACTTTGAATGATATGGATGAAAGTAATGAACGTCTCGTGAAGTTGGTGGATGAATTTTTGAATATTACACGCGTGGAGCAGGGGAGGACGAAATATACTTTTGATAATTATGATATAAACGAAATTATTTCTAGTGTCGAAAAGGAATTGCATGATCGGGCGGAGGCGGCGAAATTACATATCAGTTTCGTGCCGAAGCATACTGTGAAGAAAGTATATTTGGACGAAGAAAAAATTCGCAATGTCATTTTTAATTTTGTGGATAATGCGATCAAATACACGGAAAGTGGTATGATAAAAATCAGTATCGACGAAGAAAATCAGGGTGTAAATGTGCGTGTGAAAGACAATGGGCTCGGTTTTGGTAAGACCGATCAGGCGAGTTTCTTTCAAAAATTCTATCGTGGTGTGAATGTCCGTCATACCAATGTAAATGGCACAGGGCTCGGTCTGTATGTTTGTCGTAAATTCGTAGAAGCGCATGGTGGCAAGGTCTGGGCCAAGAGTGCAGGTGAGGGAAAAGGCAGTGAATTCGGCCTGTGGATTCCATATGATGGGACGCGCGGAAAAAAGGCAGTTTGATTTATTCACTTTTTGGTTGTATAATTACTTCACTAAAAATTATCTAATTTATATCATATGTTTCAAAGACCATCCCCAAATATTGCACTCGGAGCAAACGAAAATAACATCATCACACACGCAGACGAAGTGGAGACCGTAGTTGGTCCATCCGTTCATGTCGAGGGTGATTTCTCATCTGAGGGGAATATAATTGTGAAAGGGACTGTGTCGGGCAACGTGAAGACGAGTCGAGTGTTGACGGTCGAAGAGGGGGCGAAGATTTTCGCCAATGTGCGCGCCAATGATGCGATCATATCGGGTGAGGTCAAAGGTGATGTGAAAGTGGGAGAGAAGTTAGAATTGACTGATTCAGCACGTATTGCTGGGGATATTGATTGCAAGGTTTTGGTGGTGGAGGCGGGTGCGTTGATTCATGGCAAAATCACGATGAAGGGGATAGAGGCGGTGGAGAAGAGCGAGAAACAGAGAGATATCAAGCGTGGGCTCGGTTTTGGGGGTAAAGGCAGGCTGTCGCTCGAAGAAACAGATTTGGGGGGAGCGGTTGTTGAATAAAAATCAGAATTTGGTTTTTCAGCTATGTACGTGTATCTGTACGACAATTTTTTGCGTAAAGGAAAGTATGAAGCTCTCGTGAAGTCAATGGAAAACCGTTTGACTGATTTTGGTATTGCGGGGAAAATTATTCGTCTACAAAATTTAACCAATGCGCAAGAGATCGTGGAAGATGAAGTGCGAAAAGGAGCGGAGACAGTGGTGATTGTGGGTGACGATACGACTTTTGGGCATGTGTTGTCGCGAGCGGCGAGTGCGGAGACGGTGTTTGGTTTCTTACCAGTTGGGCCGGATAATGCGATTGCAGAAATACTGGGAATACCAAGTGGAGAAGAAGCCTGTGAGGTGTTATCGCGACGGCGTAAAATAAAATTGGATGTTGGTTGGGTGAACAATCGGTATTTCGTTTCACGTCTCACGGTGGAGCCAGCGGAAATCTCGGTGGTGTATGATGAGAAGTTCAAGGTGTTTTCTGAACCGGGAAAAAAATTGGAATTGGTAGTATGTAATCTCATGCCATATGTCGAAAACGAAAAAAGAGAGAAAATAATTATTCATCCACAAGATGGAAAATTGGAAGCTTTTTTGCGTCCGGTGGCGAGGAAAAGTTTGTTCAAGACGGTGTATGAAGAGGCTAGCGTTTTCCCGTTCGAAGAGATGGTCGTGTCTGGCAATAGAGCGTTCACGGTCGAAGCGGATGGTAAGAAATCAAAAGAGACAAAAATTAAGATAAAGTTGGCCAAAAAGAAGGTGGAGATGGTAGTCGGAAAGGATCGGCAGTTCTAGAGAGATTTGGGGGTACTTCATTGTGAGTGATAAGACGTGAGTAGAGTGGGGTCCCGCCCCGCCTCTCGCGAGAGGCGGGGTTGACTTTTTTTCGTGTAAGCGGTACAATGGTGGTGGTAAAAAATGAAGAAAAAATTAAGCTCAGGTGGCGAAATTGGTAGACGCACTACCTTGAGGTGGTAACGCTCGCAAGGGCATGGAGGTTCGAGTCCTCTCCTGAGCACAGTTTGGATCGTATAAGTCAAAACCCACTCGCAATTGCGAGTGGGTTTTGGTGTACTTTGGGCTATAAGCCGAATTCTGTTCCTGATTGCTCAGGTGACAATCATTTCTCTTGTCGGATTGTTACCAATCCGATCTTTGCGAGCGAACTTTTCCAAGTAACCTTGCGGTTACAGGGCTGCTCTTGCTCCACGCAGGGCTTGGCACCAGCAATTGTCGCCAATTGCGGAGTGCGGTAGACCCGCACACTTTTCACCTTTTTTCTACCCGCCGTAGCCTTGGCGAAGGCGGGCAAATTAGTATTGTCTCTGTGCCGCTATCCCGCCCGATACCTCACAGCATCGGGGGTGGGTGTTACCCACTACGATTTGACTCAAAGGCGCATAGCGCCTTTTCGTGGAGTTCGGACTTTCCTCACCGGTCACGCGACCAAGCGCGATTATCCACGCCAAAGTTGATATAAATATAGCATATTTTAGCGCATTTGTCAAGTTGACCGTTCGTTTTGGGGGTGCTATAATAAACCCAAGTTATTTGAAGTATTTTTGTGTATGAAAAAATCAGAATTATTTCTCATGGTTTTGCAGGTGCCGATTGACTTCGCCATGCTCTTGTTGGCTGGAGTTTCGGCATACTATTTACGTTTTTCATCATATTTTTTGGGTCTGCGTCCGGTCGTGTTTGGATTATCACTCTCTGAGTTCATGGTGTACTCACTATTCACGGCTTTCGGGTTTCTCATCGTATTTGCTTTTGCTGGACTTTATTCCACCGATCCGAATCGTAAAATGGCACGAGAATTGAATCGTGTTTTTTTTGCGTGTTCGACAGGGCTTGGGCTGATTGCTTTGTATTTACTTTTCACATTGTCACAATTTGACTCACGTTTCCTCGTCGCGGCTGGATGGTTTTTTGCGATTGTATTTGTCTCGTTTGGTCGAGTGCTCATGCGAGCGATGAAAGGATTGTTGTATCGAGCTGGTATCGGTCTGCGTCGCGTGGTGCTCGTTGGTTCCGGCGATATTTTGGATCAGATTTCTGAGGAATTAGCCCGTCGTCTGGGTTTGGGTTATAGAGTGGTCTTCGCTGTGCCGGAATTTACTGACGCAATTTCTGAGCAACTTGGAAAATTAAAATTGGATGAAATAATTTTTATCAATCCTCGAGCGAATGAAGACGAAGCAATCGCGGCGATGGAATTTGCATCCGATCACAATTTGGTTTTTAAATATTCGGCCGATTTATTTTCTACATATGCGGCCAATTCGATTGTCACACCACTCGCGGGGGTACCGATAGTCGAGGTGCGGAAGACGAGCTTGGATGGCTGGGGAAGGGTGACGAAAAGATTTTTCGATATCGTCATTTCTGTATTCGCGATTATTATTTTTTCTCCGTTCATGCTACTCGTCGCGCTTGGTATTTTGATTGAAACTGGTCGGCCGGTGATTTATAAAAATGAGCGAGTAGGTATTCGTGGAAAGAAATTTTTTACATACAAATTCCGTTCGATGTTCCAAAAAGATTGTACTGGGCCACAGTACGGTGAGGCTGGTGTGAAAGCCGAAGCGCGTGAAGCGGAACTGATCGATACACAAAGTATCAAATCCGGTCCGGTGTACAAAATTTTTGATGATCCGCGAGTGACACGTTTTGGACGATTTATTCGTCGGTGGAGTTTGGACGAATTGCCAAATTTCTTCAATGTCTTGGTGGGCCAGATGAGTATCGTCGGCCCACGTCCGCACCAACCGCGTGAGGTAGGTAAGTATGAACGCCGACATCGTCGCGTCCTCGATATCAAACCCGGTATTACTGGCCTCGCGCAGATTTCTGGGAGAAGTAATTTGTCGTTTGAAGAGGAAGTGAAGCTGGATGTTTTCTATATCGAAAAGTGGAATCTATTTTTGGATTTTATTATAATTATCAAAACACCATTTGTGGTGATACGAAGACGAGGTGCTGTATGAAAGTCGCGATTGTTCATGATTTCCTAGTTCAAGACGGTGGGGCAGAGAGGGTACTTCGGGCATTGCATGACATTTGGCCTGAAGCGCCAATTTTTGTTTTGGTGGCAGATATGGAGAGGTTCGCGGACTTGGCGAAGGCAGATATTCGGGAATCATTTCTCGGAAAAATTCCGGGTGCAAAAAAACACTCACAATGGTTTTTGCCGTTCATGGTCGGGGCGACAGAAAAATTAGATTTGCGTGGTTTCGATGTGGTGATTTCGGAGACGAGTGCGTTCGTGAAAGGGGTTTTGACGGATGAGAAAACTTTGCATATTTGTTATTGCCATACGCCGACGCGGTATCTGTGGAGTGAAAGTTCTGAATATGTGGATGGTCTGCGTAAACCGCGTCTCGTCAAATGGATCTTGCCGCGATTTCTCAGTAAATTGCGTCAATGGGATTATGCGGCGGCAGGGAGAGTGGATTTGTTCGTTGCCAATTCACGCACGGTCGCGGATCGGATTCGTAAATTCTATCGTCGTGTCAGTACTGTGGTATATCCACCAGTTGATTATGATAAATTATCAAAAGCGGTGACAAATAAGCCGGGTGAATACTATCTCGCCGGTGGTCGTCTCGCGTATTACAAGTGTATTGATCTCGTCGTCTGGACTTTCAATCGACTGGGATTACCTTTGAAAATTTTCGGAGAAGGTCCAGAATTAGAGCATTTGAAAAAAACTACCAGATCAAATATTGAATTTGTCGGACGGGTGAGTGATGAAGAAAAAATTAAGTTGTTTGCGGGGGCGAAGGCGTTCATCCATCCACAACTCGAAGATTTCGGAATTACACCAGTCGAATCAATGTCGGCGGGGAGGCCGGTAATTGCATATCGAGCGGGTGGGGCAGTTGAGACGGTGGTAGAGGGGGAGACGGGGATATTTTTCGATAATCAAGAATGGTCCGATCTGTACGAAGCGGTTTTGAAATGTGAAAAAACGGTTTGGGATTCGGAAAAAATTATGGCGCATGCGGAGCAATTTTCGCAAGAAAATTTCGCAGATTCAATGAAAAAATTTGTAGAAGATAATTGGGAAAAGTATCGGAAATAATATGCGAATCGGTCTCGATGCACGAGTATTACAAACCGGACCGGCTACGGGGGTGCAGGAATTCACTCGATTTTTGTATCAGAGTTTACTCGCGCTAGATAGTGGACATGAGTGGATTTTGTATTTCAATACACATCGTGGTATCGATAAGGGGGTCCTCGAAAGTTTGCCGACAAAAAATGTGGTGATTCGTTCGACTCCGTCGAAAATGGTTGGTCTCACGTCAATTTTCGGGGTGGGCAAAACAATTGATGAATTTTGTGCGGAGCGGGGGATGAAATTAGACGCGTTTTTTTCTCCGAACATAAATTTTACTCGGATTAGCTCGGGTATGCCATTTTTCCTCACGATTCATGATTTGTCCTTTGTGCACTATCCGGAATATTTCAATTGGTGGCGACGGGTTTGGCACCAATTGGTCAATCCGGCTGGTCTGGCGCGGCAAGCTCGAGTGATTTTTCCGCCGTCCGAGAGTACGACGCGTGATTTGGTGGAAACATTTGGGATTGAGAAAAGTAAAATTGAGGTCTTGTCGCCAGTGGTTGATCCGAGATTTGTAGAATTTGCGCGGCTCGAAAAAAGTGAGCGTGATACGGTAGTTTCGACGACACGAAAGAAATATAATTTACCCGAAAAATATTATTTATTTGTCAGCGCGATTGAGCCGAGAAAAAATCTTTCCGGAATTTTGGAGGCTTATGCGGTGATCAAAAAACAATCACCAAATTGCCCAGTACTCGTAGTGGTGGGGCCACGAGGTTGGAAGTGTGAAAAGATACTCCGACAGATGACGATCATGCGGGGGGTAAAATACATTGGCTATGTGGATGTGGAGGATAGGCCGGCCTTGTACGCCTGTGCCAAAGTTTTGCTCTATCCGAGTTATTATGAAGGTTTCGGTTTCCCTGTGCTCGAAGCGGGAGCGGTCGGTACACCTGTCGTCGCATCATCTCGAGCGGCTCTCTGTGAATTTGATTGGGGAGGGGTGTATTATGTGAATCCGCGGAATGTTCTCGATATCACGCGTGGAATTAGAGAGGCAGAGGAGAGTGGCACGGCGCCGATGGGGTCGATACGCACTTGGGACGATGTGGCGAGGGAGTTTATTTCTATAATTGAGAAAAATGTTTTATGAAAATCGGCATTGACGCGCGGATGTATGGCACGAGGTCGGGTGGTCTCGGGCGTTATGTACAGAAATTGATTGAAAATTTGGAAAAAATTGACTCACAAAATGAGTATGTGATTTTTTTACGCCAGGAAAATTGGGAAGAGTACACTCCGTCGGTCAAAAATTTTCGTAAAGTCTTGGCGGACGTGTATTGGTATGGCTGGCGTGAGCAAATTATTTTACCAGGGATATTGAGACGCGAGAAATTGGATCTCATGCATTTTCCACACTGGAATATCCCAATACTTTATCGAGGGGGTTTCGTGGTGACGATTCATGATTTGATTTTGCGCCGTCATCCGACACGGCGGGCGAGTACGCTCGGATTTTTCATGTATGTCTTCAAAAATATTTTGTATCGAATTATCACTGCTTGGGCGGCGCACCGAGCGAAAAAAATCTTCACCGTGAGTCAGAATGCGGCGGCGGATATTGTCGAATTATTGCATGTACCTCGAGAAAAAATCGTAGTGACGTATCTCGCGCCGAGTTTCGAGCAGGGGATCGATCGAGAGATGGCACGGGACTATGTTCGTCAGAAATTCGGATTGCAGGGCGATTATGCACTGTATGTTGGAGTGGCTTTTCCCCATAAAAATCTGGAAAGATTGGTGCGGGTCTGGCAGAAAGTGCGATTGAAATTACCAGAGGCGACACTTGTCCTCGCGGGTAAAGAGAATTATTTTTACAAAAATTTGCAGGAGATTTTAGAGAATGAAGGTCTCATGGGTGTTCGGCGTATTGATTTCCCGAACGATGAGGATGTACACCATCTCATGAGCGCGGCGCGACTCTATGTCATGCCGAGCATGTTCGAAGGATTTGGCGTGCCACCGCTCGATGCGTTGGTGTGTAATACGCCGGTAGTATCATCGAACGTGACTTCTCTCCCTGAAGTGCTCGGCGAGGCGGCTCTATATTTCGATCCGACGAATGAGACGGAGATGGTGGACGCAATTTGGCGCGGTTGGACCGATGAAAATCTACGTTTTGAAATTTTGCGGAATGCGCCAGCGGAATTGGAGAAATTTTCTTATGTTAGGATGGCTGATTCGACACTTTCGGTGTATCGGCAAGTGAAAAAATGATAGAAACCGATCGGGAATAGTGGTGACTCGATAATTATCCCCAGCGACACTTGTGCAGGTGTGATAAGTCGTGTAATTTGTGGTATAATACAGCCAAAGAAAAATAAATTTCATCCCATGACGCATTTTTTCGGATTTATCACCGGAACGTGGAGAAAATTGGGAGAGTGGTTGTTGAGATTATCTCATTTCAAATATCGTCGGACAGCGATAGGCGTTTTTGTTACGATGTTGTTTGCGGGGACATTTTTGTGTGCCGGTACGACACAAGCGTTTGATATCAGTGGGATGCTGGGCGATTTTGCGATTGATATAGTTTCGGCCGTTTCCGGTCTTTTGTTGTCATTGACGCAGATTTGTATCGGTCTGTCGATTTTTGCTCTGAAAATGTTCATCG
>DAOOSC010000007.1:0-44604 GCA_035389585.1 Candidatus Magasanikiibacteriota bacterium
ATTCATAAACAAAAGTTTATGCCAAGAAAAGCAAATCCGGCTTTTTTGAAGCCGCACAAGATTTCGCCACAACTCGAAGCTGTCGTCGGCAAAGGTCCGATGTCTCGTCCGCAGATCGTAAAACAGCTTTGGGAGTACATTCATGCAAAGAATTTGCAGAATCCGAAGGTGAAGATTAATATCATTCTCGATGATAAAATGAAAGCAGTTTTTGGCGATAAAAAAGAAATTACAATGTTCGAAATGAACAAGCTTGTCGGCGCTCATTTGCTCGACTAAGTGCAATCTCTAAAACAAAAATACCTCGCTTTAAACGAGGTATTTTGTTATTAGTATTTCAGTATTGGTTCGGGTTGAAAATATTTTCGACTGCGGCCCAACGCGATTCACCATCTTTCGGTACGAGGATCACAGCCTGCATGCCTGGTTTGGCGCGGAAGAAGGTGGTCGAAGCAGTGAGGATTTTGTATGTTTTGTGATTGGTCGACACAGACCATTGTCCGGTTTTATCGTCCAGCGCGGCTTCGCCGATGAGACGACGACGTTCGATTGGTCCGATCTGTTTGTAAATGAAAGCACCGGTTGGGGTGATGGTGAGTTTCATCATATCGCCTTCGACGAGTTTTGATTTACTGGCATAATTTGTAGGAACGGCGTATTCGCGTCCGTCTGGCCCAATCATTTTTTCACCATTGAAGACGCCTTCGATTACTTGGAGTTGGTTTTTATTCGCGTTATTTTCATTTGGGGTGTTTTGGTTTCTACGGTCGATATCAGTTGGTGGAGGTGTAGTCTTGACTGGTGCGGGGGAAGGAGGCGGGTTATTTACCAATAATAACGCCGCATCGATTTGGGCGCGGAGGTTTAGTAGGATTTGGGTGATTTTTGCGGCATCGGGAGTGTTTTGGTAGTTGGAAGCGGGTATGTTTTGGGGTTCTTCCTTGGTCGGAGGATTGGTGTTTGCAGAGGGTTGTGGCGTTTGGAGAGACGGGTCTGGATTGATTGGAGAGAAATCTGTCCTTTTGGAGAGCAGGGATTGAAGGGAGTCCATATTTTGTTTTTATTTTTTTCTAAAGAGAGGCTTCAATGGTTTCGTTTTTGCTTTTTGATTGCGCGGAGCCGAGCTGTGTTCTCTCCATGATTTCCGCTTCGACGATTTCACGATCACGTCCGTATTTGAGGCGAGAGAGTTCTTTGATGGCGGCGGCCAATTCTTTATTGCCTTTTGGAATCGGGAAAGTGGACATGCAGAATGGTTTGGCGGCTTCGTTATCAATCAGAAGTTTGGTGTAGAAAGAATATTGAGGTGAATTGACCAAATCGAATGGTCCGAAAGTCGGGGAGAATTCTTTGGATAGGATTTCGGCGTCATCTGGGCCAATGCGCCCAACGCAGAGAGTGCCGACGTTACCGAGGACAGCGTCTTTGATGGGGGATTTACCTTTGTCGTCCATTAGTTGGCCCATATACTGGTGGGCGATGATGAGGTCGAGGCGATATTTACGCGCTTCGGAGAGAATAGTGGCGATCGAATCTGTCACGAAATTTTGGAACTCATCGATATAGAGATAGAAATCACGCCGTTCCGATTCCGGTAGTTCGGCGCGGGACATGGCGGCCATTTGCATTTTGGCAACAATAATGAGACCAAGTAGTTTGGCGTTGACCTCGCCTGTCGTACCTTTGGCGAGATTTACGAGGAGGATCTTCGAGGAATCCATGATGTCGCGGAAATTAAAACCGGAACGTTGTTGCCCCATGATATTGCGCATCATTTCGTTCTCAACGAAACGGCCGACTTTGGAAATCAGGTAGCCGAGCATTTCAGATTTGTGAAAATCGGATGTCTTTGCCATTTCTTTTTCCCAGAAAGCACGGACAACAGGGTCTTTCAGTTTCACTAAATACTTCTTCACGTAGGCATCGTCCGTGAACATGCGTGGAATATCGATCACCGTGCCAGTATCATCAATATCGGCCATGAGAGTGAGCATGACATTGCGCATTTGGTGTTCGAACATCGGACCGATCATTTCCGGTGGAAAAAGTTTGTAGAATATGGCGATCATTTCCTGGACAGCGAAGTCTTTCTGATCCTCGGTCTTCGCTTCGAGCATGTTTAGTCCAATTGGTCTATCCATGTCTGATGGGTTGAAAATTACCACATCGTCGGCGCGGTGTTTCGGTATGTGAGCGAGGACATCTTCGACGAGATCACCATGCGGATCGATCACACAGACACCTTTACCAGCGTCGATGTCTTGTCGAATTAAACCAGCCAAAAATACGGATTTACCGGTACCGGATTTACCGATAATGTATAAATGGCGACGACGGTCAGGCTCTTTCAAAAATACTGGAATGTCTATTCCGCGATATTCAACATGGCCAAGTTTCAGGCCTGAAGTAGGCATGTTGGACGGAGGCGGTGTCTTACGACCAGTCAGCCATTTGATATTTGGAGCTTCAGTCGAGTGAAGCGGTGGGTGCCACATGCCAGAAATTTCTTCGGTATTCAAAATCATGCGACGTTTTTCATGAAATGATCGGTATATGAAATCGCGAATGATCTGGGCTTGGTTGCGGGGGATCATGGCGTAGAAACCGTTGCCGAAACGATAGTAGTTGTAATGGTTGAAACTGTTGATAAAATTATCCAAATTCAGTTTGGCCATGTTGGAGTCCGAAGCGGTGGAAAGGAGACGGATGGTAGTTTCGAGACCACCTTTGGAAATTTTCTCTTCGACGCCTTTCAACATTTCTTCTTCCATGCTGGAAAGTTTGTATTCGTTTTCTGGTTTTTTGCTTTTATCACGGAAAGATTCCATAATAAAAACGACGAAGATCTTCAGATATTTCATCCAGCGATAATGGTAGGTGACATATTCGAACTTTCGCCCTTTGCGTACTTCACGCACGACACGGACGCCGTCTTTGCGCCAACGTTTGGGAGCGGGACGAACGACGAATTGAACCGCCATGCCTGCTCCGTCGGTGTCCATACTTTTGGCAAGCATGTTCAGGATTGGCATGAGCGGGTCGGAGTCTGATTTACGATAGGTTTTGAAGGGAAAGACATTCATCTGGCGAGCTTTCAAGTAGGCGCCGACAATATGACTGTCCTTCGAAAAGATGTTATAATCAATCATTTCTTCAATTTGGGCAAAAGGATAGACGGAGTTGATTTGTTGTTCAATAAAGGTTCGTTTGGTTTTCGGAACAACAACATAAAAATAGATGAGATGGTTGTGAGCGACAATTTCGAAAGTGAAATTATCAGTGCGTCCACGAAGCCAGCTCGTGAGGCCTTTTTGGGCTTTGGTGCCGGCGATAGCGGAGAATAATGTCTCGGCGATGCCGATTTCTTCGCGGATGTATTCGAGACGATCGTTGGCACTCAAATGGGCATTTTGTGAACCTTCCATTTTGCGTTCTTTCGGAACGCAAATTTCCAATACGATTTGTTCGAAGGCTTTGTTTTCTCGATCGAGTGCATGCCAAATCGCTCGGATAATATAGAGCATGGCCACGATGATGAGTGTGGCAAATAGAAGGATATAATAAAATGTGATTACGGGATCACTCGATGTCAGGGTTATTTGGCTTTCGGTATATTCGTAGGTGGGGCCACCGAATAATTGAAAGAGGAAAAAAGTAAGCATGCAGAGACAGTTAAGACTTAGTTTCTTTTGCACGAGCGTTTAGGGCGTAAATTAGATCTGCCTTGATTTTGGCTTCTTGCTCGAGGAAAAATTTATTTAAACCGGGGAGGATTTTCAACCATTCGAAAATCAGACTGAAGATTTTTTTCAGGTTCACTTTGGTGGCACGAAGCAGGTCACGAATTTCGAAAGCGATTTCTTCACCGCGGATTTTGAATTCTTGCTTTTTGAGCGGACTCAAATCGCGATAAATATCATCGAGACCTTTGGCCATGATTTTTTCGAGTTGGAGAGTGATCTCATCTTTGACTATTGGGATGGGTTGAGTTTTTTTCTTCGTCGTAATAAGTCGTCCGCGCAGGGTGTTGATGGTGTCGCTAAAATTTTCATTTTTTTGGGTGAGTTTTGGTTCAGTTTGTTCTGAAGATGCCTCTGAGGTTTCTGGAACTTCAATTTGTGCCCCTGTTTCAAGCGGTGGGGCGGATTCACGCACATCAATTTTGCCTTCAGCGAAGGGTTCGGTGGATTTGATTGGACTAAAACTCATAAAAGAAAAACCGGATATAATAAATTCACCTATATTATACCAAATAAACAGGTTTGTGACAAAACCCCCTAATTAACGGTGGATAGATTTTGTCCTGTAGGGGTATCTTCTACTTCAAAACCAAGTTTTTTGATTTCTTCACGGAGACGATCGCTCTCGGCCCAGTTTTTCTCGGCGCGGGCGGTGGTGCGGAGTTTTGTGAGTTTTTCTACTTCTGGTGAGAAATTGGATTTTTTTGATTTAGCAATCAGGTTTTTTGCATTTTCAAAAATATTTAACCCTAGTAATTTGTCAGCGGTTAAAATGAGGTTTGTTTTTTGTGCGGTGGTTTGGTTGGATTTTAATGAAGTTTGCAGAATTGAGAGTACTCCGGGCGTGTTTAAATCATTAAACATTTCTTCAGTAAGCAGAGATGCAGACAAGGTGGGTGCTTTTTCGACAAATTCTTTGAGATCGTCCTCTCCGTATTCAGGGGGTATGTATTTTGTTGCTTCTTTGTAAAGATTTGCTAAACCGGCCTGTGCAGATTCAAGAGCCTCCCAACTAAAAACCATTTGTTTGCGATAATGTGTTTGGAGTAGGAGATAGCGATAAGCAAGAGGGTCAAAGTTTTTCTCTTTCAGAGTCGCGAGCGTGATGAAATTTTCACCGGACTTGGCCATTTTGGCGACGTCTGCACCTTTTTCCGATTTGATATTTAGGAATTCATTGTGCATCCAATAATTAACCCAGGGTTTTTTGCCGGTAATCGCTTCCGATTGGGCAATTTCATTGGTATGGTGCACAGGGATGTGGTCGATACCGCCACAATGAATATCGAATTGTTCGCCCAAATATTTCATACTCATCGCCGAACATTCGATATGCCAACCCGGGAATCCTTTTTTGCCGAAAGCGTCCCATTCCATCTGTCTCTCGCCTGGCTTCTCGGAAAATTTCCAAACCGCGAAATCGTGGGGATTTTTTTTCTCACCCAAGTCGACACGAGTACCGGCTTGTAGTTGTTGTTCTTTCAAATTCGCGAGTTTGCCGTAGTCGGAAATTCTCGTCGTATCGAAATATATACCATCCGAAGTTTCATATGTATAGTCGAGGTCAATTAGTTTTTGCACGAGCGCAATTTGTTCTAGGATATGTTCGGTCGCTCGGCAAATCGTATTTGGTGTCAGGATATTTAAATCAGAGAGATTTTGTAAAAACTCTTTCTCATAATGCCGGGCAATTTCAAAAGCGGATCGGCCTTCGCGACGGGCACCTTTTTCCATTTTGTCTTCGCCTTCGTCCGCATCAGAAGTCAGATGGCCGACATCGGTGATATTCATGACGTGGTTCACGGGGTACCCGGCAGAAGTGAGGGTGCGACGCAGGGTATCGACAAATATGTAACTGCGCAAATTGCCAATATGAGCCGAATTATATACCGTCGGACCGCAAGCATACATGCCGACAGTATCGGTAAGTGGGCTGAATTCTTGCATTTTTCGCCCCATGGTATTGAAAAGTTGAATTGTTGGTTTTGTTTTGTTCATATTTTTTGTCTATTATAGCCGAAGTGGGGGATTTTGGCAAAGTTTTGGTTTTTGATTGGGGGTGTAAGATTTTGACAAAATAGATAAAATATGTTATGTTTTTCATAGTTATTGGTGAATAGAACTTTTTTATTTAGGAGGTATTATCATGGGAAGCGTTATCGGGGGTAGCAAGAAAAGAATGATGATGCAAAGGTTGTGTGATTTTTCTCAACAACTTTGTCAGGAGTTTGATTATCAGGGTGACCCAGGAGAATTGGTCGGAGCCATGCGATTAGTTCTTGAAGGCAAATTCGGAGTGGTTTCTTTGGCTGAGAAGCTCTATGAAGCGATCGAGAGTTTTGGTGGGAATCATGATGATCTTTTGAGTCTGGTTGTCCAACCGGGCTTGGTCGAAAAAACTGCAGTATATGCCATGCATCAGCTTTACAAGCCACAGACTGTGGATTGTTGTCTAGATGGCGACTACTTCACCCCCATCCTCGACGCCGAAGTCCCAGAGCAATACCAATCTGTTCTCGCGAAGTATCGAACCATCGCCCGCACTTGGGGCATCGCGGACAACGTAGCAATTTGCTATCGCGTTCGGGCTGGTTTCACTCTGAAACAGCACGCCCCGAAGTTCGGGGAGTGTAAAGATGATTTCAACTACCTGCAAAGTTGGAATTTCTTCAAAGATGTGCCCACCATAGATTGTCTCATCTTCTGGATCCCCTGTGTCGTGCCTGACAGCATGAGCAAGACCTGTAGTGAACAGATCCGACTCCTCTCCGAGATCCGAACCAAGTATGAGCTTCCTGCTCACCACTTGACCAGTCTCGGCACGGTCGCAGAGAACTCTGGTCTCATCCTCGCTCACAAAAGAGCGACAGGTGAACTCATTCCGCTCAGTGGTAAATGGATTCGTACCGCCACTTCCGACGCGTTTGGCCGCCGCCTCGAACTCGGGGATCATGATGCGTCTGGTCTCGATTGTGGCTACTGGAACTCTGACGAGAACCGGCTTGGCGGCGTCGGCGTCTTCGTTCAGGGGGTGGAGGTCCTCGGACGCTAGGACACTTGGATCCTTGGTCTTTCGGCCACTGCATAGAGCAATCTGTGTGGTGGCCTGTTTTTTTATTTAAGTGGGGTTGTTTGAAAATTTGAATAGCCGTGGTATATGTTTTTGCTGCATCTCAATATTTGTGATATAATGTATTTACTTATATAAACAAAAATTATGTCGCTATTCAATAAGCATGAATCATATCTCGGTGTCGATATTGGTTCGGATGGAATTAAGATCGTCGAATTGCGGCGGACCAAGAATCGTCCTCAACTTTGGACATATGGAATTGCTGACGAAAAATTAGACATACACCTCGATACACCCAATAAAGACAAAACACCAGCAGAATTAATTCGAGAAAAGAATTTGGAAAGTGCGGAAGAGACAGGGGCGATGACAAATAATAAAGTATCACAAATTTCCTCGGCAGAAATGAATGGTGAGAAAGCGAAATATTATGCTGAAATTTTGCGTGAATTAGTGCGTCAAGCGCGGGCGACGAGCAGAAAAGCGATTGTTAGTTTGCCAGTTTCGTATGTTTTCAACGCGATTGTGAACTTGCCGAAGGTACAGGAAAAAGAAATTGATCATTTGGTGCGGGCGGAAGTGAAGAAAATGTTACCACGACCAATTGAAGAAATGCAGGTGGTGCATCAAGTGGTACCACAGCCGGATGTAGAAAAAGGTAAAGAAAAATTTTTGAAAATTCTCGTGACAGCGGCACCGCGTGAGGTAGTGGCATTCTATACACGTATATTTGAAATGGCGGATTTGGAATTATTAGAGTTGGAGACAGAAGGTTTCGCGCTCGAGCGAGCACTCGTGGGCCATGATGTGACGACATCGATAGTGGTGGATGTGGGAGCCGAGAAGACGAACTTCTATATTATGGATCAGGGTTTGCCGATGACGAATCATGTAATCAATTTAGGTGGCAATGCGTTGGATCGGATGATTGCCGACACTGCTGGTGTCACGTTTGAGCAGGCGATGAGGATGAAGTCGGATTTGTCGGTTTCGGGTGCTTTAGTGAACAACGATTCGTTCATGGCAGTGTTCGATCCGATCGCTAAACAAATTGAATATGGTTTCGATGTCTATCTGCGTCAGACAGGAAATGAAAACAAAAAACCGGAAAAGATTATTTTGACAGGAGGTACTTCTACGTTTCCACCACTCGTGGATTATTTGCGTCGTAAATTTGCTATGAAGGTTTTTGTGGGCGATCCGTGGGCGCGTGTGGTTTATCAACAGGGATTGAAACCGGTACTCGATGAGATTGGTCCACGCATGTCGGTGGCGATTGGCCTAGCTTTGCGAAAAATTGTGTAGTTTGTAAATTCATCCACAGTTGCTTTATTATTTTTTCGCAATTTGCTATACTAGTGAATACTATGAAAGATGTTAATACTGTAGACATTTTGCTTGTGGAGGATGATAATTTCCTCGCAAACATCTACAAGACAAAATTTGAAATGGAAGGGTTCAAAATTTCAGTGGCGATGGATGGAGATGCTGGCCTCAAAGACGCAATAAGGAAAAAACCGGACTTGATTTTATTAGATATCCTCTTACCGAAGAGGGATGGTTTTTCTGTTCTCGAAGAACTGAAAAAAGATAAAAATACCGTCGATATTCCAGTAATTCTCCTCACCAACTTGGGGCAAAAAGACGACGTGGAGAAGGGATTACAAATGGGAGCGGTAGATTATATGATCAAGGCGCATTTCAAACCGTCAGAGATTGTCGAGAAGGCGAAAAAGGTACTGAAGATTTCATAAAAATTAGGTATTATTAATTTATCTTAAATTTTAGGAAGGGGGTGAACATATGAATAAAAAAGGTTTTACTTTGGTTGAATTGCTCGTCGTCATTGCGATTATCGGCTTACTGTCCACACTCGCAGTCGTGGCGCTCGGGACAACTAGAGCAAAAGCGCGCGATTCAAAACGTTTGTCCGATATCAAACAAGTGCAGACCGCACTTGAGATGTATTATACCGATAACAGTGCTTATCCAGAAGGGAGTGGTATTGTTCTCGGTAGTGCAGACGCGGCTTGTTTGAACGCGTCAGGATTTGGTGCGGCTGGCTGTACGAGTGCTTACATGGGTCAAGTTCCAGCAGATCCAGGTACTGGTTCATATACTTATACACAATCCGACAGTACATACACGATTACTGGCACACTCGAAGGTAAAGTGAATAATCTAGAAGGAACATTTACGGCAACTCCGTCTGGGATCACTTCAGCAACAACAACACCATAATAATTTAGAATTAGTCTAACAGAATACCCCCTTTTCGAGGGGGTATTTTTGTGGTATAATTTATGTATAGATTTAACAAATAAGAACCGTTGTTGGTTATGGATTTTTTTTATTACGCTCTGATTTCTTTGTTTGGTCTGCTCATCGGTAGTTTCGTTAATGCTTGGGAATGGCGCACGCGCATGCGTAAACCAATTGTGATTGCACGATCTGAGTGTACGCATTGTGGTAAGGGAATATTGTGGCATGATAATATCCCGATTTTTTCGTATTTATTTTTGCGTGGCAAATGTCGGCATTGTCAGGAAAGTATTTCTATTCAGTACCCGATTGTCGAAGCGATGTCGCTTGTTTTGCATTTCATCTCCGCATGGATTCATCTCGGCTCTGGTTGGACGGCATCGAGTGCGTGGCTCGTGACGCGTGATTCTCTCGCGATTGTGGTATTGTTATTCGTATTTGTCTATGATTTGAAATATCGTGAGATCGAACCGAAAATTGTTCTCGGTTTTGCGACAGTTTTTGCACTGATGAATTTATTTATTTTTCACAAAAGTATTTTGTCGATTATGATTGGTATGGTCGTGGCGGGTGGGTTTTTCGGTCTGCAGTATGTGGTATCGCGTGGTCGTTGGATTGGTGGGGGAGATATTTGGCTCGGGGTCATGATGGGGGCGCTCCTCGGCTGGCCGGCGAGTCTCGTCGCTTTGTTTATCGCGTATGTCGGTGATGCGGTCGTGAGTTTGATTATGATGCTCGCGCGTCGGCAGAAATTATTGGATGAAACTCCGTTCGGGACATATTTAGCGGTTGCGACTTTGGTGACGGTTTGGTTCGGGCAGGGTATTATTCAGTGGTATATGGGAATGATGAAATAAATTAATTATGCCACAAGAAATAAATACAAAAATCGCAAAATTGCGTGCGCAGATCGATGATTTGCGTCATCGTTATCATGTCCTCAATGATCCAGAAATTACGGATCAGATGTATGAGGGGCTCATGCACGAATTGCGTAAATTGGAAAACGAACATCCGGAACTAATTACACCTGATTCGCCGACTCAGCGGGTGGCGGGGAAACCACTCGATAAATTCGTGAAAGTGACGCATACCGTGCCACAGTGGTCTTTCAATGACGCATTTGATGAAAACGATATTCTCGAATGGAACGAACGCATGATGAAAATTCTCGAAAAAGAATTGGGTAAGAGGCCAAAAGATTTGACGTATGATTGCGAATTGAAAATTGATGGTCTGCACATGGTTTTGACATATGAAAAAGGGATGTTGAAAATCGCGGCGACACGTGGTGATGGAAAAGTGGGTGAAGATGTCACGCAGAATGTGCGCACGATGCAAAGTGTGCCTCTGAAACTGAATGAACCTGTGGATTTGATTGCTGAGGGAGAGGTGTGGATGAGTCGAGAGATGCTCGACAAATTAAATGAAAAAAGAGCGACACTTGGTGAGCCGCTTTTCGCGAATCCGCGTAATGCGGCGGCTGGTACGATTCGACAATTGGACGCGAGTATTGTGGCTTCGCGAAAATTGGCGCTGACCGCTTATGATATTTCGAGTGTGAATATGCCCGAGAAGCAGACCGATGAACTACTTTGGCTGCGCAAACTCGGTTTCAAGACTGATGATAGTTGGCGTGAATGTGAGACCTTGGGTCAAGTTTTTGATTATTACAAAAAAATTAGTAAAGAAAAAAATAGTCATCCTTTTTGGGTGGACGGGGTGGTAATTAAGGTCAATCAAAAAAAATATCGGGATATTCTTGGATATACGGGTAAGGCACCGCGTTGGGGTATTGCTTTCAAATTTCCAGCAGAACAGGGAACGACAAAAGTGAAAGATATCTATGTGCAGGTCGGGCGTACTGGGTCACTGACGCCTGTGGCTCTTCTCGATCCAGTACAACTCGCCGGTACGACGGTGACGCATGCGACTCTGCACAATTTCGATGAAATCTGTCGCCTCGGTGTGAAAATTGGCGACATGGTCGTGGTCGAGAAAGCGGGGGATATCATACCGAAAATCGTGCGCGTACTCGAAAAAATGCGTGATGGGAGCGAGCACGGTATTCGCGAGCCGAAAGTTTGTCCGATCTGTGGAGCGGATATCAGGCGGTATGCTGTCGGAGAAAAAATGGAGGAAGGGGCAATTTTGAAATGTGTGAATCCGAAATGTTATGCGCAACAACTCGAAAAAATGATTCACTTCGCATCGAAAAAAGCATTTGATATTGACGGTCTCGGTGAAAAAATTGTGGAACAACTCATGAGTGAGGGTCTCATCAAAAATCCGGCTGATATTTTTACTTTGAAAAAGGGTGATTTGGAATCGCTGGAGCGTTTCGCGGAGAAATCGGCTGATAATTTAATTATCGCGATCGAACAAGCGAAGAATGTCACTCTGCCGCGCTTTATTTTCGGTCTCGGTATCATGCATGTGGGTGAAGAGACAGCGATTCGTCTCGCAATGCATTTTTTGACATTAGAAAAAATACGGCAAGCGAGTCTCGAAGATTTGCAAAATGTAAATGATGTCGGGCCGAAGATGGCGGAATCGATTTATAAATTTTTTCAGGATAAAGATGGCGCGAAATTGGTGGATGATTTGCTCGCAAACGGTGTAAAAATTCAGAAATTTCTGGGACAGAAATCAGGTGGTAAATTGGCTGGTAAAGTATTTGTTTTGACTGGATCGATGGAGTCGATGAGTCGCGATGAAGCAAAAGAAAAAATTCGGGCGCTCGGTGGAGAAATTAGTGAATCGGTGAGTAAGAAGACGACATATGTGGTGGCAGGAGAAAGTGCAGGGTCTAAATTAGATAAGGCGAGGAGTTTGGGGGTGGAGGTGTTGGGAGAGGGCGAATTTTTGGGGATGGTGGGGTGAGGGGATATGCTTGCTTAACAAAGAACTTTTTGATATAGTATCATCACTATGAAATTAACAATTAAAGAAATTGAACAAATTGCGACTCTGGCGAGGCTTGAGTTGGGTGAAAAAGAGAAACAAATGTACGCCGAACAGCTTTCGGTCGTTTTAGATTACATTGGGATCTTAGACGAGGTGAATACGGAGGGTGTACCAGAAACTTGTCAGGTGACTGGGCTTACGGGCGTAATTCGCGAGGATGTCGTCATCGAAACCGATGCGGTGACTAGAGAAAAAATGTTGAAAAATTTCCCTGATAAATTCGGACAGTATTTACGGGTCAAAGCGGTGTTTGGTGAAAATGAAGAATAGAAAATATGATGCTTAATAATTTAACAATTCGCGAGGCTTACGAAGGTTTGAAAAAGAAAAAATTTACATCTGTTGAATTGACACAGGCGTGTCTCGATAGAATTGAGGAGAGAAATTCTGAGCTCAATGCTTTTATTACTGTATTTGCTGAGTCGGCATTACACGAAGCACACGAGGCAGACGAGATGATCGCGCGTGGTGAACAAAAAATGTTGACGGGTATTCCATTTGCGGTGAAAGATGCAATTAGTACGCGCGATGGACGATCGACTGCTTCGGCCAAAATTTTGGATAATTATGTGTCGGCATTTGATGCGACTGTGATCGGACGGATTCGCGCCGAAGGTGCGGTTTTGATTGGCAAAAATAATTGTGATGCTTTCGGTCATGGTGCAAGTAACGAAAATTCGATGTATGGAGCGGTTCGAAATCCGCACGATTTGAACAAAGTTTCAGGCGGTTCATCGGGTGGTACAGCGGCGGCAGTCGCAGACAATATGTGTATTTTCGGAATTGGTGAAGATACTGGTGGCTCTATCCGACAGCCAGCCGCTTTTTGTGGAATTGTGGGACTCCGACCGAGTTATGGTCGTAATTCACGCTATGGAATTATGCCGATGGCGTCTTCACTCGATACAGTCGGTCCGATGACGAAGACGGTGGAAGATACAGCGATACTGATGCAGATCATGGCGGGGCAGGATGTGCTCGATGCGACGACTGTGACGGATGGGGTACCGGATTATGTGAAGGGATTGAAATTAAGGAAGACCCAACCTTCGCTCCGTGGGAGCTTCGGTGGGCGAGGAAAGATCAGAATTGGTGTGCCGAAAGAGTATTTTGAGGTGGAGGGTATGGAGGATGAGGTGAAGCAAATTATTGAGGAAAAGATTGAGGAGATTAAAAGACCCGTCCTTCGCTCCTCGGGAGCTACGGAGGGCAAGTTGAAAGATTGTGAGATTGAAATTGTTAGTGTGAGTTTGCCGATGACGAAGTATGCTATTCCTGTATATTATATTGTCGTGCCGAGTGAGGATAGTTCAAATTTGGGGCGGATGGATGGAATTCGCTATGGGGTGCGTGTTGGAGGAAAAGATTTGTATGAGACATATTCACGTTCACGGGCGCAGGGTTTTCCCGAAGAAGTGAAACGTCGCATCATGATCGGTACATACGCGCTTTCGGCGGGTTATTATGATGCATACTATCGCAAAGCACAAAAAGTTCGCACATTAATTATTCGTGATTTCGAAAAAGTATTTACGGAAGTTGATTTACTTCTGACACCGACGACGCCGACGGCTGCTTTTGGCGTCGGTGAGAAGAAGGATGATGTCCTCGCAATGTATTTGGCTGATGTTTTCGCGGCGCCACCAGCGATCGCGGGCTTACCGGCAATTTCAATTCCAGTCGGGAACACATCGGCGGGTTTGCCTGTCGGGATGCAGATCATCGGGCCGAGAATGCAGGAAGAATTAGTTCTACGCACAGCGTATTCAATTTTTGGAAAATAATAATTTCGTATGTCTAAGATTTCTTCGACAAAAGAGCCGCAAAAAAATAATTCTTTGGGGGTTCATTCGAGCGATTTCAGTTATTCGGTCGCGGCGCATGGCGACTATCGTGATACGTGGAGAATTTTTCGTATCATGGCGGAGTTTGTCGAAGGTTATCAGTTCCTCGAAAAGATGAAGAAAGAAGTGACGATTCTCGGATCGGCACGTACACCAGAGACGGATCGGTATTACAAAATTGCGCGTGAGCTCGGTGGGCTACTCGGCAAAGGTGGCTTCACGGTATTGACTGGAGGGGGTCCTGGTATTATGGAGGCGGCGAATCGTGGCGCTTTCGAAGCGGGGGGGAATTCTGTCGGTTTGAATATCCAATTACCGTTTGAACAGCGAATCAATCCATATGTAAAAAAATCAATCGCTTTTTACTATTTTTTCACGCGTAAAGTAATGCTCACATCGCCCGCAAATGCATTTGTGTATTTCCCAGGCGGATTTGGGACGATGGATGAATTTTTCGAAGTGGTGGATCACATGGAATTGAATAAAATGCCGAAATCTCCGATTGTGCTCGTAGGGCGAGATTATTGGGAACCGTTAGTCAAATTTGTACGAGAAAAAAGTGTTGCCGTAAATTCTGTAAAAGAAAAAATTATCGATACTTGGCATGTGGTGGATACAGCAGAAGAGGCATATGATTTCATAAAAGATACGAAGGATCGAAGTGAGGCTTGTGAAATTGGGCCAGAAAGTTTCGCGTGTCAGGGCGAAATAAATTGGCGGATTTTCAAAATTATGGCGGAACTCGTGGAGGGGTTCGAATTTTTGACGGGTGTTGCTGATGATGTCACTGTGCTCGGGACAAAAGGTCTCGGCCCAGATTCGAAATATTATGGAATGGCGTATGATCTCGGTAAGCAGTTGGCGGCGGGTGGATACACGACAATCACGGGTGGTGGCCCTGGTATTATGGAGGCGGCGAATAAAGGAGCGTTCGAAAATGGAGGAAAATCACTCGGTATCAATATGAAGTATGGTTTCAGTGAGCGGGTCAATCCATATATCAACCGAGGTATTGGTTTTCAGTTTCCATTTACGCGTAAATTGATTATCACTGCACCGAGTAAAGCATTCGTGTTTTTTCCTGGTGGTTTCGGAACATTTCACCAGATGTTTGAGGTGTTGACTCTCATGCAGACGAAGAAAATGCCGAAGTTGCCGATTATTTTGATTGATCACGAATTCTGGCAACCGCTTCATATGTATATCAAAAAAGTGATGGTGCATGATGAGAAGACGATTCATGATGAGGATGATGAGTTGTATCAGATTGTGGATACGGTCGAGGCGGCGATGAAGATTATTGGGAAGACGAAGAAAACTAACAAATAAATATGAAGAAATACGCAATTTTTGGGATTTTACTTGTACTGATTATTTTAGTAGTTTATTTTTTTAGTGGAGTGTTTTCGAGGTCTTCGGCGAGAGGTTTATTAGAGAGAATAGTTAAAAAAGATTGTAGTGCCACCACGGATTGTCAGAATGATTGTATGTTTGATAGTAGCGTTGAATTGCAGTTAGCTGGTTGTACTAGTTCATTTGATGGTGTGAGGAATGTGTATTTGTGTCAAAAAGAAACTGAATTGCACGGCCATTGTGGTAGTGTCTGTCCAATAAATAAGAGGGGTGATAATAAATTTTTGTTATTAAAAAATAATCAACCCTCTGAAGTGAATAAGGTCGTTATTTTGTCAGATTTGGAATGTGCAGAAGCATCTGATTAAGGTTATTTATGGTTGCAAAATCGTATCACCACTTACGCCGTCAATTGAAATGACGGTATTGGTAATAGTAGGGAATTGAGAAAGGGTAGTTTTGATTTGCGAAATAATCTGCCCTGTGCGGCATGAACCGCCGACGGCGTGTTCAAGTGTTTCGTCGAAATCGACATAAGCGGTGCCGTTTTCGATTTTAATTGAATTGATTTTTACATTCGGATTAATACTGGTGACAAAACCAGCAGATTTTTCTTCGGCGGTTGGGCCGAGGAGGAGTTGTTCGAGAGCGGCTTTCGCGGTGCCGAGAGTATATGGGACGGTGCGTACGACTGGATACACATGGGAGCAGTCGAGCATTTCTGGGTCATAAATAGTATTTGCGAAAAATACTTTCAGTGTGAGCTGTTCGGTCGTTGCAAATTGAACTGGAATATCGATATGTTTTTCGTATTCAGGCAACCCTGAAGCGTTGTCGTTTTCGATACGCAGTGTGCCGGTCGGGGTGATTGGGGAGTTAAATTTCAGTGAGGCGGTGAAACCTGATAAACCAGGAGTCGTCCAATCAGGCATCGAAGCGGGTCCTCGATACAGTTCTACGCCATTGCCGTCAAATAGAGAAATCACGAAACTGCCTTCAAATGCCCAAGAATTATTCAACCAGCCTTCGACATTTTGTGGACTTGTTAGCATTTCATTTGGTTGTGGGGTCGCGAGATAGAGTTCATCGGTAATTTTTTTGAATTGTGGGTATTGTTTTTCTAAATCAGTAATTGATGAAACTGTGCCTGTGGTGATAGATGTTTGGTTCGCAGTCGTTGTGTTCGTTTCGGAGCCTTTTGTTCCGATGATGCACTGAGTAGTCGGCATTGGCATGCTTGGTTTACCATGTTTTACCCAACCGTTTTCATTACAAATCCAACCATCTTCTGGTGTACTCAAACGCATGACGATGAGGAAAATAGTCGCAATGGCTACTACCACAATAATTGTGATGGTCGATTTACGCATAGATGAATGAGTTAGGAATAAACGAATGGAATAAGACTCTGTAGTCAGTCTATCACAGAAGATGCTTTTTGTCATTATTTTTCGGACTGTACTGTTGGGCTTGGTTTTAGAAAGTTTTATTCTTCCTTATTAGTACAATCTTGTAAATTTCAAACCATATCAAACTTATCACAGCGGCAACGAGACAGTATAGAAATTGAGTGAACGAAAGGGATGAAAAACGAAATAGTTTTTGTGGCAGTGGAAGCGTGAGCGTGATTGTTAGAAATGTTACGGTGTTAGCCAAGACTATATATAGGGATTTGTTTTTGTTTAGTAGTATTTGTCCGAAGTGGGCTGTGTGGGAGAGGTTGATAATAATTAAAAGTAGATTGCCAAGCACAATCGTGGTGAAGGCGAGTGTGCGTACGGTGTTTTCGTCGAAACCGGAAAAAAATGCAAATAAATATATCGCGAGAACGGCTGTCAATAAGCTAAGACCTTGGAGTAAGCTCAAAATAAATGTTCGGCGGTTGAATAGAGGGTCGCGAAGATTGCGTGGCCGATGGCGCATAATATTCTTTTCAGATTTCTCTGATTCAAAAACGATCGAGCAGGCGGGGTCGATAATTAATTCGAGAAAAGCGATGTGAGCGGGCATGAGAACGATTGGCAGATTGAAAATAATAGGGATGAGGGCGAGGCCGGCGGTCGGAATATGAACGGAAAAAATATAGGCGATAGCTTTTTTCAGATTGTCGAATATTCTACGTCCCATCTTTACGCCAGAGACAATTGAAGAAAAGTCATCATCGATAAGCACGAGATCTGATGCTTCACGAGCGACATCAGTACCTCGTCCCCCCATAGCGATGCCGATGTGAGCAGATTTGAGGGCGGGGGCATCATTGACACCGTCTCCCGTCATAGCGACTATTTCTCCATTTGTTTTCAAAGCATTGACGATGGTTAGTTTTTGTTCGGGCATTACGCGCGCGAAAATATTTACATTTTTAATTTTTTCGGCTAATTCAGTGGATGATAAATTGCGTAAATCGCTACCGGTTAAGTAGCTTTCTGAATTGTTTAAGCCGATTTGTTTGGCGATAAATTGAGCGGTACCAGGGTAATCTCCTGTAATCATAATAACACGAATGCCGGCGTTATAGCATTCGGTGACGGCACTCGCGACTGATGGACGTACCGGGTCAGCGAATCCGATCAGACCGAGAAATTTGTATTTGAAATCATGTTGGCCGGTAGGTAATTCCGGACCGTCGAAATCAGCACGAGCCACACCGAGAATACGTAGACCCATATTCGCGAGGGATTGAATCTGTTTCATGAGGGTGGCACTTTCGGCAGGGGTAAAATGACACAAATCTGCGACCGCTTCTGGTGCGCCTTTTGTTGCAATAACTAATGAATGTCCGTGTCGGGCTTCCCAGGCTTCTGAAATTGCGAGTATTTCTTTTGAGAGGGGATACTCGCGTTTTATTTTCCAATCAGGGTGAATATGCTCGGTGTTTTGGAGAAAGTCAATTGATTTCGCGAGAATTTCTTTTTCGATCGGATCGAAGGGATCTTTTTGGCAGGCGAGACGTGCGTATTCCAGTAGAGGGTGAAAAGTCTCTGGTAATGGTTGATTTTGGTTTTTTGATAAGTCGTAAATCTCGTTATTCGCTACCATGACACTGAGGCGCATGCTGTTCATAGTAATGGTGCCTGTTTTGTCGACACAGAGTGTGGTCGCGGCACCAAGTGTTTCGATTGCAGCGGATTTACGAGCGAGGACATTGTGACGAGACATCCGCCAGGCGCCGATCGCGAGAAAAATTACGAGGACGACGGAAAACTCTTCTGGGAGCATAGACATGCTCAAAGTGAGACCAGACAGAAAACCTTGGATCCAATCATGGCGGGCTATTCCATAAATTAGTACAATCAAAAGGCAAAGTGATAATCCAACAACCGCAAAAATTTTGATTATTCTTCCGGTTTCTTTTTTCAATAATGTTTCTTCGTCGGTAATGCTTTGTAAGGATTTACCAATTTTTCCAATTTCTGTTTCGACGCCTGTCTTCATCACTTCGGCGAGTGCATGTCCCTGGGCTACCATGGTGCCAGAATATACGAAAGGGGAGTCATCGCCACCTGGTTGGGTAGATGTTGATATTTTGTCCCAAATAGATTTGCGCACGGGAACCGATTCGCCAGTGAGGAGAGATTCGTCGAGAAGCAAATTCGTGTTTTCAATGATGGCGGCGTCTGCTGGTACGCGATCGCCTTCGCGCAGTATGACAATGTCGCCTGGTACTACTTCGCGACTCATGATCGTTTTTTCGGTACCGTCACGAATGACGAGGGCACGTGGGGCAGATAAATCCTTCAGGGCGTCGAGCGCACGTTCAGTTTTTCTTTCTTGGTAAAACGTAATTCCGATAACAAAAAATATCGATGCGAGGAGCATGATAGAGTCAGAAACGTCGCCGATGAAGAGGTAGATAAGTCCAGCGACGAGAAGCATGATGAGCATTGGCTCTTTCATGACATTGAACATTATCGTCCAAATAGCACGCTTTTTTTGGGTGGGAAGTTCGTTGAAGCCGTGCAGAGCGAGGCGATTGGCAGCTTCGGCGCTGGTGAGGCCGGTTATTGATGGATTTTCTGGGTGGATTGACATAATGAGGTATTAGTTTTATGTTTCGTATTATGGCATTTCGGGATGGGGGTGTCAATCAAAAAGAGGTTGACTTATTGCTTGAAGTGTGTTATTTTGATCATAAATTGAACCGGAGGTTTGCTATGTCCTTTGAAAATGAACAAGTTATGTTGGTTAGACGAATCCACTGTCGGGGTCATTTTTGGCAACAAGATGTGCATGGTGTGTATTATCCTTCACGTCCGGAGTTTGCAGGTGAGTTCTTGACGGATGGTTCCAAAATCCAAGGTCGTCTGAGTGACTTTTATGGAGAGTCGACCATTGTGGGAAATTGGTTTGGTGAAGACAGGTTTGCTCTACTGAAATATTATGATGGGCATGGGGTTGGGTCTGAATTCGCATATCATTTCGTTCGTTGGCAGTCTTTTGACCCTAATTTTAATTCAGCCGATGTCTTTGTCGGTTCATTTACCAGTGGGGAATGGTATGACGCCGCATGTGGTATTTCCATAATTAGATTGTCACCAAAAGGTACTAAACAGTCTAAACCGCTTTCTCTCAAAGTGACTTCGTGTGGTAGGGGATTCTCTTGTACATATATTGACCTTGGTAGATCTCCTGATCCGATATTAGGTGAGGAAGAGTTAAAAAAAGCCTTTGGTCGGTATCGAACGGATTTTATTTTTGAAAAAATTCAAAAATATGAAATGTATATGAAGAGGTGGTTGGGGTTTGGTGGTTATGAATTGCCTGCGGATGTGCAAAAAAACCGTTCGGTGCCCGGTGATGTTGTACCGCTCGAATAACTATTGGGTAATTGTGGCGTTCTTTTGTTTGGCTCGTCTTCGGACGGGCTTTTTTTATTTTTTTATAATGATTTGACGAATCAGATAAAGAGCAGTATACCAATCACCCCGTGAATAATTCCCAAAACCAAAGCCAGTCGCGCTAAGTTGACATGCCAAGCGACAGATACGTGTATTTTACCTTTCATTATCATTGTACCCAAAAATCCGACGACGAGAAGGAGGATGAGTGTGAAGGCGCCGCCATAGACGATGACTGGGAGACCGAGGATTTTGTAGAATGCAAATTGTGCTAACATATATTGTGTTATTTTTTTATCACTTTTTTAATGCCAATTGCAACCGTCAAATTATTCGGAAACTATTTTCAAAAATTCTTCTTGACTAATTTCGACTGCTTTGTCGGCACCGAATCCGCATGTTGGGCATTTCTCTGGTGGGCGGACGCCGTAGTGCAAATCGCCACAGATGGTACATCGCCAAAAGGTTTTCTTTTCCATATTGTTTGGTTATGAATAGGTGGGTATTATAGCACGATGTTCGCAAAACAAAAACACCTAAATAGGTGCTTTTGTGAGAGGTTAAATACCTCGTTTTTCTAGAATTTCAATGGCGTGTACAGCCACCCTTCAAGGGTTACATGCTTATTTGGCTTGCCTGATTGCATTCTCTAAATCTCCGGGAACATCCGTCCCAATGCGATAGATTTTTCCGTCTTTCAGAATAATTTCAACAGCTTCAAAACCGGATACATTGTAGATACGCATTTTTGGCCATAACCATCCTCTAATTCCCCTTTTTGGGGTACTGATCATTGCGGACCGTGTCCGCCGTAGCCTGCTCTTTGGATTAGTTCTGCCGAAGTTAAGGGGTTAATCTTTCGGGGTGCCCGCCTACGCTCCTTCGGAGCTTCGGCAGGCGAAGGCGGAGAGAGAGGGATTCGAACCCTCGATGCCTTGCGACATACAGACTTTCCAGGTCTGCGCACTAGACCAACTATGCGATCTCTCCGTATGGCGGACAGTATACAATTTTTGTGTTCGATTGTCAATCGTAGAACAAAAAAACAGCCTTCAAAAAAGCTGCTTTTTAATCTGCCGGATTAGAGCGCCGGCAACGCTTATGATCAGTATCTATCTCTGTCTCTGTCTTTGACGGTCGAAAATGCTTTCAATTGCTCCTGCAATTTTTTTATGTCGTGCCACACACTCACCATGGCATGTCTGAAATCTCCACCTTTTTTGTATGAGCGATAAGTGCCTGCGCCAATATTGCCCAAAATGCTGGCTAGCGCAACGACCGGGATCGCGATAGTCATCCCAATGGGAATAACTATCAGTGCAAGGAGAGCGAGGAAAAATGGAAGATCTTCGTGATGCAGAATGTCATGATACATTCTTCCAAGCACAGGAAACCAATAGTAAAGAAACATCGATGTCTCGATCGGGGCGGCAATTGTCGTAGAAATGGCCGATGTGAGGACGGACACAATCGCACGAAGCGGAGAAATGTCGAATGGTACTTTACCCGATTCGAGTGGGGTCGGTTCATAATTGCGCAGACTCGGTAATAGTGACCCGACCAGGTTTTCGTCGATCCATTTGAGATCTTCACGGATTTTGGTAAACAAACTCTTGACGCCTTTGCTCGAAACCTTCCATGCGCCAATCGGCAGACCATAAATTGCGGCACATGGAATTGCCAGTGCTGGAACGATGATCGCTCCGGCTGGAATTGCGACGCCAATGACGGTTTTGAGATTCGGACCGATAGAGTTGGTTCGCCATAATACTCTGTAGCCCGAACTAACCGCGCTCGGTAAATGGCGCAAAACTTTGGCCATCATGGGTAGCGGGTAAGTGGCGGATCCGAGCAGAGCGCCGGGTAGGGCTTTGCAAAATTCCTCAAATCCAAAACGATGGTTTCTCATTTCATGCTCCTGTGTGTATATGGCTGTAACGTGCCATGCCTATAGTATAGTAATAATGAGTGGTTTGTCAACAAGGCGTTCTCTTTAATGTCAAATGTCAGGCTTTCGATATTTTAAGTTTTTTGGTTGCTTTTACATCCATCCCAAAGTATAATAAACAGTATATGGAAACCCTCGACATCGTGAACGACCGTGACGAAGTCATCGGCCAAGCGACCAAAAAGGAAATTTATGCGCAGAAACTGCCACATCGGATAGTGCATGTTTTGGTATATGATGATATGGGGAGAATGTTGCTTCAGAAACGAGCGGATACGGTATTTTTCGCACCGGGACATTGGTCGACAGCGGTCGGTGGACATGTGCGATCAGGGGAGACTTATGAGGAAGCGGCCTTGCGTGAATATGACGAAGAATTGGGGACGGTCTCACCGCTCGAATTGCTGTTTTCGGATGTATTTCGAGATAATGGTTATACGAAATATTTGCATGTTTTTCGCGCGGAGCTCGTCGGTGAACTGAAGCCGAACCCAGCGGAAGTGGCGGAAGTGCGGGCATTCACGGATGCAGAACTTCGCGCGCTTGATTCGACTCGTGATCGACTTCATTCTGAATTATCATTCATACTCGCGAGACTATACGGAACGAAAGAAAAAACCTGAGTAGGGCGTAATATAGGTGTATGCCGAACTATGAAAAAATGTCGGACGAGGAAATCGCGCGACAGGTACTCATCGACAAAGAATTGATTCGCGTGTTGATTGAGAGATATGAGAGACGTTTGCGTGCGTATATCGTGAAAATTTCTGGAGTTGATCAGGACGCGTCGGCAGATATTTTGCAGGATGCATTTATCAAAGCGTATTTGAATTTACGTGATTTTGATGATCAGCAAAAATTCTCGACGTGGATCTATCGAATCGTTCACAATGAGACGATTTCGCACTGGCGCAAAAGGCGACGGGAAAATATTTCACTCGATGCGACTGAAGCGGAAAAAATTGCGGCTGACCTCGATATTCTACGCGATGTGCAAAATAATTTAGATGCTACTTGTATTTCGCGAGTGCTCGGAGAACTCGATGAGAAATATCGCTCGATTCTCATTCTGAAATATTTCGAAGAAAGACAATATGATGAGATCGCAGAGATTTTGCGTTTACCAGCCGGGACTGTCGCGATACGTCTGCGTCGGGCGAAAGAGAAATTTTCCAAACTATACACAAAAATATGTCACAAATAAATATTGCGGACCAAGTGGTCGAAAAAATTAATGGGGAAAAAATTGCGCCACACACAGTGGGATATTTTTATGCGCGTCGTTCGGTAATTTTCGCGGTGGCGGGGATTGCGGTCATGACCGGAGCGCTCGCGATGGCGACTTCGATTCATAATATATCTGGTGCCGATTGGAAGTTTTTTCGTGCCGGTGGTGGGTCGGTTTGGTCATACATCGGAGCGAGCTTGCCATTTGTTTGGCTATTTTTCCTTCTGCTATTCGGCTTGATTTCTTTTCTCAATTTTCGTCAATTCAAAACGGGCTACAAATATCCACTGCTCATCGTCCTTGCGGCATATGTCGGACTGACATTTCTACTCGGTGTCGGTCTGTGGCGTCTCGGAGTGGGGCATTTTGTGGAAAACAAAGTAGCAGCCGGTGTGCCTGTGTATAGAAATATGGCTTGTGCCCAGGCCCGTATGTGGTCACACCCGGAAAATGGGACACTCTCAGGACAGGTTATGGAACTTGGCGATGAAGTTATCGTATTGAATGATTGGTTGACGATGGATAAGTGGCGTGTACTCGTTAATTCTTCGACGAAATTCTATGCTATGAATAATTTACAGCTTGGAGATAAAATTAAAATTATTGGCATTGCACAAGATGGTCGAATATTTGTGGCGGGTGAGATTGCCCCATTTCAGACCGGTTGCAGTTGTGGTTGTAATGGTGGAATGAAAAAACATGGAACATGTGGTGGAAAATAATGAAAGTATTTTTTGAGCCCGTGCGTATTATTAATTGAAGGGCCCAGAAATAATTTATTAAACTAATTTACGTATGTCGAATTTTTGGAAAGGAATGTTGGGTGGAGTTGGGGCGTTTGCAATTATCGCGGTTGCTTTCGCTGGTGTGTCGTATTGGAATGGTGGCGTAGCACACGCTACGGGAAATCCAAATGCGCAAAAAATTGAGCAAAATAAAAAAGCCGGCTGTGGCTGTGGTCAAAAAAATTCCGTAGATGGTACGAAGAAGCAGGGTTGTTCATCTGGTCAATGTGGCGCAGGTAATAGCACTGGTTGCGGATGCGGCGGCAATCGAGCGAACTTCGTTGACGCCAACAATAACGGTGTCTGCGATCACGCGGAATAATTATCAAAGTGGTGTCTCTTTAAAAGATGCCACCATAAAGAGCCGCCTGTGCACGAACGGGCGGTTTTGATTTTTCGCGCGGCTGTGGTATTATGGGTGCATATGAAAATTGACTTCAAAGGACTATATCGCTATCGTCACGAATTACTCATGCGTCAGTGTGGCTATGGGATGATTCAGAATCGCCGTACTGGCGAGATTAGTTTCGCGCGCCGTCTCAGTAATGGTCTGTATCCACGCTTTCATGCTTATGTGGATACGCGGGCGGATGGATTTACTGTGAATTTGCACTTGGATCAAAAAGCACCGTCGTATGGAAACGAGACGGCGCATAGCGGGGAATATGATGGACAGGTGGTGGAGGCGGAGGGCGAGAGATTGAGGCGGGTGATAGAAGCTTTGAAATGGACTTAAAATAAGGCTTACAGTGTGTGGAAGTTGTTGTGCAAAAAACCCGCCGATAAGGCGGGTTTTAGGAACGGAATTGGTAAGTGTTTTACGTGTTATATGGTACTTCACGTCTAATTAACTTCGCGCTGTTACAATTTCATTGCCCACTTTCGCTTCTTTTGGCCTTAATCCAGTGATTATATCAGTCAATGATCCGTTCACATTGCCATCGTATCCGAGCATCGTTTCGTCAATACTGAAAAAGACCATATCGAGCGGAGTGTGTGTGGAAATAATAAAACTGTCATAATTATTTGCTGTGGCGGCTGTTTTTACCGTTAGGTATCTGGAAGCCCCACCACTAATAGTGATATTTGCGGAAGTTAAATCACCGAAATTGGTTGTTTTTGTTTGTGTCGTCGCGGCAGTTCCACCTAGTGTATTATTTTCATTTTCGGATGAGAACATTAATTTATAGCGCATTGTATCCGCGGAATAGCCATTATCAGTCACATCAAATCGGGTCAATTTTACGGTACCGACACCATGGTTGGTCACTTTGAAAACACCAATAGTTGCGCCAGCATTTAATCCAACTGTTTGGGGAACTTTTGGCGACACGGCTTCAATAGTCACGGTTTGTGGAACTATATGGGTGATACTGTGAGCTGGTGCATTTCCAGATACGATGGCAAAATTGCCAGAAGACGCTCCGACCGCGACAAAATCCGTGACGGGGTTTATTATGTTGAATGAAAAATTATCACCTATTCTAGCAACTCCCGTTTCGTTGATATCAGCTTTCATGAATAGGTTGACTGATGAATTCACGTTGATGACGTTTGGTAAGAGGTTATCTGTGGATGTCCATGTCAGTTTACACACATTATTTGCAGAACATGTTATCTCACTCAGAGTGGCGATTGCGTTTTGGTTACCTTCTACAAATAGTCGGAAATTGATCAAATCGTTGGCAATAAATTTGTTTGGGGATGTGCTTGAGGCGGTAACTGTGATAGAACGAAGTTTTACAGCTTCGCCCTGTACTGAAACTTTCATCTCGAAGATGTAATTGTCAGGTGTTCCGATAGTGGGTGTGAGAGTCATTGTTCCTTTTGGTCCACTGTCATATGTGCGTGAGAGTGTGACGTTGGCTACTGTGCTTGTCGTTATAGTACTTGTTACCATGGTCGGGATATCCACACACGCCCCCTCAACACATTTAAAGTTCGCCCCTGGCTTTGAGTAGTTCAGCTCAGCACAATTTTTTTGCCATGTGGAAAAACTTCCGTTTCGACAAATTCCTTCCATTAGGTATGTTTTGCCTGTAGTTGGGAAAGTGTAACAATAGTCACTTTTTGCGCCGGTATTGTAGTATGTGTTTGATTTAGAAAAAAGTTGTTGATTCACAAATGAGTTTGGCATGGCGTACTCATCGACATAGCTGTCGGGGTCGGTACATCCTGCCCACTTATATGTGGCATTGTTTGAAGCCATAGGCATCATCGCCAAAGCGACGGAACCTGCGCCGAGCATTGCGAGTGTGGCGATTGCCAATTTTGCGCCACTGACGGTCTTGGTGGCTGTTGAGGTCATTGTGTCCATATTTTAGTTTGACATGTGAGTTAGTAATTAAATTAATTGCATTATATCATGTGATGATTTATTTGCCAAATATATACCAGTGATCGTAGATCTTTTTGATAAATTGTGAATTTTCAAAATTACCCAACCAGTATTCATCGTCATTATTCAGATAGATGTATATAGGCGTTGGGTATCGGTTCAGTAGTTCGATAATTTTGTCCCGATCTTTCCCATACCAAAAAACTGTCCACTCTTCGTAGTTCCATTTATTGTATTCAAACATTCCGGGTGCGATGACTTTTTTGTTGGTGTATCCATATAGCCATGGGGAATATTTGTTAGAAAAAGATAGGACATACTCACTCTCCCTCAAATTGTCGGAATTGTAGATTGCATAAAATTCACTGTTCGAGAGTATGGGCGATTTTAGGTAAATGAATCGAGATATGTTTGCCAACCCAATCAGACAGAAAACAAAAATAGCCAATTTCATTATCTTCTGATTAAAAAATTTATTTGTTAAGTTTGATAAAAATACGCCCGCATATATAATTAAAATTAAATCCAACCAGATGAAGAGGCGGCGATAAAACATAATTCGGAACAGCATCGCAACCAAAGAAAAAAAGGCAATTAGTGGGAATATTTTATTTTTTTTGATGTTGGTAATAATTCCTATGATGCTAAATAAGCCATAAATAAACATCGCACGTAAAAAAAACATTAAAGAAATGAACTGTCCAGTACTCTCGGTTGATCCGAAATTGTCGTTTCCGGCGAGCCATCGGTTGCTCTTCAGAAATAAATAGTGTTCATAAAATGCTGACCAGTTTATAGCACAACTACAAATAGAGGTTATTCCAAAAAGCACTAACCAGTATCGGCGATGTTCTTTATCTATTGAAATCATTGCTATTATCATCAGTATGATAGGCATGGCTGAGAGAGGGTGAAAGCAAGTTGCTAAAATTAGGGGTAAGAGTGAAAAGTAGGAATAATATGAAAACAAAAGAAGTGTAAATAGGAGGAGGGTGATAGCAACAAAACTTCGGTAATAGTACCATTGGTAAAACTCGAACTGTACGATTGATATTGTGAATAAAAAAACTGTCCACAGAGCAACTGAGTGGTCAAAATACTTTTTGACGAGTAGGTAGAGTAACCAGAACATTGCGCAAGCAGTCGCAAAATACACTCCGAACATCACCATATCGGTCGAAAAACCGAGTAATTTGAAAAAATTTGAAAACCAAGAAAAAGCGAATGGTGGCAAATCAGTTTGGCCAAATTTATCCCAATAAGCGTTGATATTGAAACGATAAATACCTGTATCGTAGCCAAAAGCAATATCACCATAACGCCAAATCAAAAATAAGCGGGAAATGGCGTAGAATAAAAAAACCGAAAGGACTGAAAAAAAATGCTTTCGGTTAGCTTCTTTGAAAAAGCGAGAAATCGCTTGTAACATATTACTGGTTAAACCTGGTGGATTATTGGTTATCCAACACTTTATTCACTTCCGCATCTGCCGCTTTGTTGGCGGCACGAAGGACGTGGCGGTATGTCACTTTTTTGAATCCAGTAGCGAGATTATAGGCTTGGATGAAAAGTTTTTGTAAAGTTGGTTCTTTCACTTTGTATTCGCGGCGCATTTGTTTGGTGACGAGCTCGCTATCGAGTACACATTCGACTTCATCCGCACCGAGCTCTCGAGCTCTTCGGAGTCCGGAGATGAGGGCAGAATATTCCGCGTAATTATTTGTCTGTTCACCCAAATATTCACCGTAAGCTGTCAGTGTTTCACCTTTTTCATTTTTGATTACGATGCCTCCGGCCGCGGGACCCGGGTTGCCGCGAGCGCCACCGTCGGTGAAGATTGTCAGTTTCATATTGTCTATTTTATTTTTTTCAAATCAACGATTGTAAATTGTAATTCGCGGTTTCCATTCCACTGATTGACGCCAATTTCAAATACCATATCGATTTTGTCGCCTTTTTTCAGAGAATTACCCCAGTTGGTGCCGGTGTCATCAAAATTTTTATTTAAATTCCAGCCGATTGTTTTACGGATGCGGTTGGAATTGTGTTGGACCATGATGCGTAGATGTTTGCCGTCGGTGCCGACTGGTTCAGTTTTCAGTACAGTGAGACCGCGGGCGAGGTAGAGTGGTTTTTCGTTGCATTGTCCGAATGGTTCGAATTTATTCAAAATATCATAAAGTCCCCAATCTACTTCATCGAGATTCACTTCAGCATCAATTTGGATTGTTGGCGCAATATCATGTCCCGAGGTATCAGCGAGGAATTTTTCGGTCAAACGTTTGTGAAATTCAGGAATAGTTTTCTCGTCTTTCAGGGTGAAACCACAAGCCATAGGATGTCCGCCAAATTTGTGGAAAAATTCTGGCATTGATTGGAGTGCGGAGATCAAATCGAAACCATCAATACTGCGGCCGGATCCGGTGACTTCTTCTTTGTTGATGGCGACTACAAGCGTCGGTTTCCAATACTTTTCCTTTATTTTTCCCGCGATCAATCCAACGATGCCTGTCGACCAACCTCGGCCAACGACGATTAGTGTGGGGAGGTCTTTCTGGTCGCGTTCGATTTGCTCGATGGCGCGTTTCACCAGATCTTCGGTCATTTTTTGTCTCTCCAAATTATTTTTATTCAATTCGAAAGCGAGATCGGTAGCTTCGGTCGGGTCTTCGGTATTGAGGAGATTGTAGGCGACATTGGCATGATTCATTCGCCCGGCTGCATTGATGCGTGGGGAAATTTGAAAACCAATTGTTTCGGTGTTGAATTCACGTTTGTTGGTGCCGTCTTCATTGCGCAGTCTGGCTTCGAGGAGCAGTTTTTGCAATCCAATTCTTTTGGTTCGGTTCAGGACGATGAGGCCAAATTTGGTGAGGGTGCGAGATTCGCCGAGGAGTGGTACCATATCCGCTACGGTCGCGATCGCGACGAGATCGAGCATCCATTTCTCGTAGCCTTCATAAGAAATTCCGAGTGGTAATTCTACACCATTTTTCGCGGCATTGCGAAGTAGTCCTTGGGCAAGTTTGAAGGCGACGGCGGCACCACATAATCCTGTGTCTGGGTATGTCTCTCCGGGCACTTTCGGATGGATGATGGCATGGGCGGGGGGCAGTGTCTCTGGTATGGCGTGATGGTCGGTGACAATTACGTCGATTCCGAAAGAGTTGGCGAGTTCAATTTCTGGTTTGTTGGATATGCCGCAATCGCAGGTAATGATTAGGTTGGCGCCTTGGTCGTGTAAGAGTGTGACTGTTTTCAAATTTAGACCATAACCATCGGTCTCTCGATGAGGGAGATAAACATCGACGCGATCTGCACCGATGGTGCGAAGTGTCTGGGTGAGGATGGTCGCGGCAGAGACGCCATCGGCATCATAATCGCCATGAACAACGATTTTTTCTTTTTTCTCAATGGCGCGAAAGATTCTTTGCAAAGCCTTTTTCATGTCGCGAAAAAGGAAAGGATCATAAATATATTTGGTATAATCCGGATCCAGGAATTCATCGATGGCTGATTGGGTGATGATACCGCGATGATACAAAAGGGTCGCTACCGTGAGCGGTAGTTCCGGATAGGAGTCGAGAAATTCTTGTTTCGGCGGTGGTAGCAGGTCCCACTTTTTGAGCATAGTTTAGTAGAAAATTGGCATGATGGTGAAGAAAATCATGGCGAGTACGCCGATGATTGTAATTACGGTCCAGAGAGCTTTAACTTTTTTATTTCCGAACATAGCGTTTGTGGTTATCATCTAAGATTAAAAAATTAGAAAATTGAAAGATTGGGCGGGTGTTTTTTTGTAATCTTATAATCTTTCGATCTTTCAATCTCTGTCGCTCATTATCGTTTCAACACCGCCAAATACGCTTCCGTCGGAATATCGACGCGCCCGCGCCCGAGCGCTTTCATTTTTTGTTTGCCCTTTTTCTGTTTTTCGAGCAGTTTCATTTTGCGTGTGACGTCGCCACCGTAGAGTTTCGCGATGACGTCTTTACGTAGAGCAGGGACACGTTCGCTCGCGATGATTTTGCCCCCAATCGCGGCTTGGATTTTCAGTTCAAATTGTTGACGGGGCATGGCTTCTTTCAAAGATTCGACAATTTTTTTACCCACACGGTAGGACTCATCACGCCAGACGAGGACAGCGAGTGATTCGACTTTTTCTTCGGCGACAATGACGTCGAGACGGACGACGTCTGATGTCTCATAGTCTAAGAAGTCATAATTCAATGATGCGTAACCACTTGTGACGGTTTTGATTTTGTCATAGAAATCGGTAATGAGGGAAGCGAGGGGCATTTCGTAGTGGAGCATAGCACGACGGTGTTCGCCGCCGGTACTCAGGTATTCAGTATTGATGTAGCGGCCTTTGCGCTCAGCGATGAATCCCATGACATTACCGATATAGTCACTCGGTGTGATGATATTGGTATCCATCCAAGGTTCTTCGATCGAAGCGATGGCTGATGGGTTCGGTAATTCTTGCGGACTTTTGATGGTAAGTTTTTGGCCATTGGTACATTGGATGTGGTAGGCAACGCTTGGGACGGTGACGACAATATCGATATTGAATTCACGTTTCAGTCGTTCTTGGAAAATATCCAGGTGCAACATACCGAGGAAACCGCAACGGAATCCGAAACCCAAAGCCGCCGCACTTTCTGGTTCATAAAACAAAGCGGCATCATTTAGTTTTAATTTCTCGACAGCATCACGCAGGTTATTATATTCATTACCTTCTTTCGGGAATATTCCGGCGAAGACCATGGGGCGTACTTCTTTGTAGCCATGCAAAGCTTCGGGGGCGGGATTTTTCTCTAGTGTAATCGTATCGCCAACGCGTACCTCGGTCAAAGTCTTCAGTCCAGTGACAATAAAGCCGATTTGACCCACTTCGATAAAACCATCAGAAACTAATTTCGGAGTGTAATGTCCCGCGTCAATGGCTTCGGATACAGCACCGGAGCGCATGAAACGAATGCGATCACCTTTGCGAAGAGCGCCCTGCATGATCCGTACAGAAGCGACCACGCCACGATAATCATCGTAGAAAGAATCGAAAATCAAAGCTTGAAGAGAGTTGTTGCTGTCAGATTTTTTCGGTGGGGGAACTTCGACGATGATTTTGTCCAAAATCGCTTCGACACCTTCACCGGTTTTACCGGAACAAGTGAGAATATCTTCGGGTGCACAACCGAGAAGATGGATAATTTCTTCTTTGGTTTTTTCGATATCAGCGGCAGGCAAATCAATTTTATTGATAACAGGAATAATTTTTATATCTTGTTCCAGTGCGAGATAGAGATTGCCGATGGTCTGGGCTTGGACTCCCTGAGTCGCATCGACGAGTAAAATAGCCCCTTCGACGGCGGCGAGAGAGCGAGAGACTTCATAGGTGAAATCGACATGTCCCGGTGTATCAATCAGATTTAGGGTATGTCCTTTGTATTGCATGCGAACCGGTTTCAGTTTGATGGTGATACCGCGTTCTTTTTCTAGGTCCATTTGGTCGAGGAGTTGGTCGGTCATGTCTCTTTTCAGGATGGTACCGGTCAATTCCAAAAAACGATCCGCCAAAGTGGATTTACCATGATCGATGTGGGCAATAATACAAAAGTTGCGAATTTCAGACATAAGTGTGAAGCAGGGGTTTAGGTTTCGTCTACGGGGTCAATTTCAGTTGGTGTTTCTGAACGGAGCAGTCGCCGTCGGATTGCCATGATTAAATTAGTCATTTCAGGGAGTTTCATCAGGTAGGCAGAAATAATAAAACCAGTGACCCCTATTGTACCAGCTCCAGCTACTTGAATCAAGACCCCAAAAGCGGTATTCATATCGACGAAATTGCCGAGGAAGGTCTTTGTGTTTTGGGCGAGAATGGTAAAGGTGGTGGAAGCAATACAAATTTTGAAAATATTCACGATCAATCCGCGCTCATTGATTTGGTCAAAATGTGAACGTAGTCGAATATATAAGTAGACTGCTTGGAAAATACTCGCAACACTAAACGCCACTGCCAAAGAGATTACACCGAAATACGGAGCCGTCAGATAGGCAATAGCGAGGTTGATGACAGCCGACCAAAGCCCAGCTTTGAGTGGTGTGCGTGAATCTTGCCAAGCGAAAAAAGCGCGTGTAAAAAGAGGGATTAGACATTGAGCGAAGAGCGAGATACTAAACCAAGCGAGAGTATTCATGGTGAGAATTGTGTCGTTCCAATCGAAGTTGCCAGAACCGAGTAGTAGGCGAACGATCTGGGCACGGAATATTAGCATGACAATCGTAAGTGGAATGATGAAAAAGAAAATCTGACTGATCGTTTGGGAAATACTGGAGGCAAAAGATTTTTTGTCACGTCGAGTGGCGATTTCGGAGAGAGTGGGAAAGGCGGCGATGGCGAAGGATACACCAATCGTACCGACAGGGAAATATTGTAAGTTGCTGGCCAAATTATAAATTGCAATACTGCCAGCCGCGAGCAGGGAAGCGATGGAGGTCGTGAGAATAGTGTTAATTTGTGAAACTGCGAGCGCTAGTGTGCGGGGTATCATCATGCGGAAAATTTCTCGAACTGAGTCAAGGTGTAGAGAAAGTGTGGGGCGATAGCGGAATCCGAGTGCGATGAGGGAGGGAATTTGGAGAAGGAAATGTAGAGCGGCACCGATCACCACGCCCCAAGATAATCCAATCGGTCCGAGTATGGGTACAATGAAAATGGCTCCGGCAATTATTCCCAAATTATAAAAAATCGGCGTGAGAGAGTAGATGAGAAAATTTTTGTTAGCTTGTAAAATTCCGCTTGCGATCCCAGACAGCCCGAGAAACAGTGGGGACAGCATCATGATTCGAGTGAGTGCAATCACGAGGTTGGATTTTTCTCCTGAGAATCCCGGCACCATGAGTGGAACAATCCAGGGGGCGAATAAATAAAAAATCACCGCAATCAGGCTGAGCGAGATTGCGAAGAAAGTAAAAAGAGTGTTGGCTGTTTTTTCTGCTTTTGGTCGATCGCTTTTCGTGAGGCGGAGAAACACCGGGATGAATCCAGCGGATAGCGCGCCAACGATGACGAGATTATAAATAAAATCCGGAACACGGAAAGCAGAGTAGTAGGCATCCAAAATATCACCGGCACCGAAAGTGTGGGCAAAAATTCGGTCGCGCCAAATTCCAATAACACGACTGCCGAGAGATGCTAAAAAAAGCATGATAGCCGCGCCTGTAATGGTTTGAGTTTGATTGGAAAATATTTTTTTGACGTTCATTTGATTTTGCTCTGTCCGGTGGAAGTTGTCGTCGTCGCGGAATTGACATCGGTCGGATAATCAATGCGCAGTGAGGCGTAGTCGGTGCCTTTGGCGCGGTTTTTGTCATCTATATAGAGAATTCCATCGGTATTATCTTTTTTGAAAGAGTATTGAAGGGTGGAAGTTGTTTTTGAAATATTTTTCCACACATAGTCGTGTTTGGCGAGTTCTTTTTCATAGTATTCGGCTACGAAGTTGGGTTCGGCGGGCATTTCTGTCCAAAGTATTTCGACGGTGTCGCGGTGGTCGGCGACCGGTTCTTTCACGAGTGCGACTAATTTGGTCCAATAGGTGCTCGAGGCGCCGTCTTCGTGTTTGACCCGCTTGTCGATCGCAATAAGAATTGGTGAGAGAATAATTTTTGGTCCAATAGCGATGATTTCCATGGCACGGCCTTTTTCATTGCCTTTGGTCTCAGTAATTTTCTCAATACTGTCTCGATCATAGACAGGAATATCTTTGGGGAAATTTTCGGGAACAGATTTGATGGTTTTCGGTCTCGGTTCGGCGGTAAATTTCAGAATCAAAACCGACAAAATGAGAAATAACGCAAAACAGCCGCACCCTGAGGCGCAAGCGCGTTTGGAGCAAGATCGTCGTTTCCTTAGTTCACCGATAGCAGGCTCTTGGATTTCGATTGGTTCGCGATTTAATCGCATATTCGCATATTATGATACCAGATTTGTGAAATTTTGTACAGGTCAATAAAAAGTGTATAATGTAGTTGGTTATTCAATAATCAAAATCAATTTATGAAAATCACTTTTGTCGGAGCGGCGCATGAAGTGACTGGATCCTGCTATTTGGTGGAGGCGTCTAACAGACGTTTGCTTGTAGATTGTGGCATGTTTCAGGGTTCTGATTTCAACGAGGGTAAGAATTATGATTCATTTCCGTTTGCGCCGGCGGATATTGATGTAGTGCTCGTCACGCATTCCCATCTCGATCATGTGGGGAGAATACCGAAATTGGTGCGTGAGGGCTACAACCGATCGGTGTATATGACGAAGGCGGCTGTGGATTTGGCATCGCTTGTCTGGGAGGATACTTTGAAAATCATGGAGCATGATAAAGAGAAGTTTCAAAAACCGATGTTGTATGAAGCGCCAGACGTAGCGAATGCGGAGAGTTTGTGCGAGGGTATAAACTATCGTGAACGTCTGGAGGTCGTGCCCGGAGTATTCGCGACTTGGTATGATGCGGGGCATATTTTCGGTTCAGCATTTATCGTTATCGAAGCGGATGGTAAGAAAGTGGCATTTTCGGGTGATTTAGGTAATGTCAATGTGCCAATTATTCAGGATACTGATAAATTGCCCGTGGTAGATATGCTTATCATGGAATCAACTTATGGAAATCGCATTCACGAATCCGAACAAGAGCGTAAAGATTTGATAAATAATTTTATCAGAGCTGGCGTGGCGCAGGGTGGGACAATCATGGTGCCGGCCTTTTCACTTGAACGGACGCAGGAATTATTGTATGAACTGAATCGTCTCAGTGAATATGATAAAACATTACCGCGTATTCCGATTTTTTTGGACAGTCCGCTCGCGATTGGCGTGATCAAAGTCTATGACAAGTATCCGGAATATTACGATGCGGAAGCGATGCGTTTGCATTTGGCGGGGGATAATTTTTTGGAATTTCCTGAGCTAGTGATGACAAAGACCGTCGAAGAGTCGAAGAAAATAAACAACGTACCCGGACCGAAAATGATTATTGCTGGTTCGGGGATGATGAATGGGGGAAGGATTCTATATCACGCTTTGCGATATTTGCCGGATCCGAAATCCACCCTGCTCATCGTCGGGTATCAAGCCGAAGGTACTTTGGGTAGGAGATTGTACGAGGGCGCAAAGGTAGTGAAAATTTTTGGCCAAAGTGTGCGCGTGAAATGTACGATTCGTGCAATCGGCTCGCTTTCAGCGCATGCGGATCAGAAGAAATTGCTTGCCTGGGCAAGCACGGGAAAAGCGAAACAAATTTATTGTATTCATGGTGAATCGGTGGCGGCGACAGAGTTGGCGCATCGTTTGCGTGAGCAAATGGGGGCGGAAGTATTTATTCCTGTAGCGGGGGAAGTGGCGGAGGTGTAGGTATAGCACTTTTGAGGCGAGGGGATTGACACGCCTCTCGTTTTTTGTTGAATCGTGGCCCTTTGCGTGTAGGCTATCATCATGAGACCGACATTCCTAATTGGTACGGGGCTCGCCACATCTCTCGTCAGAGGTGGGTTTTTTATTGCATTTACTTGTAAAAATTGGTAGACTGGTATATATGAAATTCAAACTAAAATCAGATTACAAACCAGCCGGAGATCAACCTCAGGCGATTAAAAAATTAGTTGAAGGTGTGCGTGAGGGTTTTACGAAGCAGACCTTGCTTGGCGTCACCGGATCCGGTAAAACTTTTACGATTGCGAATTTGATTGATCAGGTGCAGAAGCCGACACTCGTGATTGCACATAATAAAACGCTCGCGGCACAATTGTGTAATGAATTTCGCGAATTTTTTCCCGATAACGCAGTTGAATATTTTGTCAGTTATTACGATTACTACCAACCGGAAGCATATTTGCCGAGTTCGGACACATATATAGAGAAAGAAGCCCAGATCAATGATGAAATTGATCGCTTGCGCCATGCTTGTACGCAGGCTTTGCTCACACGGAATGATGTAATTATTGTCGCGTCAGTTTCCGCGATTTACGGTCTCGGTTCACCAGCGCAGTATGAAAAAGTGGTCGTACGTCTCACGGTCGGCGACGAATTCAATCGCGAATCATTGTTGCGTCAGTTGGTAAACATGCAATTCAATCGGACAATGGCAGATTTGACACGCGGTTCATTTCGTCTGCGCGGACAAGTGTTTGAAATTATGCCGGTGAATGAAGAAATGATTTATCGACTTGAAATTACAGATCGGATTTTACGAATCGAACAAATTGATGCGACGACACGACAAGTGAGGCGTGAACAAAATGATCTGTGGTTATTTCCCGCGAAACACTACATCGCGAGTCCGGATGAACGCGAACGTGCAATTGGTGCGATTCGGTCGGAATTGGATTTGCGCTTGAAAGATTTTGAAAAAAAAGGAAAAATTTTGGAATATGAACGTCTGAAGCGACGGGTGAATTATGACATGGAATTGATTGAACATATTGGTTTTTGTTCTGGTATTGAAAATTATTCGCGCCATTTCGATGGGCGGAGCGAAGGTGAACCGCCATACACCTTGCTTGATTATTTCGGTCATGGGTCTTGGGGCGCCGACGGGGAAACATATACGCGGAATTTCTTGACTGTCATCGACGAATCACATGTCACGGTGCCACAGATTCAGGGAATGTATGCCGGTGACAAAGCGCGTAAAGATAATTTGGTGGATCATGGTTTTCGTTTGCCGTCTGCACGCGATAACAGGCCACTGAAATTTGATGAATTTGAAAAACGCGTTGGGCAGACAATCTATGTGTCAGCGACACCGAGTGATTTCGAATTGCGTGAAAGTCGACAGGTCGTAGAGCAGATCGTTCGTCCGACCGGTCTCGTCGATCCGGAAATTATTGTCAGCCCGGTGACGGGTGGAAAAGGGAAATTGAGCCAGGTCGAAGATTTATTGATTCGAATCGATGAGAAAATAAAAAAAAGCGAGCGTGTGCTCGTGACAACTTTGACGAAAAAAATGGCGGAAGATTTGGCGGAATATTTAGAAAAGAAAAAGATCAAAGTAAAGTATTTACACAGTGATGTCGATACACTTGAACGAATTGAGGTAATTACTGATTTACGAAAAGGCAAAACTGATGTGATAGTCGGAGTGAACTTACTGCGCGAGGGTTTGGATTTACCAGAGGTGTCACTTGTCGCAATTTTGGATGCAGACAAAGAAGGGTTTTTGCGTTCCGATGTCAGTCTCATTCAAACAATTGGTCGCGCGGCGCGCAATGCCAATGGCCAGGTAATTCTCTACGCTGATCACATGACCGGTTCGCTCGAGCGGGCAATGGGTGAGACCGAACGTCGGCGTAAGATTCAGATCGAATACAATAAAAAACACGGCATAACACCAGAAACGATCAGGAAAAATATTCGTAATATTCTCGAAGAATTTGGTCTCACGCCATCGCGCGCCGATCGAAATGCGAAACGAGTGGCAGGTAAAAAAGGACGCCAGCACTCGTCGACGCTTGAACTGGATCTGAAAGGGGATGCGCGGCCAATCGAGGTAATTTTGCGAGAGAAAGAACGACAGATGAAGGAAGCGGCACGTGGACTTGAATTTGAGTTGGCGGCGATTTTGCGGGATGAGATTGCGGAATTGAGGCGACGATAATTGGGGTATGGATTATTGACTAATATTTAATTATACCTGTATAATTAGTTGGTACAGAATCTAAATTTAATTTATAAAAATATGGGAATTGAACATGGAAATAGAATTGTATCGTTGGATGATAATAAATTAGAAACCGCGAAACATATAAACAACCTTAGGGAAAAAGGAAATGGAGATGATCTCAGTGATCTTGTCTCCGATATGAAAGATCCGGAAATAGCTCAGATGATGATTGATCTAAAAGGCGACCCGGATCAAAAGGAACGTTTTATGAAAGCTGTGAAAATTAAATTGGTAAAAGAAGGTCGTGAAAAGGTTGAGACCGTTGAAGAGTATTTTGAACTTTTTACTAATACATTGATACCCGACAAAGATGCTGCTATTGGATTGATAGAGAATGCCATAAAAGATAATAATGGAGCGATAACAATACACAAGTTGCGTACTTTACTAGAGAGTGGTGTTGTTGCGCAATTAAAAAAAGGGACAGCCGAGATTTTTCAAGAGCGGTTTAATGCAGACGTAAAACCGATGGACTGCGAATATAAAATTGTTTTTGTGAATGGTCGGGGTGGAATATCAGAAACAGTAATTATACCGAATCGGATCCAAGAAGTGGTGGAGAAAAATCCCAATGATACTGGTGTTAGGGGTGTTTTGATGAGTTTACTGAGTCGTGATGTGGATAGTTCAAATCGTGGAAGTTTTAATAAGTTTATCTTTGCTGATCCTTCAAATAACAGTTATGAGCAGTATGCCAATTCAATATATGCTATGAGAGATTTGGTTGTTTTGGCTGAGAGTAAAGAGAAGTTGCAATCAAAAAAGGATCGGGATCTTGTAGACGACGAAAATTTTGATTTATAAACGGATAGTGTTTTTTGGGTTTGTCCATCGTTTAAATCCGATTATATTCTGTGTTTGTTAGCCTCTTGACAAAAGGTGTTTTTTGTGGTATACTAGTCTGTCACGTGGTGTGACACTTGGCTAATTTTAGCCAAAAAACGGAGGAAACAATGAGAACAGTATATGTAGATAACGATTCTTTGGCAGAATCTCGGGGCGAGGACGGTTATGTCCGCCTGGGGTGTTTCCCCGGGCAAGAAACGGTCAAGGTCGTCTCGTCGGCGTACAAGCCGGCCGAACCTCAGCCTGTCGAGGTAAAATCCACCCAGAAGAAGGGTTGGTTTCACCGGCTCCTTGGCTTGTAGAAGGCCGACCGCAGGTAGACATGCGGTGATGATCTTTGAAATGGGAGAGTAGTCTACCGACTCTCCCCACTAACTATTATTTTTACTTCGTAGAAGTAATTGAGGTGTTGAGAAGAATAATTAAGATCCGTCATTGCGGAGGCTTTTTTGTTCTTGACAATATCATACATAAATGGTATAATTTACTTGTAAAAAATATTGAACCTTCATGCAAGACAAAATTATTATCAAAGGGGCGCGGGAGCACAATTTGAAAAATATCAATTTGGAGTTGCCACGCAACAAAATGGTGGTATTTACAGGGCTATCCGGATCGGGTAAGTCTTCTTTGGCGTTCGACACGATTTTCGCCGAGGGTCAGAGGCGGTATATTGAATCACTTTCTTCGTATGCTCGCCAATTTTTGGGCGGTATGCAGAAGCCGGATGTCGATGAGATCGATGGTTTGTCACCGGCGATTGCGATTGATCAGAAAGCGCACAGTGCGAATCCACGTTCGACAGTCGCGACGATTACGGAGATTTATGATTATTTGCGTGTTTTGTATGCGCGTGTCGGGCATCCACATTGTCCGATTTGTGGAGCGAAAATTCAGAAGATGGCGGTCGACGAAATGGTCATGCAGGCTTTCAAAAATTTGAAAAACAAAAGTAGTAAAAAAGGTGAGTTAATAATTTTATCACCGATTGTGCGTGGTCGTAAGGGCGAGTATTATCAAATGCTCTACGACATGTATAATTCCGGTTTTCTCGAAGTGCGCGCGGATGGAAAAATAAAAAGTTTGCGTGACAGATTGGTGCTCGATAAAAATCAAGCGCATACGCTCGAAATTGTGATTGATCGTGTGCCACTTGCTGGTTTGGATTTGAATAATTTATCGAAAGACGTCACCACACGAATCACTGAAGCGATCGAAACCGCGGTTGATCTCGCGAATGGTATTACGACAATTATTTTTCCTGATAAAACGGAGACGACATATAGTACAGAATATTCTTGTCCGAATGATGGGTATTCTTTTCCAGAAATTGAACCACGACTTTTTTCTTTCAATAGTCCGTATGGATCTTGTTCGGCTTGTACTGGCCTCGGTACAAAAGAGATTTTTTCCGAAGAAATTTGTCCGGTGTGTCAGGGTAAGAGATTGAATGACAATGCGCTCGCGGTAAAAGTTGCGGGTAAAAATATTTGGGAATTTACAAATTTATCAATCAAAGACGCGCGAGAGTTCGTCGCGGAATTGGATTTGGATATAAATGAACGGGAGCGGGAAATTGCGGGAGCCGTATTACGGGAAATCAATAATCGTCTGCAATTCATGTATGATGTCGGCTTGCATTATCTCACTCTGAATCGTCGTGCGGGCACACTCTCAGGTGGAGAGGCCCAGCGTATTCGCCTCGCTTCACAAGTAGGCACACGCCTCGTCGGTGCACTCTATGTGCTCGATGAACCGACGATCGGCCTCCATCAGCGTGATAATGATCAGCTCGTAGCGACTTTGCGTCGGCTCGCGGATGCGGGCAATACGATCATTGTCGTCGAACATGATGAAGATACGATTCGTACGAGTGACTGGATTGTCGATATTGGCCCACTGGCGGGGAAACATGGTGGCGAAGTGGTATTTTCGGGACCAGTACAGGATATGTTGGAGAAGTCTAGTAAAAAGAAAACAGCGGTCGATCCAACACTCGCTAATTGTTTGCGAATTGGTAAACCAGAAAATTCTCTCACGGGTAAATATTTGCGGGGCGAAGTGTCAATCGAAATGCCAGAAAAAAGACGAAATGTAGATTCGAGCACACCGAAATTAAAAATCAAAGGCGCATCGGAGCATAATTTGAAAAATTTGAATATTGAAATACCACTGCGTCGACTCGTGTGTCTCACGGGTGTTTCTGGGTCGGGTAAATCGACGCTCATGCATGATGTTGTTCGCCAAGCGGTCGTGAATAAACTGTATCACACAGATAAAAAAGCCAACATAAAAAGTATTACGGGTACAGAATATTTGGATTCGGTAATTACGATTGACCAGAGTGCGATCGGGCGAACTTCGCGATCTAATCCAGCGACATACACAAAAGCGTTTGATTATATACGCGAATTATTTGCGTCCACGGCCGAAGCGCGCATGCGTGGTTTCACGGCAAGCAGATTTAGTTTCAATGTGCCGGGTGGACGTTGTGAACATTGTGAAGGCAAAGGTGTGCTCGAAATCGAAATGCATTTCCTGCCAAGTGTGGAAGTCGTTTGTGATATTTGCAAGGGCAAACGCTACACGAAAGAAACTTTGCAAGTATTTTACAAAGAAAAAAATATTGCGGACGTACTCAGTATGACAATCGCAGAAGCGGAAGATTTTTTTGCGGACATTCCATTTATCAATGACAAATTAAAAATGTTAAACGAGGTCGGTCTCGATTATCTCACCCTCGGACAGTCCGCGACGACACTCTCGGGCGGTGAAGCTCAGCGCATCAAATTATCGCGTGAATTGGCGCGTCATGGGACGACGAAGACTCTGTATTTGCTCGATGAGCCGACGACGGGTCTTCACTATGATGATGTGCGGAAATTGATGGATGTACTTCAACGCCTCACGGGGCAGGGGAATACCGTATTGCTCATCGAACACAATCTCGATGTGCTCAAGTGTGTAGATTGGATAATCGATCTCGGTCCCGAAGGTGGAGATCGCGGTGGAGAAATTATCGCGACCGGTACACCGGAAGAAGTTTCGCGCAAAGCAGGGAGTTTCACGGGGCAGTATTTGAAGAGGTATTTTCGTGATTAAATTTATAATCTAAAACCCCACCGTTTCTGAGGGGTGGGGATAAGGAGTTTACTTTAATTCTGAAAGTAGTTGTTTGATTAGAGATGTAATTTCATCTCGTACCTCACGATGCAAGTCCATTTCACCAATGTCGGGATCGATCACACCCCAATATCGAACATTTCTCTCGTTCAGATATTCTGGCCACGCATTTTTTTCGCCAATTACAATTACGTGGTCGGATTCATTTACCATTTCTTCAGAAAGCCTTTTCGAAATTTTTTCTGATACGTCAATGCCGATTTCGAGGAGGCAAGGCGCGACATATTTTGTTTTGGATAATTTTTCGCCTTCCCACTGAGGTGGAGGGTTCAGACCGGCGCTCGATGCGGTGTGTTGCGAGTTTTGATTATTGAAAATAGCTTCCGCCATTTGACTGCGTCCGACATTGGCGCGACAGATGAAGAGAATTTTCATAGTGTATTTGAAAATTTAACAAGACCTGACCATTGTTCACTGCTTAAGTCAGCCTTCTCGGCAATTTTACGTGCCTCTCTTTCATATTGGGAAAGTCCGTGAACTATGGGTAATCGAGTGATTAAATGTTTGATCCAGCTTGTACCCTTTTTTCGCTGGACAAAATGCATAAGGTGGTGGGTTGTGTCGCGGATAATTTTTTCTGTATCCTCAGTTCCGTGCAGTACTTCTAAATTGTTTGTAAATATTTTCAAAGTGTCGCCTTTACTTGACTCAATTCTCGTAAAAAATTCTCCAAGTCTGCCAGGCAAAAATTTAGCGATTGCGCGGGTGACTTTGTTGCTCCAGATTAGATTTTTATATTCAATCTTTAGTGAACGCGCTTGTTCTTCTGTGAGACCTTGTGAAATCAAGAATTGGCGCGCTAAGTCAATGTCTACTAAGATCTCTGTTTTTCTTGATTTTGGTAAAGTATTCTTGCTGTCCATACTTTCATTTTTGGTATTTGCAATTTTTTCTCGAACGGTCTCAATCTGTTTTTGAGGATCTTCTTTTGAGTATGTGTATTCTGGGTTCTGTTCTGATTTTTTATCACGATAAATCTCTGTCTCAATCAGGTTTTCATCTGATTTGGGTCTAATTTCTTCTGTCGGTGCTGAAATTATTTCGTGCTCCATATTGTTGCGTTATTAATTACACCCTATTCTTCAATTGGAAGTAGTTCGAGAGTGGTGTGTGGTTCATCAGGTAGGTCTGCTACACTACTGACACCATATTTTTGCAGTGCTGTGAGGTGCGTGTCCCAGCCTGGTCCGGGTCCCATGGATTCGGTAGAGTGGGAATAATACTCTCGGATCGTATAGCCAGTTGGCTGGTTCACGGCACGGTATAGTTTGCCTTCAAACCTGACTGTGTCTCCGGCTGTGATGACATCTTTATTGTAATCTTTTATAATTTCTTCGATATGTTCTGGTCTGTTTACTTCTGACATATGTTTTGCTTTTTTAGAAAAATTACTAAACTTACTTACGGATTTGCGTCTATAGCTAGTCTCTTTTGTTTCTATTTACAGTATATCTATCATAGCACTGGTGAACAATTAAATCCAGTACATGGAGTATACTAAATATCGTATATATTTGTAATATATTTACAAAAAATACCCGCCTTTTTGGGGCGGGTGGCGGACGGTGAGCATGTTCATTCTTTCTCAACGGGGAATTCTGAGCCAAGGCCCATGTCATATCCAAGTGAGTGTTTGGTTCGGTCATACAACAAGACATACTCAATCGAATCTATTTTCTGGACCCTAGCTGGATCAATAGTGATGACGTCACCGTCCTTGAGTCTAACCATAACCAAACCATTCTCGATCGCAATTGTCTCGCCTTGTTTCGGTGCAATGAAAAAGCTGATTTTTAGGAAGGCGGGTTTATCATTGGACGATAGTGGCTCTAAAATCTTTTCTATAGCTTTGGTATCCATGTCTTCTCCTTTGGATGAACGAACAACAGCTACCTGATATTAGCGCTGGAGAACAAATTTGTCAATATGTTGATAAATTGCCAAGATATGACAAACAAACTACCTAGCAGTTCGGGTATCTGCCTTTTGGAAGTTCTTTTTTTACTCTACCATTTTTTTAGTAAGTATTACAAAGTCACCACTCTATCTCCATAAACATAAACAATATTCGTTTCATCATATTTCGTCACCATGTTTTCTGTCGTCGGGTAAGTGTGTCCGTGAAAAAAATATTTTGGTTTGTAGCGATCGACATAATCGCGCAACGCCCGGAGGCCTTGGTGTGAAGAGCTGTCCATTTCGTCATTTATTCCATATGGTGGGGAATGGGCGAGCATGACATCGACGGCGGGAAAATCTCGCAGTAGTTCGGTGGCTTCGTCTTGGGTGTACATTTTTGCGTAAATTGATTCTTTGTAGCGAATCGAGCCTTCGAAACCGCCAAACACTATTCCACCGAATTCAAAAGTTTTCAAATGTAGGTTGATAATTCCGAGGGACTCCATGTATTTCCCCGAACAATGATTCCCGTATACGCCAATTTTCGGAATGTTTGTGATATCTTTCAATTCCAAAATATCGTAAT
>DAOOSC010000008.1:0-26543 GCA_035389585.1 Candidatus Magasanikiibacteriota bacterium
CCCACACGCTCTGCCGCCAGCCCCAAACCCTTGGAACAAGAACGCAATACTGCCAAATTCGAGAATTGACCCACCAAATGTATCGCCGAATTGGCGTCTGGCACGAAATCACCGTAAGCCTCATCCACGACGACGATGGTCCCGAACTCTTCCGCAGTCTTCACTATCAATTCCAAATTTTCGAGTTCAAGCAGACGACCTAGTGGGTTATTGGGATTGTCCAAATACATCACCGAACAATCTCCTCTAGCCAACCTGGTCAAAACTGCCCTCATCGGGAAATCAAACATAGGCGGATAAACCGGCAATGGCTGATAGGATCCGCCCGCGGCCACAAATTCACTTGGAATTTCGTTGAATTGCGGACCAACCCCGATCATCACTCCAGGCTCGATCATTTTGTGAATCAGCCTCTCAGCCAAATTGAAACTACCGTGGCCGAAAAAGACTTGATTCCTACAAACGCCTGATGCGTGGAAACGCGCCAAAACCGCCGGCTTGAGAAGCTCCTCGTAGAAAAGGTCGTGCGGATAGGCAGAAACATTTTCGACCAGAAAAGCATTACCAGCCTCCCTGGCTTTAGGGGAAATTCCCCACTGGCTATCTCCTACTGCGCAATCAATCAGAGAAACATCTGGATTGAGCTTAACACCCCCCTGTTCCGATCCGAGATAAGTGTCTCGTTTGTAAAAAAGAACATTTTCTCTTACTTTTAGATTTGACATTCTGCCACCCCCCATAAAATTATCAATAAGAGACTTTCGGGTTTAGAACCCTACTTTCACAGCCTGACCTTGGCTGAAAAAATTGAGATCCAAACTAAAATTTATTTTTTTTGATAATCTGATGAAGAATTGACTTTCTATTCGACCAAACCCTCGAACCACGTGTCACCGTAGTGATACTGACATTCAAATTTTTACTAATTTCCCGTTGTGAGATACCAAGATGTAATTGCCGGATGATTTGCCAACGTTTTATTATTTCTTCGTATTCTTTTGGGGTCAATAAATCCTGCAAAAGCTTATCCAAAAAAACCCGATCCTCGGCTAGTAAAATAAGATCTAACAATTCTTGCTTATTTTTTTCCATAGATATATTACTGTACTGTTATACCAATACATCTATTTTAACCTGCCCCCATTGAATTGTCAAGAACCCCCAGATCAACTCATTCATTATTGCAATTTTAGGACTTTTTGTCAATAACCCCTGACACCGTTGTTTTCACCCTAATCAAACCATATCCAAGTATCATAAAACCGGCCTAAAAAGCCGGTTTTTTAATATGTCGGGGTGACAGGACATTTCACTCGGCCACAAAAGTGGCCTCCTGGAAAAACCTTCGGGTTTTTCCAACTTTTCCTCCGCAAGTGAAAACTCACGTTTTCACCCTTTCCTGTTCAAATCCTGTCCGCATATTAAAAAACCGGCAAAAAATGCCAGTTTTTTAATATGTCGGGGTGACAGGACTTGAACCTGCGGCCTACTGGTCCCAAACCAGTCGCTCTAGCCAACTGAGCTACACCCCGTCTCCGCTCCTGTGGAGCTACGACGGGCAACGCCCGCCTTTGTGCCGAGGGCCAGGATTGAACTGGCGACACAAGGATTTTCCATTTGGCTTGTATTACTACAAGGATCGGACTATCTCTTCACCCCACAATTGTGGGGGCTGGGTTCTAATGTAGGCATATTGTTGGGTCTCACCTACTAGTCTCTACACCTTCCGCAAAATTGTACACCCTTTGCGGCTCGGCTCGGGATTACCCACTTTCATGGCTTTCCCCGAATTCTCCCAGTTTAGCATTCCAAATTACTCTGGAAGGGACCGAAAATTCAGTCCTCTGCTCTACCACTGAGCTACCTCGGCTTCAGATGGGTACCACGACCCACGTGGACCGAACAGGACTCGAACCTGCCACATCCGCGTTGCAAACGCGGCGCTCTACCAGATGAGCTATCGGCCCGTCTTCTAAATTTTTAGCGTTCCAATTATACCAAACCTAGGAAACTCTGTCAAGATTACTTATGAGCTTTCATCGAATGGCGCCAACGCATTTCCTCTGCTTGTTCTTCGCGTAGGGCTTTAAATTTGCTTTTGGTCCACTTCACCCCGATGATCTCGTCCGAAATCCACTCTCCCCCCAATAGGTGAGGCATCATCGCGTAATCCGCCCCTGCATCATACAAATCATCCAAATCGTGAGAATGATTACAGTTGACCACGATCGATGCCTTACTCCCCGCTCGGCGAATATGTTGGATCATTGTTTTCTGATCATCGGTTTGTGGCAAAGTAGATATGACTAATTTCGCCTGTGCAAGTGACAAAGAATCCAAAAACTCCACATCCGAAACATCGCCGAAATAGCAGGCCAACCCACGCTTGCGCAGACGAGCGACTGTCTCTGGATTGTAATCTATCACAGCAAAATCAATATGTTTCTTACGCAGAGTATCACAAACTTTCCAACCAATCCGATGATACCCGACCACCCACACATCATGCTTATCAATTTTCTGATCTTTTTGCTGGTATTTATCACGCCCAAATAAATTAAAAAATGGTAAAAATACCCGATATATTTGTTCGTTGTATGTAATCACATACGAAGAGACCACGATCGTAGTAAGTGCAACCATTGTGAAAACAGGCAATTCCATTCCTGACAAATGACCGAGGGATTTGCCAGTCAAAAGCAAAACAAAACCGAACTCACTCACATGTCCTGCTGCCACCGAAGCGAGGAAACTATTGCGGCGGGTAAATTTACCCGCTCGATACAAAAAATACAAAATGAATGGTTCTGCGAGAAGTATGAAAACAATAATTACCACACTCGGCACAATCGCCGACCGCCAATCACCCAACACCATCTCACTCCCCAAAATTATGAAAAATAGAACGATGAAAAAATCCCGAAGAGGTTTCACCCGACTCGCTATTTCTGCTCTATAAGCAGAAGATCCGAGAGTGAGCCCGGCTATAATCGCCCCGATCTCTAGGGAAAACCCGAGATAATACACGAGGCTCGCCACCCCGAAACACCAAGCAATGGTGAATAGAAACAAGAATTCACCCGATTTAGCCGCTCGATCCAAAATGAACGACACCACATATTTCGTGAGCAATATTACCAGTACCACGAGCAAAGCCCCACGCATGAGAAGTGGTATGATCGAACTCTGCCAAGAGCCGACTGAATTCATACCGAGAAATACCATGATGAGAATAGCAATAATATCCTGTACCAACATGAGCCCCATCGTATATCGTCCATACACCGCGTCCAAATCCTGTTTATCAGCCAATAATTTCGTCACGATAATCGTACTCGAAAAAGTGAGTGCCGCCGCGAGATATAGTGACCCAATCCAAGAAAAATCCAAAAAACGCAATACAATAAGCCCAAGCCCAACCGTAATTGCCATCTGCACGAAACCAACCCACACCGCCGTTTTACCAATCTGTTTCAGAAAACCGAAATCCAAACTCAATCCGACCACGAACAAAAGTAAAACAACCCCAAAACTGGAAAAAGCCTCAAACAAACTATTCTCTCCATGCAATAAATTCAAAAACAAAGGACCCGCCACAATCCCAGCGATAATATATGCCACCATGAGAGGTTGTCGCAAAAGCCGAATAACAAAAGCAACGGACACGGTGATGCCAAGAAGCGCACTGATTTGTAAAAAAATATTTCCTTCCATAGACAGGCACGGATATTATACCAAATTTTCCGAATTTAATCATTTTTTCATCAACCCAATCTTTTTTACCAACCCAATTCCCGAATTTCTGAACCCATAAACGGCAAAAATAATTGTCGTGGCTAATAAAATCGCGTGTCCGTAGTCAAACCCACCACCCAAATCAACACTTGCAATTTTTTCTCCGGCTACTTTCAAATTTTCTATCACCACATCATTTTTTTCTCGCGGTTGGATTTGTAATTCCTTACTTGTGTTGATGAGCAAACCTCTCACCCTCACTCGATCACCCAAAACATACGGTTTCACATTCATCCCTGTGCCTTTTTTGAAATAAATTTTTATTTCATCAGTCCCATCATCCAGATAGACATAACTCGTCTTTACTTCAGTCACCTCACCAGAAACTGAGACCAGAGCACCATTGTCGAATGCCCCCAGACTATCCATCGCCACCTCCGTGAAACTCAGATCCACCCCTCCATCGAAACGAGTAATATCCGACATCGTTTTGGTATTAATCCTCTTCTGACCGTATGATTCAGAGACCGTTCCTCGTACTCGCACCACATCTCCAATACGAAGTGCGGGAAAATTTTTTTTATTCATATACACCTCTGCCCCAACCTCCGTAGATGTGGAATAAATAAAAAAATACTGTGCCCCGAAAACCCCCGGCGGTACAGACACCACCCCGACCACATCCACATAATCACCCTTCGTACTGCCCACCAATTCAGACAAACTGCGGACCAAACTTTGATTGCTTTTTTTAATTTTTGTGCCCGCCACCGCCTTGATCGATCCACCCTGAGCGGCATAAACCGCCTCGGAAATTTTATTCTTCAAACTAGGGCTCGGTTCCACCCAATACCAATCTCCATTTTCCCCCAGAGAATATGATTTCCCCTCTCCCCCTTTTTCATAATTTACTGAATACAACACCGTCCCACTCGCCATCAAAATTCGCGCCTCATCCGCATCATTATTGAAAGCCAGTTCGGTTTCTTTCCGGTCAAACACCAAAAATTCGTGAGGCCCCAATACGGTAGAGGTATTAATTTTATACGGTCGCGAACCCCCATCCTCATCATCCAACATGAGACCGCACAAATCAACCGTACTTGTCGCAGTGTTTTCTATTTCTACAAATTCCCCAACCTCATCTCCCACGGGATTTGGCAGGACTTCACTAATCCGCAAAAATTCCCAACCGACCGAACTAGAAACGCAAACACCCACCACCGAACTAGTCACTATCTCTTCCCCACCCACAATCACAGTCGAAGTAGTAATCGTATTTCCAATATTTTTCGAGATAATAATATTTTCCACCCCCCTCGTCACCACCGAAGTGACTGCCCAGTCATTCCGATCTATACCCGTATCGAGCCCACCAGGAGAACGAGCGAGAGCAGTGGGATCATCCGACCGCGGCGCATTATTCGCCACATTCACACTTTTCCAATCTCCATACGCTACTGTATCCTTTATGGAATTATTTGGGGCATACAGCGTCACCAAATCACCCGAATTATTCAAATTCCCTCGAGGAGAATCAATTACCATGAAATTGCCTGCATAAATAATTCCCGACAGCTCTGTTTTTGTTCCACCACCATCTTTCAAATACCACCCGGCCAAATCAATCGCTAGTGAACCAACGTTTTTCAACTCCACAAACTCTGTCTGTCCGTCCGCCGGATCAGACACTAACTCGTTTAATTTCACATTATCAGAAAATACCGTCACCAATGATTTATTCTCCACGAAAACCGAATACGAACCGCCCGACGCACCCGATGAACCCGCAGAAGTAGGCACGATCGGTGCAGAAATTATATTCGGCAAACCACGCGTCGTCGATACTGTCTCCCCGAAATCATTTGCATCGTTTCCCGTATCCCCACCATCCGCTTTTCTCGCCAAAGAATTTCCTGTGGCCGGTGCGACTGCGTTTGGTCCCCCACCCACCCAATTCCCATAAACGAGTTGGTCAATATTTTCCCCTCGATCATTTTTCAAAATCAAAATATCGCCGGAATTATTCAAAACACTTGTGAAATCTATGACGAAAAAACCCGAAGCTGGAATCGTACCAGTCGGCGCAGAACGCTCTCCTACCCCATCATACAATTTCCAACCATCGAGCTGAACAGACAATGTGTTTGGATTATAGATTTCGACCCACTCTTCACCAGAAATTGGATTTGGATAAATCTCATTTATGAATAAATTGTAAGTAATTGTCGAAGAAACAACATCTTCGATGGAAGTCGGGGTTGCTGGAGTAGAAGTAGGTGTAGAAGTGATATTATCGAGAGAATAATTCCAACACGAATTTACCTTCCCGGCTGAATTACAATTCGCCGTCTGTTTCCAACTGTCCTCATTTTCCGGAGAAGATGTTGGCGCGACCCTCTCGAGAGAACTACCACCCAAACTTTGGTCTGGATAGACAAATGGCTCGAGCAATTCACCCAAATTATCACGCAACCCAATTTGTTTGCCTGCTTTTGTCAAACTGAAATTACTTTCAAACACCGGCACCGAAATATCGGGGTGATCTGATCGAAAAACATCTGGGGCGGGAGTTAAAATAGCAAAACTCCTCGACGAAACTTCCAAACATTGTTCGGAAGTACTCGTACTAATCCCATGCCCCTCGGCCATGTCAAATTCCCACAATTTCCAACCGTTCAAATCCACCCCACTCTCACCAAAATTATATAATTCGATCCATTGATGATCTCCGCTCGCGCAACCGGTCGGACAAATCTCATTTATCACCACATTCGCTGAAGCTACCAACGGAAAAAACAAAAAAACAGCCCGAAAAACAGCTGCCCCAAATTTCCCTCCCATATTTTTATAAATTAAAAAAGTAATTGCAAATATTATATCACAAAAAACTTTAACCAAAAAAATTTGACAAATTTACCGATTGATATTATTCTAAACACCAGCTCTTTTGTGGAGGAAATCATGAACGATGACACTCGACGAGAAAAATGTAAAGGATGCGGCAAAGACCAACCGTTTTCCTTAACCGGAAAACCCTTCCCAGGAGATGACTACGTACTGACATCGCGCGGACAACACCTTTCTATGAAAAAAGTCCTCATTCAGAGACAGTACGGCCAATGCTCATTTTGCAAACATGTCCAGTGGTTGAATCTCAACGAAGCCAAGCCACCCGGATAGAGTCCTACCCGACCGCCACCCAATTCCTGGGTGGCTATTTTATTATTGACAACAATACCTAGTTTGTGCTAACTTTAATACGTACCTTTGTTCTCTCAATTTAGGAGGTTCAACATGACGGCTGATGAAAAGAGACTGGATCGTGAACACAATATCACCTTTATTGCCGATCAGTATTGCTATCACTGCCCCGGCTACGGTGCCACTTTCGAATTGGCTGGTCCTACTTTCGAGTCCTGGTATAGGGACTCAACAGGCGTTAGAAAAAAAGGCACATTCCAACACGGTAAGTGTTGCCGCTGTAGTTCCGCCAGACCATTCCTGATCTTAGAGTGAACCACCCGGCACCATAACCAAACCACCCCTCTCGGGGTGGTCATTTTTTATTTTATTCCAATTCCGGTATACCTTCACCCGCCTCATTGTTCGCGACCTCTTCTTCCGGCGCTTCGCCTTTTTCTACCGCTTCCCAAACCGCCTTCTCGATTTGTCTAAACAATTTTGGGGTTTCTTTCAAAAATTGTTTCACTTTCTCTCTACCCACCCCCAATTTCTCGTCTCCAAAAGAATACGAATTGCCGGACTTATGCACCACTTTATGAATCACTGCCGTATCGAGCAAATCTCCCGGCATTGAAATACCCTCATTGTACATAATATCGAACTCCGTTGTTCTGAACGGCGCCGCAACTTTGTTTTTCACCACCTTCACCTTCACCCGATTACCAATCACTTTTTCTGCCTGTTTGATTTGGGCGGCGCGACGAATTTCGATACGCACGGATGAATAAAATTTCAAGGCATTGCCACCAGTAGTCGTCTCCGGATTCCCAAAAAATACGCCAATCTTTTGTCTAATTTGATTTATGAAAATCACCACCGTCTTGCTTTTGCTCACAATACCTGTCAATTTACGCAATGCCTGACTCATGAGACGAGCCTGTAAGCCCATGTGCTGGTCCCCCATATCCCCTTCAATTTCCGCCTTTGGCACGAGTGCCGCCACCGAATCGACCACTGCTACATCGACAGCATTCGAACGCACTAGAGTTTCCAAAATTTCCAAAGCTTGTTCGCCGGTATCTGGCTGAGATATCAATAAATTGTTCACATCCACACCAATTTTCTTCGCATAATCCGGATCGAGGGCGTGCTCTGCGTCGATGAACGCCGCGATTCCGCCCATTTTTTGTACCTCAGATATAATATGTTGTGCCAAAGTTGTCTTACCAGAAGCTTCTGGTCCAAAAATTTCTATTACCCGACCGCGCGGAACACCTCTCACCCCGAGAGCAATATCGAGAGAAATAGAACCCGTTGGCACAACCGCTACCTGCATTGCCCGATTTTCACTGAATTTCATGATTGAACCATCCCCGTATTTTTCTTTGATCTGATCAATCGCGGACTGCACCGCATCGAACTTTGCCTGCTGTTCAGATGATATTTTTGCCATATTTTTTTATTTTCTCCACTGGCCATTTATGGCCAAAGGAATTAAGGATGTAAAAACAGGGTCTCCCCTGCCTCATAGGATAGTAAATTTCCGCCCCCCTGTCAAACACTCATTTATTTGTCGGCTTGAACACCACTCGATTGGTCAAGGTGGTAGTTTTTCCATGCTTTTTTTTGGCTGTCACCGTGATGATATTCACACCCTCACTCAAATCGACCATCTCCTTGAAACGACCATCTACCCCATTACCTATTTCTTTACCATTGATGTCCAGTTTGATTTCCAAATCCGTCTGCCCTTGCACCATCACCGCCGGCCTATCTGTCACATACCCGTCTGTCGGTGTATATATTTCGAGATTTGGCGGTTCTACAATATTTTTTATCTGAAAACCCAAATACAACATGGCAATGCTAAACACCCCGATCATCCCAAAAACCCGCGCATAAAGTGGAAAATTGTTAGAATAACGCCGTACACATTTTTTCTTGTCCACGGAGAAAGCGCTCTCGTCACTGCCCACTCCTGATATTTCTTCTTCTAAATATTGACATGTCGTTTTTTCTGGATCCAAACCGACCGCTCGGGCAAATTCTCGCACATAATTTTTCTGGAAAATCAAAGCCGGCAACTTTTCCACATTACCATTCTCTATCGCCACCAAATAACATTCCGTGATATTGGTACGTTTGGCAATTTGTTTCAAACTCATGCCATTTTTTTCTCTCGCAGTACGCAAGCATTGCCCTACTCTCACTTGCCGAGATAAATCTTTTTTATGAAATATTTCCGCCATACCGCCACAATTATTTTTCTTCAACAATCTCTTCAAATGTTTTATCTTCTTCGTTTTCTGTATCTTCGTTGTCTAATTCTGCTCCATCATCATCTTCCATACCATCATCCTCTTCATTTTCAACAAACACATTCACTTCTCCGCCCGCTTCATGACCCGCATCCTCTACATCGACAGATGTGACGAGCAGTTCGCGCGGTTTGGCGCCATCCCCCGGACCAATCACGCCCGCATTCTCGAGCTCATCGAGGAGACGCGCCGCTCGTGAATAACCCACTTTCAAACGTCTCTGCAAAAACGAAGCACTCGCTTTGCCGGCCTGGACAATCGCCCGTTTTGCCTCTTCGAAAAGAGGATCTCTTCCATCATCTGACCCACCGAATAAACCCTGTGCCACCCCAGAATTTGTATTATCAGCCTGTTTGCCCACGATTGATTCATCGTATTCCGGAGTTTCATCGCCTTTCAGATATTCCACCACTCCTTTCAATTCTTCCTCTGCCACAAATGCGCCCTGGATACGTACCGGCTTCGATAGTTCGGCTGTGAGTAATAACATATCTCCGCGCCCCAGCAATTTCTCCGCACCAGGACAATCCAAAATCGTCCTCGAGTCTATGACAGACGCCACCGAAAAAGCAATTCGTGCTGGAATATTCGCCTTCATGAGACCAGTGATGACATCCACACTCGGACGCTGTGTAGCCACGATGAGATGAATACCAACCGCTCGCGCCATCTGTGCGAGACGAATAATTCCCGCTTCCACTTCGTTGGCCACCATCGCCATGAGATCGGCCAATTCATCAATCACGAACACGATATACGGAATTTTTTTGTCCGGGTGTTTGAGATTGTACGAACCGATATCTCGACTACCGTTAGCCGCGAGCATTTCGAAACGTCGATCCATCTCTCCGATTGTCCATTTGAGAGCATTCACAGTCTTCTGCACATTCGTAATCACCGGTGTGAGCAGATGCGGAATTCCATTGTACAAAGTCAACTCCACTCGCTTCGGATCCACCATGATGAAACGCAATGTCTCAGCCGTGTTCTGGTAGAGCAAACTCATAATAATCGTATTCACACACACTGTCTTACCAGACCCGGTCGCACCCGCGACGAGCAAGTGTGGCATGCGTGGTAAATCAGCAAACCACACCTTCCCCGCCACATCTTTACCGAGCGCGATCATGAAATTATGCTGACGATTTTCAAATTCTCGACTCTCCAATAATTCACGCACTGTGACGAGCGCCGCTTTATGATTTGGTACTTCAATGCCCACGAGCGGTTTGCCCGGAATCGGTGCTTCAATTCGAATCGGGTGAGCCGCCAAAGCAAGTGACAGGTCGTTGGACAACCCGGTAATGCGTGAAAGTTTTACCCCCTTCGCCGGCTTCAAAGTATATTGCGTCACCGTCGGCCCCACTCGAATTTCTGACATATCCACCTCGATATTAAATTCGGAAAAGGTGTCTCGAATAATTTCCGCATTTGCTTCGATATCGCCGCTCGTCGGCTTGCTTTTCCTATCTGATAATAACATGAGTGGCGGTAAATCTTTGATTATCACTTTCTTCGTCCACGGTGTCGATTCAGGCTCTCGATCTTCTTCTCCAACATGATCACCCGAAACTACCAATGGTTTTTTCTCTTCCGTTTTCGAAATCTCATTCTGTGCCCCGCCGATTGCTTTTATGGCAAAACGTTTTTCCTCATCATCTTCATCACCTTCTTCCACTTCTTCGTATTCTTCCTCTTCTTCCTCATAGCCGCCTGAGATTTTCACTTTATTTTTCGAATCCTGTCTAGTGAAAATTCCAAAAGTGCCAAGTACCGCTCTTCCAATAAAACCCAATCCGGAAAAGATCTTCCGGTTTAACATTACAAAGTGGGTCAAGGCTGTATTAAACAACAGAAAAATTGAAACTAGCGCCATTCCAAAAAGCACCACAAACGCCGCAATGTTTCCCAAATAAGTTTTGAGCGGCCAAGCGAACACCCCGAATACACCGCCACCATTACCATCGAGAGCCATCTGCCACATCATATCTGTAGCATAGCCGATATGGAGTAGACTGGATAATGCGAGAAAAAATATCACCGAACCGATGCCGTGCGTCGGGCGATAATCATAATCAACATCTTTGATGAGAAAATACGCGAAAATTAACAAAATAATCGGCGTGGCGAAGCGCATTTCACCAAACAGAAAGCTCAAAACATATTGATCCAAAATAATCCCCACCGCTCCTGCCTTTTCCACAAAACTCAGTCCAATCACTATTGCCAAAATGACAACAATCACCGCTAAAATCCCGCGCGACAATTCAATGTCCGGCCCCGCGTTCTTTTTTGTTCTTGACATATTTATTTACTATACATATATTTTAACACAAAATCAAAAACTTTGGTATATGTGGTTTTTATTTCTCCAAACAATCCAAAACAAAACACCCGTCTGCAATCCGCAAACGGGTGTTTTAAATCTTCGTTGCCCACCACACGGTGGCGGGCAACGCCCTCCGTAGCTCGTCAGAGCGAAGGAGGATGAGGGTTACTATTTCAACAACCCCACAATCAACAATGCCACAATATTCGCCACCTTGATCATTGGATTGATTGCCGGACCAGCTGTATCTTTGTATGGATCGCCGACCGTATCACCTGTCACCGCCGCCTGGTGAGCGAATGAACCCTTGCCTCCATGATTGCCGCTTTCAATATACTTCTTCGCGTTATCCCAAGCGCCACCACCAGTCGTCATGGAAACAGCAACAAATAAACCAGTGATAATCGTACCAACGAGCATACCGCCGAGCGCTTCCACACCGAGCAAAAGCCCGACCAAAATCGGAGCCAAGACAGGAATCATCGCTGGCAGTACCATCTGTCCAATCGCGCCTTTTGTCACAATATCGACACAAGCCGCATAATCAGGTTTGGAGTTGCCTTCCATGATACCTTTGATTTCACGAAATTGGCGGCGAACCTCTTCTACCACCTTACCAGCAACCTTGCCCACAGATTGCATGAGCATCGATCCGAAAAGATATGGCAGAAGTCCACCAATAAACAAACCAACCAAAACTTTTGGATCATCAATATTGAAGACCGTGTTCAAATTGTGTTCGGCCAACTTGTTTGTGAAATCAGCGAACAATACTAACGCCGCGAGACCGGCCGATGCAATCGCATATCCTTTGGTCACCGCCTTGGTTGTATTTCCGACCGCATCGAGTGGATCTGTCACATTGCGGACATCATCACCGAGCTCAGACATCTCTGCGATGCCACCAGCATTGTCAGTGATTGGACCATAAGCATCAATCGTCACCACAATACCTGTGAGCGACAACATCGCCATCGCCGCAATCGCAATACCATATATCCCGGCGAGACCAAACGCCGCAAGCATCGCAAAGGCAATCAAAATGACCGGAACCGCGGTCGAACGCATTGAAACCGCGAGGCCGGCAATTACGTTCGTCCCGTGACCAGTCTCAGAGGCCTTCGCAATTTCTTTCACCGCGCCATAACGAGTCGAAGTATAATATTCTGTCACGAAGACGATGAGACCTGTCATGACGAGGCCGATCACTGTCGTCCAAAATAACTTGCCGCTCGAAATATCGAGATCAACCGCGAAACTTCGCGTCAAAAAGAAAAATCCAACTAACGCAAACAAGGCTGAAGCAACCAAGCCTTTGTAGAGAGCGTGCATGATATTTTTTTTCTTGCCCAATTTGATGAAAAACCCGCCGAGAATTGAAGCAAAAATCGAAACACCGCCGAGCATGAGCGGGAACAAAATTACCCGCTCGTTTTCTACACCAAATTTCAAGGCACCGAGCACCATCGCCGCGACCGCAGTCACCGCGTATGTCTCGAATAAATCTGCCGCCATACCGGCACAATCACCGACATTGTCACCAACATTGTCCGCAATCACCGCTGGATTGCGTGGATCATCTTCTGGAATTCCTTTCTCTACCTTACCGACGAGATCAGCCCCGACATCCGCCGCTTTGGTGAAAATACCGCCACCAATACGAGCGAACACCGAAATTAAACTTCCCCCAAAAGCCAAACCGATAAGTGAATTAATATCTTTGAAAATCAAATAAAAACCCGAAACACCGAGGAGGCCAAGACCAACCACGAGCAGACCCGTGATTGAACCACCCTTCACTGCCATATCGAGAGCCGCCGGCATTCCTTTTTTGGCCGCTTCGGTCGTACGTACATTCGCCTTCACTGAGACAGACATACCGAGATACCCTGCGACCGCAGAGAACACAGAACCGACGAGAAAACCCAAACCAGTTTTCCAGCCAAGGAAAATTGTTAGTAAAACGAATACCACCACCGCCACCATCGCAATAGTACGATATTGACGTTTCAAATACGCATGAGCACCTTCCTCGATCGCACGAGCAATTGCCTGCATACGATCCGAACCAGCCGGTTGTTTATTGATCCAACGGATCAAAACCCCACCATACAGGATAGCCCCGATAGCAGGTACCAAGATGAGCAAAGCTGTCATCATAGCTTTACGAAAATTAAGAATAATTTCTCGAAGTCCAATCACCAAATTTCATGGCAAACAAACTCCGATTTAGCCCCATCATTATACCCCTGCCCATGTCCGTTGTCAATATGGTATAATTGACATAAGCCGCCGTTATTGGCATAATAATGCGGCATTTATGAACAAAATTGGACATAAGTTTTGGTACTATTTCCTCCACTCCCTTGTCTATCTGAAAAGGGGGTTATTTGCAACCGCAAAATTTATCTTTCGACCGCTCTCACCTCTCATTAACACCCTGAATGAACACATCGCTTTCCACTTATTTAAGACATTTTACAAAATAAAAAACTTCTTCGGTCCAGCCAACCTGCCATGGGTACAAAAAATCTCCGATTTTCTGACACGTCGCACCTTCTTCCAAATAGTGCTGTTTGTGATATCCATCCTGATTATTTACCCCCAATCCACTTTTCACCAATCAAAAAGCGCCAACATTCCTGGTCAAAACACCTTACTTTTCCGACTTGCTGGTCCGGGCGATCAAGACTTTTCCCTATCTGAAATTATAGTCGATACCCTCACGATCACCAAGAAAGACACTTTGAGTTGGCGCTCGGGCGCAGTCAGTATCACTAGTCAATCCCAACCCCAGACAATCGTCCAAACTACCGAAATCGGTGGTATTATCACCGGTGGTGGCGCCGTATCCAAACCATCAATAATGCCCGGCAACACACTCCCGATCAACACAAACACCGAATCCGGCACTGGTCGTTCTGATCTCACCAATTACACCATTCAAAACGGTGACACCGTCGGAGCAATCGCCGAACGTTTCAATATCTCCGTACAAACAATCCTTTGGGCCAATGGCCTCACTTCTCGATCTCTTATTCGACCAGGTAGTATTCTCAAAATTCTGCCTGTTTCCGGTGTACTTCACAAAGTCGCTCGTGGTGAAACTGTCCAAAAAATCTCCAAAATTTACAATATCAACGCCACCGACATAGTGAAATACAACAAACTCCAAAAAGATGGATCGGACATTCGTATTGGTGAGGAATTGATCATTCCAAATGGTGCGAAACCCGCAACGGCCTCTACCTACACACCGACCATACGCAAATATACAAACCTCTCAAACATTGCCGCTCCACCACCTTCTGTCTCTGTTCCTGCCGGTACTGGCTATTTCTGGCCCGCCGGAGTTCGCCGTATCACTCAATACTACGGTTGGCGTCACACTGGTCTCGATATTGCGGGCCCAATTGGCACACCGCTCTATGCTTCCCGCGCAGGTACCGTGATCAAATCCCAGTGTGGCTGGAACGGCGGCTACGGTTGTTATATAATAATCGACCACGGCGGTGGTGTCACTACGCTGTATGGTCACGCCAGCCAATTATTCGTAGACGTAGGCGAAGGAGTGGAACAAGGCCAAACTATCGCTTCAATGGGCTCGACTGGACGATCTACCGGTCCCCACATCCATTTTGAAGTCCGTGTAAATGGCGCCAGACTTAATCCGCTCAAATACATTCGCTAACCTTACCGCCTGCATACCAAAAAATAATCACCTAATATAGACGAAATTAGAAGATTGAAAAACCAAAAGATTAAAAAATGAACGTTCTCACGTTCATTTTTGTAAATAATTATTTTTCTAATCTTACACACAACCAATCTCTTGACCTAAAAATCTTCAACCCACCGCCACTCGCGGTAGAAATACCAATGCTGATAAAGCTAGACCAAATCCAATCAGTAAATAATAATACACGAACGCGCATTCTGAAGAACTCTGGGACTCTGCCCAATTATGGTTGCTCATATTTTTTATTTATTTTTGTTTTGACTAAATTTAAAGACCCGAAATTCTATGAATTATCTTTTGGTTTTTCTTCTCCTTGTGGCTGTGACCGAAAAAATTCTTCACGACTCGGAATACCTCCTGATTGACCAGCAATAGTGTCGTGATAATTTTGTTCATCTTGACTATACGCCTTTCGATAATCTTCCCTACCCTTTGCCAGCTGTTTGTTGTGCAGATCTTGTACATGATCCTGCCACTGCTCCGGTGTGAATTTTTTTAACATAAATTTTTAATTAACAAACGGCGTGCACGTATAATTTTGGCTAAATTACCACAAATTACAATCATATTATAGCACAAATTTGACCTTTTGTCAATAGTGTCGTACAATATTTCCATGAAAAACCTTTCCAAATATCTCCGCGATTTTCTCGAACATCTCGAGATTGAAAAAAACCGCAGTCCGCAAACCATTCGGAACTATGATTTTTATTTATCTCGTTTTGTGAAATGGTTCGACGACAAACCGGCAGAAAAAATTGACTTCGAGACCGTGCGCCAATTCCGCCTCTGGCTCAATCGCCTCGTAGATGCACATGGCGACTCTCTGAAAAAAAATACCCAGAACTATCATCTCATCGCTCTACGCACTTTCCTGAAATACCTCGCCAAACGCGATGTGAAAACTCTCGCTCCGGAAAAAATTGAATTAGCCAAAATGCCCGACCGCGAAGTAAGTTTCCTCGAAGGTGACGATCTCTCTCGGTTGCTTCAAGCCCCTCTCACGATAAATAATTTTCCCGAAGAAGCTCGCCCCGGCGACACACTGATCAAATACCGCGACAAGGCAATTTTGGAATTGCTTTTCTCCACCGGACTGCGTGTTTCTGAACTCGTGAATTTGAAAGTTGAAAATGTCAATTTGAGCAAAGATGAATTCACTGTTCTCGGCAAAGGTGGTAAAACACGCGTCGTCTTCACTTCCGAAGACGCCAAGAAGTGGGTCAAAAAATACCTCGACATGCGCCGTGACACCAACCCATACCTATTTATTTCCCACGACAAACGCACCGGAGAACGCAAACAGCCGGGTGGTGCCAAAAATTCCGAAGACCAGACGCCCCTCACCCCGAGATCGGTCCAGAGACTACTCCAAAAATACACCCACGCCGCCGGCATTACGAAACTGGTCACCCCACACACCCTCCGCCACTCATACGCGACTGACCTCCTCCAAAACGGCGCCGATATTCGCAGTGTCCAGACCATGCTCGGACACTCCTCCATCACTACCACCCAGATCTACACCCACATCACCGACAAAGAATTACGCAATGTGTACAAAAAATTTCATGATAAAAAAACACCCGATTGACAATCGACCAAATTATGTGTAAAATCTAAACAAATTTTACTGTTTTCGTCGCAAAAGAACAAATGACCCCGTAGTTCAATGGATAGAATATGAGCCTTCTAAGTTCGAGATCTTGGTTCGATTCCAAGCGGGGTCACGACTAACTATTGACAAAAACCCAAATATATGCTATACTTTGGTGTTGTTTTCGTCGCTGAGTGAGCATTTTCTCAATAATTTGGCTAAATTGAGAGAAAATTCACTCAGGATGACAATTACGTCATCCGAAAGAGTTGTCTGTGGCTGGACAAGTTCACAGGCAAGACAATCCAACACTCAGGCATGCCACCTGAGGACTACCGACACTAGAGACTCTTCTGCGCCACCCCTGCCGGCGCCATACAAATAGGCAGGGATCACTTTTTTACCTTCAACAATTTGAACGCAAAAAAGTGCTGAGAATCGCCACCAGGCGATTTTTTGTTTTCCCCGCTTGCCACCCCATAATACCGGTGATATAATCACCATATATTAACCTAACCTACAACATATGCCCGGAATTATCATATTCGCCATCGTGTTCGCAGTACTCTGCGTTCGCCAGGTCAACCAATACCAACGCGGTGTCAAATTCATGCTCGGTAAATATACTGTCACCCTCGAACCCGGCTGGCACATCATCATCCCGATCATCCAGAGCATGACGAAAGTCGACATTCGCACCAAAGCAGTCGATGTCCCATACCAAGAGACCATCACTCGCGATAATATCTCCGCCAAAATCAATGCCGTCATCTACTACAAAGTCGCCGACTCCGCCAAAGCAATTCTCGAAGTGGAAAATTTCTGGTTCGCGGTATCACAATTAGCCCAGACCACCATGCGGAACATCATCGGCGAACTCGAACTCGATGAACTCCTCGCCAACCGTGAAGCCGCCGCCCAAAAAATCCGCGAACAGGTGGACAAAGCGACAGATCAATGGGGAATAAAAGTAGAGACCGTCGAACTGAAAGATATTATGCTCCCGGAAGACATGCAGAGAGTGATCGCCAAACAAGCCGAAGCCGAACGCGAACGTCGTTCCGTCGTGATCAAATCAACAGGCGAAGTGACCGCCGCCGAGAACCTCGCCAAAGCGGCATCTATCCTCTCGACCGCTCCGGGCGCTCTCCATCTCCGCACACTGAACTCCATTAACGACATCAGCTCCGATCAATCAAATACGATTGTCTTCGCTGTACCTCTCGAAATCCTCCGCGCTTTCGAACGTAGTAGTCCTATAGAAAACCGCCCAAATTAAACACCGTGGTTGACAATTCATTCAAATAAGCGTATAATTTCTCGCGAAAGGCCGCATCGGGGTGGCCATAGTGAAACGGTTATCACGCGAGTTTGTGGAACTCGCAGTACGGGTTCAACTCCCGTTGGCCACCCCAATTCGGCTTTTTGCATAGAGCCAAAATCTCGAAATCCTGTCCTATGAAAATCCTCGTCATATCCGCTTCGGCCGGCGCAGGTCATGTCCGAGCCGGTAATGCCCTACTAGAGCATCTGAAAATCACCCACCCTGAATGGGAGACACAACACATAGACATGGTCCCATTCCTCTCTGGAGCCATTCGTCGTCTCGTCGTTGATTCATACGACAAGATGGCCAAAAACGCCCCCAAATGGTGGCAGTTTATTTACGAAAAGACCTCGAACAAAAACTTCATCCAACGAGGTAAATTCATGCTTATTTTTTCCGAAAGAATGGCTTCGCGCAAATTGACAAAGGCTATTTTGAATTTCACCCCTGATCTCATCATCTGCACCCACCCTCTCGCCCTCGATCTCGTGAATGTCAATCAAAAAAAATTAAAACATATACCACTTTTCGTCATCACCACCGACTATGGAATCCACCCTTTCTGGGGAGCCCACAATGTGACGAGGTACTTCGTCGCTTCTCCGGCTGGCCGTGATACACTGATCGACTACGGCGTCTCCGCTGACAAAATAATTCTCTCTGGTATCCCAATCAGTCCGATATTTTTCGAAATGCGAAAAATTCAAGATCAAACAAGTAAAAATACTGGTACTGAACGAAAAAATATTCTCATCATGTCCGGTGGTGGTGGATTTACCGAAATTGATAAAATAGTCGAGATCATCTCGCAACAAGGCACGGACCTAAACATCGTCGCGGTCGCCGGTCGTAATGAAGAACTCCGTGAAAAACTAGAGACTATCAAACCTACAAACCCTAGTGTACAAATTACCCCGCTCGGTTGGACCAACGAAATCCACAAATACCTTTTCGATTCTGATATCGTCATTTCGAAACCGGGTGGAATCACCACCACCGAATGCTATGTCGCGAATAAACCGCTCATCGCCATCGACCCAATACCCGGCCAAGAGGACGCCAACGCTCAATTCATCGAGGAAAATCATCTCGGCGTGATCGTCACTGATAAAAACTTAATTTGGCCCGCGATTAAAAACCTCCTTTCTCGACCACACTGTCCTGAACAGAGACACTTCCCCCACCCCCAGATGATTATCGAAGAAATTGAAAAAACTCTCGCTTGAGAGTTTTTTCATTTTAATTTACCGGATAATTTCCCGACTTGATACCATCTCAATAAATATAACGATCTTTCGGTAGGTCCGTATTCTCTTCAATTTTCCAATTGAAATCATACCCGCCGATATTTCCTTCCTGCCATGCATTGTCAGTATTACCCGTCAAATACCTCTCCACCAGAAGCACAATACTGTACGCTGATAAAAGAATTATCGCTCCAATAATTACTTGTTTTAAAACCCTCTTTCCTTCATTTACTTTCTCATCTTCACCACCCGACATGAGAATCAAATAGCCTGCATAAACCGCAAAGATCGTCGCGATAGTCCCCATCAGTCCCAGCGCATATTTCACATAACGCGCCACAATCGAACGTGGATCGCGTGCCGGACCATAGCCTGCTCCAGTCGAACCGGCGAGAGCATCCAACTGTTTTTGAATATCCGTGTTGAGCGCTTCTCCACTGACCGGAGCACCCACTACCCCTCCCACTTCCGCCCCAGCCCCCACCCCCGTAGTCTCCTCCTGTGGTGTTGGCACCACCACTTCTGCCCGAACCGGCATCACAGACACCAACCCCGAGAAAAAAAACATTAAACAAATTGTCGCAAAAAACTTCTTCATAAATTCTCTATTTATACACCGCCGATTCTCCGACTGGTGAATCACCAATCGCCGCCTGACTCCGCGTCACGATAAATATCGTAATACTATATGATGCGAGCACGATCGCGAGACCGATGATCGCCGCCTTGATATATTTCAAACCGGTTTTCGCCTGATCTTCGTCACCCTTCGCCGTGAAATACTCATACCCACCCCACAATATCATCACGAAAAATATCGTCCCGATCAAACTCAGAAACATTTTCACATAGTTCGCAGTCACCGTATATGGATTTACCGCTCCACCATACCCAGCACTAGTCGCACCCGCATTGATCTGGCTCGTCACCTGATTTACCATCGTCGGATTGATTTGGGCCGAGACAAATTCACCACCCACCAAGGTAGCCCCCACTATTCCAAACAAGAAAATTATTGACGCCAACTTACTTTTCATAAATTATTGTTGTACTGTCACCCCCGTACCGGTCTGCGACTGCGACATGACTCGTGGCACCACGAAAGCGGTAATACTATACGCCCCGAGAGTGATCGCGAGGCCGATCACGGCCGCTTTCAAAATATCTTTTGACTTCTTGATCTGATCGTCTTCACCACGTGCCGTCATCCAGAGGAACCCGGCATAGAGTGTGAGAACGAAGAATATACTCCCCACAAATGAGAGGGCAATCTTCACATATCCACCGATTTGCGCCGCGAAAGCCGTATCACTCGTATTGGCCGTATCGAAACCGCCTGAAGCCGCCGAGCTCTTCATCCACTCTTCCCCGATATTTGGTCCAGCCAACACCGCTCCCGCGAACAATGTCCCGAGGATCACCATCATCAACAAAAGTATAATCTTCTTCATATTTATTTATTTATTCGCGCGATAATGAAATTGGAAATCGCATACGCACTGAGTAGAATAATTAGACCAATCACCGAATTTTTGATGATCGTCGTCGCTTTCTTCACCTGATCATCCTCACCTCGCGCTGTCATCCAGAGATAACCCGCATAGATCATGAATACGAGAAACAGCATCCCGACAAAAGTCAGCACGGTGTTTATTATAACACCCACCGTATTCGGGAACACCGTGTCACTCAAATTCGCATACCCCGCCGACCCAGCCACTGACTTCGCTCGCTCTGTCCCGATCATATCATCTGCCAACGCCGGCAAGCCAGAACACACCAGAATAAACGCAGATAAAAATAAAGTGATAATTTTTTTCATAAAAATTTTTGTTTTAATTTTTACAACACACTCTCTGTTTTTCGTTCGATCCAGCCGAACCGACACAAAGGCCTTTTTGACAATAATCTCCCACACACCCGTTACTTAACAATCGATCCAAGACATCTTCCGGTGACGCGTTTTTATCAGCACCCACTATACTTGAATACAAGTCCGCATTATGTTTTTGCACACAAGCCCCCACATCACCACACGCCCACCCCGGTTTCGCATTACAGACCGAATCATTATACATTCCGGTCGCCGCACCCCCCTTCTGAAGGCTTGCTGTGATGAAAAATGTAATCGCTCCCGCGCTCAAAAGCAGAATCAGACCGACAATCGTCGTCTTAATAATCCCCATCGCTTTCTTCGTCTGCTCATCATCACCTCTCGCCGTGAACCAGAGATATCCCGCATAGATCATGAATAGGAGGAATATCATGCCTGCGAAACTCAAAGCCGCTCCGACCGCATTCGCGATCAGAGTTTCGATTGGCAACTGCCCTACCCCCACTCGACCCTGGACAGCGGTCAGGTTATTGCGCGCGGTGCTTAGATTTTCAGCGGCATTCACTTTCTCCGCTCCCCAGAAAATTAAAGACGAGATTGATTTGAACATACTTTATCTTAAAATTTATTTCCCCCATTTACAAATTCCTTCTAACTTTGGATTCTCACAAAGTTGTTTTCTAAAACAATAGACATCGCTACTGTTTTGCCCAGGAATAAGAACTGATCCTTCCCTCCTACAAACCTCTGCTATTTTCAGACCACTCCACCCGTTTCCCGACACAACTCCACTTTTTATTGTACATTCACTGGTCCCACCACACAGGTACTCACACGCTTTATCTATTTTCGGCCTTTCAGCCTGTTTAGCTTTACATAGACCGTCGGCGATTTTACAATTTTTGCAAAATAATTCTATATTAGAAATACTTGGTGCCGTAAATAACAATTCGTTGTTGCCATTACACATTTCTCCGCTAGACAATTCCGAATACATCAAAGTACCTTTGCCCGGATATTTGCCAATTTCCGAACCACCACAGCTTACCACAGCTGTGCCTGCGCCAATCAAAGGTACTGCGCTTAAGGTAGTATAAATTGCCTGACAAGCTAATTCCGTAGAAAAGAAAAATGCACCATCTTCACAAAGTTTTCCATCCGATTGCAAAACACAAGAGCACGCTGTACAAGACTGGCTATCTTTAAAACAAAAACCCGTTGACTTCGCTGGACTATACTTATCCGCAATTATAGAATCCTGACATTTTTTTTCATCCAAATACTGACCCCACAATTTCATTGTTGTTCCTCCCAGATCACAACCATAATTCAATTTGGGAGAGGTATTCTGACAATCACATGGAATACACACTGCCCCCAAACCCAATGTCGTAGGAGTTGCGTCTTTTTTCTCATACCGGCATGAATAACCATCCACTTTTCCACCCAGACCCGCACACGCTGTCTTTCCACTATCCCCATACCCTGCCTTTTGCATTGGGGCCACACATGAATCTGCCAAGATGAGACGACAAACTTTCGTATCCGGAGCAAAACACCAGACAAAACCTTTCCCCCCACCGTCCTGATCTTTTTTCGCTTGACACGCCATCTCATCATCTTCGAAATTAATCCCTTCCATCTGTGCACAACTCGTAGAACTCACCGATTGACATTGTCGTAAGGGCTCTTTTGTCACTTCGTCCAATTCAAATCTATCTACCGTATAACACCAGACCATTTCAGTCGTCACTTTATTTAATCCAAACCCCGCCAAACATTGTTGAAATTCCTCATCATTCATACCGCCCCACAAAAATCCCAATTTCTTGTCCCAACAGGTAAAAATCTCTTCACATTCCTCTGTATTTTTCCCCGCGTAGAAATCCCAATCTTCACCCCGCACGCCCGACGCGGCGTCACCGGTCTTCTGCTCTCCGGCGAGGTCTATCGAGTATGCGTCGTTTTTACCTTGATTCGAAATACAGTCCGCCTCGCTCGTCACACGCCGTGCGAAATTATATTCACCCACACGATCGATACAACACCCTGTCACCTCGCCCGGTTTCGGTCCCTGTACGCCACCGACCGGACCTCCCCACGGAGTGGACAGATCAGCAACCGACGGTGAAGTGATATTACCAACAGTTAATTTCTCGAATACGAAACCGGACAATGCCCCGGCCGCGAGCACGATCATGAGACCGGAGATCGCTGTGATGATGACCCCGCGCCCCTTCTTCGTCTTCTCATCCGCCCCTGCCGCCGCGAACCATAGGTATGCCCCGTACACAATCAGGATGAAGAATACAATTCCGACCATACCAAGCAAAGCCTGCATCACTGCCGCCACCATATCCAAAAGCGGCACCTGTTGGACACCTGTCGGTCCGGCCGCCTGATTCAATATCGCCCCCGCATCTTGTATTTTCGTCGCGGCGTGAGCGGTTTGGATTGTGAAGGGGTTGTATAACATTTTTTATTTTTTATTTCCATTCACATATGTCCCCACCATAAGCACCATTACATGAGTCCGCTTGCTTTAACACATCACAGACCTCCCCTATTGTTTTCCCTTCTTTAGGCACACAATCTCCTTGTGTGTTTTTACTACAATATGACGAGCCCCCACAATTGCTAACAATCCCACCATCCCCGCAATAAGTAAACAGCGTCACATCATTCTTTGCCACACATTTTCCAATTTTCGTACACCCTGTGCCGCAAACCGGAGCACCACTACAAAATCCCGTTGCCCAACTTTGACAATTATAATCACTCTTTGATTTACAGCTCCACGAGTCACCTTTTGTTTTCTTACAACACGCATCTCCGCCTTTATCGGCTTTTGCACAAGGATCGTCTGCTGGAGACGGGGGTGTTGTTGTTTTTACACAACAACTCATTCCTGTTTCGCATCCCGCTAAAGTAGTACTCGCCGCGTAACCTGAAGCACAAGTTCCTCCACAACTTCCACCAGCACTCTCACACGCGGTTTGTAAACCAGAGATTGCAACCAACTTCTTACAGCACACCTTACTCGCACCACAATCACTAAAGCCACTTATACCTGTATTAGGCTGACAATTCGCTGATTCCTCACAGCTAAATTCCGCCCCTTTCTGAGCACAAGTAGTTGGTGGTGGTGTCCCCGTACCCGTTCCCGCCGCCCCAGTACCATTTCCAGTTCCCGTCCCAGTACCACTTCCACCCCCGAGCGCCCCGCTCGCCACCGTTCCTGGCTGACCGATACTATTGAACACAAAGCTCGTGATCGCATACGATGCGAGCACTATCATAATACCAATAATCGCGGCGGTGATTGTCCCCGTCGCTTTCTTCGTCTGACTATCATCCCCGCGCGCCGTCATCCAGAGCACACCACCATAGAGCATGAGAGCGAAAAATATCACTGCCACGAGACCGAGGATAGAGCCGAGGATATTACCAATCATCACCGGTATATTCGTCCCATAGCCTGCGAGGCCGGAAGCGTTCGCCGTGTCATCGAGACCGAACGGATCTGCCAATACCGGCACCGCGACGAGACAGGTGAGCGTCAATACCGCGAGAATAATTATTTTTTTCAGTTTCATATCTAATCAATTAGAAATTATCGATCGACGGACTATAATACTCTCCGGTCGTCGCCTGATACAGCTGAGTCGAAACAAACCGCGTGATCGCATAGGCGCTGAGAATGATCGCGAGACCGATCACCGCGTAAATCATCCGCTTCTTCGCTTCACCCACTTTGTCATCATTACCCCCCGCTGTCATCCACTCATATCCAGCATAGAGCATGATCACTACCACAATAGTTCCGAGCAGACCCATCACCGCACTGATGATGCGAGCGGCCGTGAGACGGACATCCTGTCTCCCGAGACCAGTCTCTGCCCCATACTCGAGTCCGAGATATGGACCTGTCTGAGCCGAGACTGTCTGGACACAAAACAAACCGAAAACTCCGATGAGAAGTGCCACGACCACATACATTAATTTCCTTTTCATATTGTATATTTGATAAAAGTGAAAAATTTTCTTCTTCGACAAAGCCTGCACCCTGTCCGCAAAAAACTTTTCACCAACATCAATCCAGTCAAACCCATCACCCCCTGCCAATTGACAGAGGGTGATAATTTGAAAATTACTGATTCGGCTCAATATCCCCAACCTCAGTATAGTAATCAGCTGTACCAGTCGTACTGGTAGCAGTATAGAGCTGTGTCAACACGAATGTTGTCAAAGCGTAAGCACTCATAATGATCGCGAGACCGATCACACCGTAGAGGATGCGCTTCTTGGCTTCGCCTACTTTGTCATCGGAACCTCCAGCCGTCATCCATTCGAAACCACCGATGAGGATGATCACGACAGCGACGATACCGAGCAGACCCATAGCCACCTTGATAATACTCGCGACTGTTGCGCGGATATCACGATTGCCGAGACCTGTCTCAGTCGCGTATGATAGACCGAAGTTCACCTGAGCATTCGCTACTGGAGCGAAAAACATACCCATTACGAGTGTGAACATGACCGCCATTACTACTTTATTTTTTGCTAATTTTTTCAAAAATTGCATATTTTCACCCCCTTTCATTGGTTAGATAAATAAATTTTTTCCAATCATTTTATTGCTGTCCGTATTATATCACACGCTGTGGAAATGACAAAGGGTTTTGTGATTTTCTCCACAGTTGAACAATTACTATTTCCATTCACACAATTTCCCACTATAAGCAGTACTACATGAATCTTTCTGCTTAACTTCTCCACAGACATCATTCATCGTTTTCCCTTTCTTTCCACTGCAAGTACCACCAGTATTATCACAATTACTCGAAGTACAATTCGTAACGTAACCTCCACTACAAAAACTATCTAAGGTTACCCCCGCCTTCGGTTTACAACTCGCCGGCGCGGCAGTCTTTTTCTTACACGAACTTGTTTTCACGCATTTATAATTTGTATCTTTATTACTCAAACATAAATTACTGTACTGTTCACTACAAGTCTGGCCAGAAACACTTTGACACGCATACCCTTCCCCCAGCCCAGCACAACAATCCGTCCCCGGCTTACAACATTCTGGGTCCTCTTTCGTCAATTTCTTACACTTCTCAGGCAATGTCGTACCCCCTCCCACCGCAGCCCCCTCGGTCGCGCCACTCACCACCCCACTCGGTCCGATTGCTGGAGGCGCATTCGTCGTACTTCCTGCTTCC
>DAOOSC010000008.1:26643-34956 GCA_035389585.1 Candidatus Magasanikiibacteriota bacterium
TGAAAAACAAACTCATGAGACCATATGCCGAAAAAATCACAAAAATCCCAATCGTCGCCCAGACCATTGAATCTTTGCCCTTTTTCACCCGCTCATCATTACCCCCAGCGATGAGCCAGAGGAAACCACCATATACGAAAGCGAGAAAAGCGAATGAACCCATCACCCCGAGCGCTGTCTTTATTACCCGACCGATTATGGTGCTGATTTTGATATCCTGAGCGCCGAGCGGGTTCGCCAATTTCACCGATGTCCCATCGTTTATGAAACCAACACCTTTGTAGACTCCGACATTCTGGGCGTTGTTCACGAATGATGGACCGGCTATCACTGACCCACCCCCTGCCACGGCCCCCACCGGATTACCCCCGAGCGTACCCGCCCCGAATGTACCCTCTGTTTTTTTGTATCTACACATCGTATAACTTGTATAATCCGGAGCACTCGGATCCCCTCCAACCCCCCCATCCTTACAAGTCTCTTCGGTCTTTTCAATCACAGCAGATGCCACTAACATCGGACTATTTAAATCATTTGGCCTTTCGATATTACAATAACAACCATCCGAAATAGTTTTATATGTACAATTTGCCGTACTCCCACTACCACCGGGTGCTTTAAAGACTTTATTTGCACTTTCCTCAAAAGATTTACAGCCAAGTTCATTATCAATGAAAATACGATCCTTTGCCGATGATTCACTATCTACAACCACACCACCGCTGGTCGTGATCACACACTCACACCTTCCCAACTCCGCTTTTCCCCAATAACAATCATAATTATTACTTAATTCCGCCAGGGGGTTGTTAGGGTCTGTCTTCCCCGCCAAAAAAGCTTTTCCTTCGGCGGCTCGCGCCTTGCACTCCGTCTCTGAATTCATCGCGAACACGCCAATGGGTGTTTTGGGGCCATTTTCTGTACCAACACAAGTACATCGATAAAGATCCTCAGCTGCGCCCACTCGCACCCCCCAAAATCCTAATGCAATCGTGAAAATCCCCAGCAAAAACACCTTTATTTTCAAATTTTTCATATCATTTATTTAATTACCCTGAACACGCTTTCGACGCCGAGGGAATTTAACAAAAAATTAACAAGCATAAAAGCGGTGAGTGAGACCACCATTCCGATTACCGCATAGACGAGGATGTTTTTACCCTGCGTCACCCGCTCCGCCGTCCCGAGTGAGAATATCATCATGAAACCACCATATATGAAGAAAAGGAAGGCGACCGACCCCATTATGCCGAAAACCCAATCCGCCGCATTTATGACTACACTGACGAGCTGATTCACTTTCCGACAAGTGCCCGAAAAAGCGCAATCCGGCAAAAACCCACTATACCCCTCTGGCTTGCCGTAATTAGTTTCAGAATACCAGTTGACTTTGTCTTGAGGGGTGACTTCTACATTAGCTACATCAACACACCTTTCACGCATTGCATACGCACAGGCTTTATTCGCTTCACAGGTGTCTTTACAGACTTGTTGATTACTGTCATCGTTGCATCGTAAATTTTTAATTCTGGATTCACAGTTTACAAAAATCTTAATTCGATAATTGATATACTGGATTATCCACCAATTCTTCCCATCCGCCATTGTAATTTCCTGCCTAAGACTCGGGGCAAGCACAAAACTTCCCAATTTGGGATTATTTGCACTTATTCTAAATTCCCATCCCTTTTTCCAATCACCATTCACTTGTGTTATTTCGCCACAGTCTTCTTTTGAACAAACCCAACTTGCTTTCACTCGGCTATCAATTCCTGTCGGATTGTCTTTCACCGCTTCAGGATTGCCGACATGTATTCCCAAATCCCAAGCTACTGAAAGCGGATCTTGCACATATTCGACTTCGCCCGTATATGTGACATTATCTTTGAAATACAGAGTTGGATATCTCTCACACTCATCAACAACAGCATTCCCTTTTTCATCTAAATAACATCGGCAACGATTTAAATCCATTTGCTGGCCGGTCGGTGTCCTCTGCCAACACTCAGCCAACGTCACAACTCCGGTTTCTAACCCAGCAATATACATGTCTAATGGATTGATATATTTTTTTGTTGTATCGTTCCACGCAATCAGTACTTTTTCTGGACTTAAAACAAAATATGTTCGTGTATCTCCAGACCCTTTTATTCTACAACGATCAACAAACTTATCTTTCGGACTTCCATTGGCTGAACACATGGTACCAACTATTTCACTTACGAGTTGCTTCCTGGCCTGATTCTCAGCCTTGATCGCCTCATCCGCATCAGTATACTTAGACCACCCTTCTCCAGATACACCCGAAGCAAAGTTTGCCGCCGATAACACGTCAGCCTTTGAACCAGCAAAAGGCATCCCCCATGAAATTTTTCCAAACAACAAAGAAGAACTTATCGTAATTAAAACGAAAAAGGTTTTCCAATTTTTTCCCCTATTTTTCTCTCCCATATTACATAGTCTGTTGCACCACTCGCGCCGCGTAGTTGATCGCGTCGCGATCACGTGACACACTCTGGCCATCGCTCTCGACTTCGACGAGCGATTGAGTGATCATCTGCCCGAAAGCGTCTCGAGTTGCTTTTATATCCCGGCCATGATACCAATTCTTCGCCGTCAGAGCCGAAGACGCGAATGGGGCGAGGAAAGGATCCTCCTGCTGTTTGGCTATTTGCGACCGGAGCGGTGTCGGCTGTTTGGTCTCCGCCACATAGATCGCGATATTTTCTGGCAGTGTCATGAAACGTACGAAGTCCCATGCCGTATTCTGTTTTCGGGAATTTTTCACGACTGACTCGATCCAATAGTTCGCTACATTTGTCACACTGTTCGGATTCAACTGTGGCACTACCGCGACCTCCAGATTCATTTGTGGAGCGTTCTGTTTGATCCGACCCGCTTCGTAACCATAACCAAAATAAAACAAAGATTTACCCCGAGTGAAAGCATCGAAGGCATTCTCCATTTTTTCGCTCCAAGAATAGACCTTCTTCGTCGGTCGGGCGAAATCGGTGTAGAATCGCAGTGCTTCGACTGCTGAATTGTTCATCCCTTTCTCCACCCCGCTCGCGAATGTGACGAAATTACCGGATGCCATCTTCACTCCACCCTGCATCATGAGCAATGACAAGATGTCGAAAGCATTATTGATGTTTTTCGCCGTTCCCATCGCCACCCCCGATTGCACAACCTCTCCATCGGCGCTGAATTTCGTGCCCGCCAATGACGCCTCCATAAATTCTTCCCATGTTTTCGGCGGTTCCGGTATATTCGCCTTGTCAAGCAGGTCTTTGTTGTAATACATGACGAGCGTGTCGAGAGCGAGTGGCATTCCATAGGCTTTGTCACCGAACACCACATCGTCATATACCGTCGATACGAAATTCTTTTTTATCGTGCTCACTGCCGGCAGGCTTGGCTCATCCATCGTGACGGTTGTCTCGTTTTTCAAAGTATTTTTCGACACTGTCACAGTCGCCATTTTCACTTTTGTCGGCATCGGCGAGAGTCGCGCCACATATTTTCCCATATTATTCGCTTGAATCGAGATCACATCCGGCGGTACATTATCAGCGAGAGCATTCACGAAGAGACTGTCAAATTCCTCTGCCCGTAATTGTTTTATTTTCACCGTCACATACGGACGCAGGGTTTTATATTTTGCCACAATTTTTTCGAGAGCGGTCGTATTATTGTACACCGTCCAATAATTTAATGTCACCGGCTGAATCGCCGCTTGATCCGCCGCCGACAACCCTTTGCATCCGAGACCGCCGAAGACCATTGCTCCGATCAACAGAAAAAGCGATAAGTATTTTTTATTCATATTTTTTAGTTATTTAAGTGCTCGAAATGCCGCGTCCACTCCCATCATGGTGAGGAAGAAGTTGACGAGGAGATATGCCGAGAAAGAAATCACCATGCCTGTAATCGCCGCCACGATCATTTTACGTCCGCTAGCCACCCGATCCGAATTACCGAGAGAGATGATCATCATGAAACCGCCCGCGATGAAGAATAGGAAGGACACGCTCCCGATGATACCGAAGAAAAAGTCCGCAATTTTCACAAACAAGACCACGAGGTCGTTCGTCTCCCGACACAAACCGGAGAAAGCACAGCCCGGCAATGGACCGGTGTATCCATCCGGCACGGGATAATTCTTTTCGGAAAAATAATTTACTTTGTCAATCGCCGTCGCACCTTCGGTGTTTTTGTCAATACAACGATTGCGACCGATGTACAAACAAAATGGATTTCCTTCCTGACATAATTTTTTACACTTTTCTTGATTTTGTTCGGATTCACAGCCTTTTCCTTTTACAAATTTGGCACAATCCACCATTACTTTTACGTCACAGGCGGCCACATCTATAGGGATGATTTGTTTTCCAAAATGACTATCGAAACTTATTTGCAATCTTGGCGTAATCTTGTATTGTCCAGTTGCCCCCCAAGCCTTATCATCAATTTTCCACTCACCATCCGCTGACAAACCCACATCTGCTAAACCGCCACAACCTTCCTTCGGACAACTCCATGTCGCCCCTTTTAGACCCTGCGTCCCATATATTGTGTTCAATGACCATGTCACACTTGGTTTATTGTCCGACAAATCAATCGTGTCCATCTTACAAATTTTTGTAAAAACCTCTGCAGGAATTGTTCCAGAAAGATTTTCATCGCCTTGACTATAAATTGTTGCCCCGTGAGGTTTTGCCAAATTAGCAAAACATTGAGAATCATAAAAGGCTAGTGTCGCTTTCTCAGCTTTCGCTTTCTCAAAACAAGCCTCAGCAGAACCATTGCCGCTTAAAGTAAAATTCTGCGTCCCGTTGTATTTTATTGGCACCCCCTCTTCATAAAACGCCATCCCCACCTGTGGTGGATTTTTTTGCCACCTATACCAGGAGTCTCCTATTTTACACCAGTTTATGTCTCTCCACTCACTTATCTGACCATCTTCTGACAACACCCCTTTACAACTATCCCACAAATCCTGCGCGAGTTTATTTGCCCTACAATCATTATAAATATTGATACAAAAATTAGTGTTCCTATCAACACAGTACGCTGAACCCTCTATGCAGTTTAATATTTTACAATCACCATAATGATCAAGCTCATTTGTGCTGTTGTCTAACTTTTCATAAGTTTCCTCTACACAATCCACCATCTCCCCCTTACACCCACAATTTTTTGCCGTCACCGTCCGTGTATTCCATCCATTTGTCCAGCTTATCCAATTTTTATAATATTCATACTTCGGCGTACTTACATGCGGTAATTCTAACAATTCACCAGACTCCAACGGGTCTGGGAGCCCCTCCAAACTAGTTAGTTCATTATTTTTAAAAGCTTCTTTTTCGCTATCAGAAACATACCCTATTCTATAATACTTCCATGTTTCCGTTGTTTGATCTATTTTTCTTGTTCCCAAAAAATCCCACTCCTTACTACTGGAATCTCCGACACCTGAACCCAAAGGATACACAGCGAACTTACAAACACACATATCCACCGCCTTCACCTCATTGACTGCACTAAAACAAAAGCCCACCCCACAAAAAACCAAAAAACAAATTGTCCAAAAAAACTTTTTCATCTGATTTTATTTAATCATCGTAAAAATGAAATTCACCGCCGCGTAGCTCGCCAATATCATAATTATTCCCATCGAACTCCACATGAGCGTCTTGCTGGCTTTGGCTTTTTTCTCACCATCCATCGATACCATCCACATGACGCCTGCATAGGAGAACATCACGAGTGCCACTGACCCCACCAGCCCCAACATCACACCGATCGCGCTCCCGATAAACGAATCCAAATTGATTGTTTGTAGTTTGTTGAGCTGAGCCGCGGTCGGATAACCATCGCTCACATAAATTTTACCAGACTCGCTGGTTTGTGTGCCCACCCCCTGTCCCGTTCCACTGCTACCACTACTTCCACTTCCACCCGCAGTGTTCGCGCCCCCAGCCGTACCTGTACCCACCACCCCACCACTGGTCTCTGCTCCAGCCGAGTCGTCCGTACCTTTTGCTACACAAGAGAACGAATAGGTGACACCATAATCACTGCCCTGTTTGCTTCCAATTTGTTGACATAAACTTTCGGTCGCTATTTGTTCATAAGTGCGTAAGTTATCCATATATTTAGCTAATATCCCCTCCGCCATTGACTTCACTACTCCACTACAATTGCTCCAATCGATGGCCGCCTGTAAAGCACTCATTTTTACCATCTGACCATAGGGAAAAGATTTAGTTCCTTTTATCTTACACCCTACCGTGCTAGCATTTACCGAACAATCACAAGACCCGGCAGCCGACACCACACCCGCCCGACCGATCCCAAACACCACCACCCCAAACACTAAAATTGTAAAAAATAATTTCTTCATCTGAAACACCAATTATTTAATCATCGTAAAAATGAAATTCACCGCCGCATAGCTCGCCATTATCACAATGAGACCTAGCGAACTCCACATGAGTGTCTTACTCGCTTTTGCCTTCTTATCACCATCCATTGACACCATCCACATGACTCCGGCATACGAGAACATCACGAGCGCGACTGAACCGATGAGTCCGACCAGCACTTTTATCCCCTGACCGATCAACGTCTTTATGTCCGGCGCCCCCACTCGATTCAAGGACCGCGCTAGATCTTGTGGCCATTCTGGATCCACTCTCGTCACCCCCCCTGTTTCTGTTTTTTTTGATTTTGTTTCTTCTTCTGGTTGCGCCTTACATGTCATTTTCCACCCACGATTGCCCGTGGTCAGTTTTCCAGACTCAGCCACCGCTTCACATGATGCCTTGGTAATTTCGTTTTTATTGTTTGTGGACAAAAATGGGATTTTATTATCTGTCACCACTTTTGACAATTCTTCTAATACCACTAACGGACAATCCCATCCTTTGATCATGGCCACCACCTTGCTCTGAACAGGAATTGTATTTTGACCATATGAAAAAGAAATATTATTCGTATTTTTACAACCCTCCCCGTCGATTACAAATGTGCAAATACAGTCCCCCTTAGAAACAGCTTGTGTCCCACTTCCAAGCATACTTTCAGCAACACTCCCCACCGCCTCCGCTCCACCAGCAATTGCTCCTCCGATCGCACCCGCCACACCACCAATAGCCGCCCCAACCTCCTCAGCCGACACACACGATCGACTCTCTGTCGTCGCTGGCTTCGCACCTGTCGGCGTACATCCTGCCACAGTAGATGTCACCGTTCCCACTCTTTCTTGTTTATTATCCTTGCAGACACCCCAATCCCCCCACACCACACTCCCCCAACTACAAGTAGGTGCGGCAGGAACACCAACCGGACCCCACACACATCCTTCATATGATACCCCCTTTTTTACGATTGTCCCTTGTGTTTCACACTGAGATTTCGTGAGCGGTGCCTCACCAGCGATCGATCCATCTATGTTTGTGCATGAACATTTTCCAACCAACTGTTCATCTACATTTCCACTCCAATTACAGTTCTCCAAAATACCAGACCCATCTGTTAATTGTCCAAATGAGGTTGAGCAGTCCTTCTCTTCAGCACCACTAAAACCGAGCCCAACCACTTTTCCACTTTTTACTACATCGCAAATACATGCGGCAGTTGCTTTGACACTGATGCCATAAAAAACCCCACACCCAACAACGGTAAAAAAACACAAAAAAGTGAATAATTTTTTCCCGAAACAAAAATTCGACATAATTACAAAACACCCGCCAATTCATGACGCATTTTCTCATCCTTCATGGCGAAATGAAGCGCGGTCCTCAATAACGCTAATTTATTACCTGTATCAAAATACTGCCCTTCATACTCATACGCGAAAAACTTCTTCGCTTGTGCGAGAGAATTGGCGGCATCTGACACCCAGATCTCTCCACCCGTGCCCGCTCCCTGTCTTTCCAAATGTTTCCAGATTTCGTTCGTGAAAATATATCTCATTCCACCTACGATCAACCCATGTGGTGAAACTTTTTCCACACTCGGTTTTTCGACAAATGCTCGCACCCGATACAAATGTTTATCCTTCGTCCCATCCGCATACACATTGCCGTACTTCGTCATAGATTTTTTATCCGTAATTTTTTGTACGCCAATTACCGAAGCATTATTTTTTTCAAAAACTTTGATCAGCTGTGCCGTCACCGGTGTCTCAGCATCGATAATACTATCACCATCAGAGAAAGCAAATGGTTCATCCCCGATGAATTCGCGCGCACACATGAGCGCATGACCATTTCCCAACGGCTCACTCTGTCGGGTATAAAAAAACCG
>DAOOSC010000008.1:35056-38825 GCA_035389585.1 Candidatus Magasanikiibacteriota bacterium
AGTCCAGCAACAGTGATCACGCCTTTTTTAATTGTTTGTTTTTTCATACGCGAGGTATTATACCAAAAAATGAAAAGATTTCCAAACTATTTCACTTCTTCCCAACTGATCAGCTCATATACCGATCCGACCGGAAACCCAGGAGGAGGATAATACTTCAAATTCCCATCATAAGTGTGGTTGGTATTCACAAATCCCGAAATCACATTCCCCCAACCGTTATTATATTTCCACCCACCAGACACATACGAAATTTGCGACCCGAAAACCAGCAAACTGTTTTTCTCATTTGAATCGTAAAACGGGCGCCCGATCATGCCGAACTGAGACAACATGGCCGCATCAATTTCCATATCATCCGGCACTTCATACGGCGTCAAAATATCTCCCTGCGCGATGAGTCCAATCACATCATCCGCTGATTTCGCCGCATAGAGTAAATTCCCACTCACGAAAATTTTCTTGTACGGCTCCTGCACCGGAATTTTACCCACTCCGACCACTACCCGACCATTCATCGTCCCCTCGACCCAGACATTATCCTCCGAAAAAATCGCCCCGTTCTCTGGGATATTTTCTGTCCCCACCAGGGTCTCTGTTCCGATATCATAACAATATGTCGTCCCATCCCAATACCAATTCGACCACTTATGTTTCCATTTGCCTTCACCAGGATAACAATCGACCGTGAGAACGCGATAAACCGAAAAAGTACTACCACTAAACACGATATGCCAACCCTCATTGCCGGACAGTGTCAGATATTTCCCGCCATTATTCGCCAAACTCTGAATCCCAGAAATATCACTCGAGATCGAGCCGAAATCAATCGCCGGTACTGGATACTGCCAAAAAGACTTCGGACCGCCACCACCCCACACACCATCATGTGTCTGATTTTCATATTTATATGTTTCTTTCGCCGATTTCACCCACGAATCGGTCGTACCATCGAAACGAATGCCTCCATTCGAATGAATCGTGCCGTGCACCTCGGTCGTAAAACTGAAATTCATATTGCCGTTTTGGAGGAAGACATAATCGGTGAGCGCCGGAAAACCGACCCGCACACGAATAGTCCGAGTCACTGCCGGATCAGCGATCACTGCGCCGGTCGATTCGATCGTCACCACTGTCGAACCGGCGAGGGGTGGAATAATCACGAGTGAATAGCTCCCGATAACGTTCCCGTCTTTATCTCTATACTCATGCACATACGGACCATCTCCACTACTGCCGTCTTTGTAATCAGTCGGATTATGGGCGAGATGCCAACGATAATAATTTATTCCCGCTTCCGCAATATGAAATGCCAGATCACGATTATTCACTCGGTTCGAAGCCTTGTTTTCAAAAATCGCATACCCCGCCACCCCGCCCACTACCACCATGGTCGCCACCGCTCCGAAAACCAACACCGACAACAAAACCACCCCTTTTCGCATCCTGTTAATTTTCTCCAAAAAATACATTTTCATACTCACCACAGTCTTTTAACTTGCCCCACTACATCCCCGCAGGATCATAGGCGGGCCTGCCTCACCCCAGCTCTCGAGGAACGTAGGTGGGCCTTGCCCACCGTAGCTCCCGAGGAGCGAAGGTGGGTCTTTTTTAGTTATCTTTCAAATTCCTAATTTGTACCATTGATTCCGCATGAAATGGCACCGGCGAACGCGTCGGATCCTTCTCTAATTCCACACTGATTTTCACCATCCGAACCTGTACTGGATCAATCGGTGACACCATCGGCGTCGAAGTCCCTGCATAAGCAGTGTCATAATACTCGAACAAATTAACGTTTGAAGTATTGTTTGCCAAATTATGCGCCATTTCCAAAACATCTTCCGCGCCAGAATACCGTGGCGGATTACCACTCGGCTGAATTATCCCCCGGCTCAAAGTTTTACCTGACAGAAAAAAGCGCACCCTCTCTCGGTCAGCATCTTTATCAGTATTCGTGAAAAATACCAATGAGCTGGTCGTCGCTGATTCTATCGGAAAACCGCCGATGTTTGATTCTTCTGCTCGTCGCACCAAATCGACAACATTTTGCAAAACCCTCCGCCCATCATTTTGTGCCTCGAGCTGATCCCAAACTATTCCGTTGTATTTGAAAGTCTCCGAGAGAAGCGATGCCGCCCCGAATAGGACAATAAGCATGGCGCCCATCGCCACCAGCGCCTCAAGCAGTGTAAATCCTCGTGTGTTTTCCAAAAAATATTTTTTCATATTTATTCCACTGACATACTCACCGATAGAAGCATATCCCCCGACACCGAGACTGTCTCCTCTACCGGCTGATACCCCTCGCGGCTCACACGCACGGTGTAATTCGCGACCGACAAACCTCCGAAATACGCCTGTCCCGGTGGAGTACAACTCGTCGTATACGACATAGTCAGATCCGACAAAACCGGTGTCGATGTATTCGTGTCTGTGCTTAAATACAGTTTGTAACGAAAATACTGATGGCTCCCGACCGACTCCGGAATCGAGAAATTATCATTTACAAAATAGCTGGCGTCCGTACCATCTGGACCCGTATATTGCCAAACGGTCGGAGTAGAGGTATCAGATACAGCGATCTGGAAGCGAACCGAGCTCGTCCCACTTCCGTCTATTTGTCCGAGAGGTTCCCACACCAAAGCGATCGGACGTACCACTGTTCCCAGATCGAACACCGATGAAATTAACTCTCCACTGCTTAAATAATTTTTCCCAATTTTTTCCAAAGTAATATCCCCCGGCGTGCTATCAACATCGACATAACTATCGTCAGAATAATACTTCGTTTCGTCAGTGAATAATAGTTGTCCGGCACCACCCGACCAATCTGTCTGGCGCAAATACCCCACACCCGTGTCGCGTACGATCGTCCCACCTGTTTCTGGAATTAATTCAACCCGAGCACTCGAAAGAGGCTGGCTCGTGATACCATCCGTCACATTCACGAGCAATGAATTAATAGTATCCGTGCCGAGAATTAGTGTCACCGGCTGATTTGAACCAGCCACCAAATTTATTGGCAAAACAGGGATCGAACCCAGCAAGTCCCGCCCACTCACTTTGATGCCATAGGCATCCCACTCCATATTGGAAAAAGTGTGTTCACCACTACCGTTCGTTGTGAAATCATCGTCAACTTTGAACACGTTTGGCTCCACCCCCAATAATTTTGTCCCCAAAATATGCGCTCCAACATTCCCTATCGGCTGACAAGCGTTATTCATTGTCGCAACTTGTATTTCCGCCACACGGTCAATCGAAAAACTTATCTCCGTCACATCTTGTTTCATCACCGAGACTGGTGTTTTGACCGGATTTGGATTGGTGTCCGAGGAAATAACTGTCTGGTCAGTCGTGTACCCATCTTTCGATACGATTATAGAATATACCCCCACCCCCGGTGGTAAATCCACTATACGCAACATTCCATCATTGTCAGTGGTGTCTGTAATATCTATACTCGGAACAGTGCTCGTCGCTACTACTCGCACCGTCGCTCCAGATACAGGCTTCACCTCGGCATCGAACACCTCTATGAACAACGCGCCATTTTCACTGCTCCCTTCCAGATACTTCGGCGCTATTTGAGTGCTGAGACGAATCGGGTTGCGCTGATCACACCCCGTACAAATAATCTCCGCTTCAAATAATTTATAATCTGCCGGAGCGAGATCCTTCGGTTCACCGTCGATCGTCCCATCGAAAGGGTCGTCTATGTTTCGCACGGTCCGCGTGATCACAAAATCAATATTGCTACGCGATG
>DAOOSC010000009.1:0-30694 GCA_035389585.1 Candidatus Magasanikiibacteriota bacterium
GCGCCGAGAGCCCCGCTGGGGCGAACAAGCGGCGACGGAAACAAATTGGGGTGTTTTAAATGATGGGGGTATGTATAACGCTTGGTTTTCTAACAAATAAAATTAATTATGTTAAAAATTTTTCCTTCGTCGAAGGTCGCGAAGCATGTGAAAATAAAATCCGCGAAAATTGCGCGAGAAGACCGTGAAGCGCGTGAGAAACTGGCGCGAATTTTGCGCGGCTATATTTTCGCAAGCGTGTCTAGTGCGAATTCCGGTCATCCGGGTGGTTCGAGCAGTAAAGCCGATTTGGCTCTCGGTTGGATTCTGTCTGGTCAAGTCGCTTTCGATCCGCTTCGTCCGAAATATCCGACACATGATCGTGTGGTCTGGTCAGCTGGGCATTGTACGCCACTGCTTCATTCTTTGCAGGTGTTAATTTATGAATCTTTGCGCCGAACAGGAGTAAAAATTGACGCGCGTGAAGTTGTGGCTTTTTCTCCGGAAGATTTATTGAAATTTCGTCGTCCGGATGGTCCACCAGGCCACGCCGAGAATTATTATCCACTTTCTGATATGGCGACTGGCCCGTCAGGGCACGGTCTTTCGGGTGCGGTTGGACTAGCGACACTGCATCATTCGACCGATTCGGGGGCGAAAGTTTGGGTGTTCATGGGCGATGCCGAGAGTGAAGAGGGTATGAGTTACGAAGCGCGTAATTTGGCTGTCTCACTCGGGCTTGATAATTTAATCGTCACTTTGGACTATAATCATTTCGGAATTGATGGTCCAATTGAAGAAGTCGTGAGTTCAGATTATCTGAATCATTGGCTTGGTCTCGGTTGGAATGTGATTGAAATTGATGGACATGATGTCGCCGCTGTCGCGGAGGCGTATGCGCAGGCTGGTCGCGGTTTTGGAAATAAAAGACCAACTGTGATTTTGGCGCACACCTTGAAAGGAAAAGATTATGGTGCAATGGAAAATACAGCGACATCACATGGGACTGTGGCGAAGCTCGGGGATTATAAAAAAATTATTGCGAAACTCGGTTTTGGTGACGCTCACAAAGAGACTGAGATTGGTGAAGATATAAAAATGATTACGGAAGCGATTACTCCTTCACTCGCCAAATACATCGGCGGGAAATTGCGCATTGCGACAAAAAAATTAGTTGACGAGCAGAAATCTGTCGCGAGAATTGTGAAGGCGAATAAAAATCGTCCGCTCGTTTCGGCGACAGAGATTCGTCGGCCCAATAATTTGCCTGCGGAGTTGGTTTTTCCACCGGGAGAAAAAGTCTCGACACGTGCGGCCGCGCAAGCGTTTTTCGCTTGGCTCATGCGTGAGAGTGGTTTCGTCTGGGCAGGGGCAGGGGATCTCGCGAAATCAGTGCTGACGAACAAGGCGGAAGAAGTGTACGGAATTATTAATGCAAAAAATAAATACGGGCGCGGAATTCGCTACGGAATTGCGGAGCAGAATATGGCGATGATGGGGGCAATGCTCGCGACGGATCGCTTGCCGGGCGGATACCGTCCGACGTCGATTTTTTCGACCTATGCTGTATTCACGACGATGACAGGAAATTGTATTCGTCTCGCCGCAATAAATAATTTTTTGAATCCAGACAAGGCGGGATTTTTCATCTATCTCGCGTCACATGATGGGCTCGATGTGGGTGAGGATGGTCCGACGCATCACGGTTTGTATTGGGATAATTTCTATGCGAATTTACCGGGGGTCACGGTGATGAGGCCGTTCGATGCAAATGAGACTATCGAAATGTTATTCAGCGCCCTCGAAAAAGCCGAGCCGATTGTGCTCTCGGTCGGTCGTCCGAACGTGCCAGTGATTGATCGGCGGAATCATGCGAGCGCGCGTGAGGCGGTGAATGGTGCATATATTTATCGAGATTATGATTCTGGTCGCGGTCGGAAATTATGTCTGGTGGTCTCTGGTTTGATCATGCTCGAAAATACGGAAAAAATAATTGGTGAATTGGAAGCGCGTGATTTGAATATGAAAATTGTCGCGGTGACGTCGGCACAATTATTTGCGAAATACAAAAATACAAATCCTGAAAAAGCACAAAGAGTTTTTTCGGAAGAAGATGCCCGAATCGCTGTGACGGTGCATGCCGGATCGAGAATGTATTTGCGTGATTTCTTGTCTGGGGAAAATATTGAGAGTCGATCGATCGCGCTCGATTCGTACTATCCGTCTGGTCGGGTGGAGGAGGTGTATGAGGAGGCAGGGATGGATTCGTTGCAACTTCTGGATAAAATATTGAACGTGATTGGTTGATGAAAAATATAAACAAAAATACCTTGAAATGAATCAAGGTATTTTTTTCTTCCCGGCGTTTCTAAATAGTTTTGCATTAAAACTGCTTAGAAACGGGCGCCGGGAAGTAATGAATATGTTTGTTGTCGGCGACCGTTTGGTGTGTGTTACTTATCGTCACACACCATGTACCCTTGGGTGACCCACCCTGCGGCCCATTCACCCTTCTTCTGTTCCAGGGGGTGGGATTTTGGTAGCAAATCCTCCGGTAAGAACCGAACAAATTCGCACCTCTGCATATCCTCTGTGGTGTCTCTATTCACCACCTTACATATAGTAATATTACTATATGCAGAGTAACATTCTACAAACCAGTCGTCCGTCGGCGCCTCTGCAGCCTTTGCCTCTCCTGTCCCACGGTTCAACGGTTGTGGGCGATCACACCCAATCACACCGGCAACGACGAAACAGCAAACAACAGCAATGATAGAAATCTTCTTCATGATTTTATCCTCCGTGAAAAGTGAGCCACCCATTGGCCCACCCATGTTGTGTCAGACGTCTTGTCTTGACACCAGTTTTAACTGTAAATACAGCCAAAACTGGTGTCAAGACGGTGTTTTAACGAACAAATTAACAAGCCAGTATAGCATATTTTTCCGGTTTTGTCAATACATCACTATGTACACCTCATTTTTTTGTTTTTAATTAGCCAAAATTACTCCTTATCCACAGCGAATCTTTTGCTCGTTTGGGGTTTTGTGATAAATTAAATACATATGGCATTTAACCTATCCAGTAAACTCATTATTTCAATTATCCCTCTTGTGACGGGTTTGGTTTGATGTTGAGAATATCAATTCAGCCCCGTCGAAAGACGGGTTTTTTGTTTCTCAAAAAGGAGGGTTGATATGTTTTGTAAGGTGAAACTCTTGGTACCTTATGACAAGGTTAGGGATTCTGGTTTCATGGTGCAGAAATTGCAAAATGAGGGCTATGATATTGCTAGTGTCCTGAATGTCGTCTCTGTCGGTGAACCTACCTTTGCGAATGGCGTCGTAATGGAGGTGGCTTGCCTCGTCCGCAATCCCATCATTACTGAGTGAAACGTAGGTGTGTTCTTTGCCTCGCTCTTTTCTCTTTGCCCGCTACTGTACCTGAGCGGGCTTTTTTGTTGACTTTTCCATATGTATAGTGTACAATTCTGAACATGCGTTTTAGCGCAATTTTTGTGAATAAATTATGAACGTTACCGAATTAGCCAGAACACTTAGAACTAACGCCAAAGAACTACTCGAGATTCTCCCACAGTATGGTTTTGATGTTGGTTTGAAGGCTGTGAAAATTGACGACAAAGTGGCACAGAAAATCACTCGTCAGTGGAAATATATTAAGAAGAATTTAGATGATCGTCGTCGTCAAGAGGCGGAATTGAAAAAACAAAAAGAAAAAGAATTACGTCGTCAGATGGGGCAGAAAATTACTCTGCCGAATCTCATCACCGTCCGTGATTTTGCTGAAAAAATGAACCTCCCGCTCGTCCAAGTGATCATGGAACTCATGAAGAATGGAATTTTGGCCAATCAGAATCAGAGTTTGGATTTCGAGACGGCGAGTATTATCGCGAATGAACTCGGTTTCACAGCCGAGCGCGAAGCAGTGTCGAAAGAAGATGTGAAGAAAGAACAGAAGCGCGAGCAAGCGCTCGAAGTGGCTTTTTCAGACAAAGAACACAAACACCCTCGCTCTCCCGTCATTGTGGTCATGGGGCATGTCGATCACGGTAAGACGAAATTACTTGATACGATTCGTGAAACCAATGTGATCGATACCGAATCCGGTGGAATTACCCAACATATCGGTGCGTATCAGACGATTTGGAAAGATCCGAAAAACGGCTCGACGCGCGCCCTTACATTTATTGATACTCCGGGTCATGAAGCTTTTTCGGTCATGCGCAGTCGTGGTGCGAAAGTTGCAGACATTGCGATCATGCTCGTCGCGGCGGATGACGGTGTGAAACCACAGACTGAGGAAGTAATCAGTATTATCAAAGCGGCCAAATTGCCGTTCGTGGTGGCGATCAATAAAATCGACAAAGAAGGTGCCGATGTCGCGCGGGTGAAAAGCGATTTGTCGGCGCGTGGAATTATCTGTGAAGAATGGGGCGGTGATGTGCCGATGGTAGAGGTCTCTGCGAAACAAAAGCTCAATATTGATAAATTGCTCGATGTGATCCTCCTCGTCGCGGATATGAATGCAGATAAAATCATGGCTGATCCAGAAGCGCCAGCGGTCGGTACAATTATCGAGTCTCATGTGGACAAGGGTATGGGTCCGGTCGCGACCGTGCTCGTGCAATCCGGCACACTTCGTCGTGGCGAACCGCTCGTCGTGAACGGGGAAATCTATGGCAAGGTGCGGGTAATGAAAGATTATCGTGGTCGTACCATCGAATCTGCTCCACCATCGACGCCGGCGCAGATTGTCGGCTTCAAGGTTGCTCCGGAAGTTGGTGATATTTTGGATGTCGGTCGCGCGGCGACTTCGGAAGATATCAATATCAAAGAAAAGAAATTGAAACAGACAGGTGCGGAGCGCCACACTATCATCACGACCACGAAAGAAAATGAAGACGAGGAAGATAAAAAGACAATCAATTTACTTATCAAAGCAGATGTGCTCGGATCGCTCGAAGCGATTGTCGGATCACTCGAAAAAATCAAACACGATGAGGTGGGTGTGCGGATCATCGGCAAGGGTCTCGGCAATATTACCGAAGACGATGTGAAGAAAGCCGAAGCCGGACATGGTATTGTGATTGGTTTCCACGTGAACGCGACTCCGGTGGCGGAACAGTTTTTGCGCGAGCGTGGTGTGGAATTTCGCAAATACGATATCATTTATGATTTGTTGAATTGGGTGAAGGCAGATCTAGAAAAAATGCTCGAGTCCGAAAAGATTGTCACCGAACTCGGTCGTCTCAAAGTGATGGGAATTTTCCGCACAGAAAAAGGCAGTATGACCGTCGGCGGTCGGGTGGAAGCGGGCAAATTGAAACGCGATGCGTTCGTTCGGATTATGCATGATGGAGTGAATATTGGTGTAGGCAAAGTCGTGTCTTGCCAGAGTGGCAAACAGGATGTGAAAGAGATACCGGAGGGTTCCGAAGGTGGTTTGAGAGTCGAGACCAAAGTGAAAATCATGATGGATGATGTGTTAGAAATATATACGGAAGAAAGCAAGGCTCGTAAAATCGTTTTCCTATAATTTAATCTTAATTTTGTAAATTTATGGCAGAAGTCAATTTGACCGATGCGAATTTCGCATCTGAAATCGTGAAATTTAAAACTCCGGTACTCGTGGATTTCTGGGCACCATGGTGCGGACCTTGTCAGATGATGCTCCCGATTGTCGAGGAATTGGCTAATGAATTTTCTAGTGATAAGGCATCAGTTGTGAAAGTAAATATTGATGAAAATCCAGAGACTGCTGGTAAATACAATGTGATGAGCATCCCGACATTTCTCGTATTGAAGAATGGTCAGGTGGTGGATCAGATGGTCGGTGGTGTGCCGAAGGAGAGGCTGAAAGCCATGCTCGAAAAACATATTTAATATCCGCACTGAAACACTCACTTTATGGTGGGTGTTTTCGATTGAGTAATTCTATTTATGTCTATTGCAACAATTTCAGTTATAGTTGGATTTCTCACTGTCGCTCTAGGGGTGCTCGTGAAAATTGTCGGGTTTCCTGATCAAATTCGGAAAAATTATCAAAAAAAATCAACCGAAGGAATTTCTGCCACTTTTTATATTTTGTCGTTTTGCGCATATTTAGCGTGGACATTGCACGGTATTTTGATTAAAGATACGGTGGTGATCGTCGGACAAGGGCTTGGCATTATTACGACTGGGGTAGTGCTTTATCAGATATATATTTACAAAAAACCAAAACAGTAATATGAAAAGCGCTTCTGGCTGTTTCATCGAGTACGAAAATAAAATTTTAATTCTCCACCGACCACCCACAAAAGATCATGGCAGTGAGTGGGGTCTTGTGGCTGGTAAAATTGATCCGGGTGAGTCACGAGAACAGGCTTTGCTCCGAGAAATAAAAGAAGAAACTGGTTTCGACGCGTCTCGTGAGAGGTTGGAATTTTTGGGTGCCTATGTTTTATCATACCCCGACGCCGATTGGGAATTTCATACATATCGCATTAAACTAGAAAAATCATTTACACCTCGCCTCGACCCAGCAGAAAGCACCGAATATCGGTGGGTGACACCAGAAGAATGTTTCGCGATGCCAGATCTGATGTCGGGATTGTATTTTTTGTTGAAGGAGTGCGGGTATATTCAAGTATGATAGTAAAAGAAATTCAAGCCAGCTCGATAATTACGAAATCCAATCTGCCTGATGCGGATTTCGTGGTGAATCCGTATGTGGGATGTATGCACGCGTGTATTTATTGTTATGCGCGTTTTATGAAACGTTTCACTGGTCACGATGAGCCGTGGGGAGATTTCGTCGACGTGAAAATAAATGCCGTTGATCTAGTTCCGAGCGGAACAATGAAGTATAAAAATAAATCAATGCGGAACAATGAAGTATAAAAATAAATCAATATTTTTTTCGTCGGTGACGGATCCGTATTTGCCGTTGGAGAGGAAATATGAATTAACTCGTAAAGTTCTAGAGAGATTGATCCCTCTACAGCCGAAGTTGGGGATACAAACAAAATCGAATTTAATTATTCGCGACATTGATCTTCTGAAACAGTTTGAAAATTGCGAGGTAGGCCTGACTATTACTACCGTGGATGATGTTGTGCGTAGGGAAATTGAACCGTGCACGTCTTCTGTGTCGGAAAGAATTTCCGCTTTGAAAAAAATGAAAGAGGCGGGATTAGTGACCTACGTATTCATCGGTCCAATTTTGCCATTTGTGACAGACTGGAAGGAGATAATATTGCAGACAAGAGAATATGCTAATTTCTACATGTTAGAAAATTTAAATGTAAAGGGGGATATTTGGTCAGATATAAAAAATTGGCTGAAAAATAAACACCCAGAACTTCTCAGTGAGTATGAGAAAATTTACTTTACAAAAAACGATTTTTGGGATAATGTGGAGAAGGAGGTAAAAGGATTTTGTGCGGAAAACAATATTGATTGTCGGGTATATTTTCATCATGGTAAATAAATATTTGTCGGTATGAATATAGATAAAAAATTTCTCAAACAGGCGGTTAAGCAGGCAGAACTGTCTTTGCAAAAAGGTGGTTTTCCCGCCGGTGCGGTATTAGTCAAGGATGGCAAAGTAATTTCTCGGGGAGTCAGTTTGGGTGGAATCCTCCACGATCCGACCGAGCATTCCGAAACATCCAGCATAAAAAAAGCTTGTAAAAAATTAAAAACAACAGATTTGTCCGGTTGTACACTGTATGCCTCACTCGAACCATGTCTCATGTGTTTTTCCGTAGCTAATTGGTCGGGTGTTTCAAAAATAGTATATGGGTGCAGGAAAACTCAACATATGATTGGTATGGGATGCTACGAAGGCGAAAACTCTTCGACTGAGATCAATAAACTAAATCGTCGTAAAATTACGATTGAGTACCTTGGGGATTTTGAGGTGGATAGTTTACGCCTCGTGGGGGATTGGGAGAAAGGGTTGGTTAAATAGGATTAAATATTTTTTATTTTTAAAATAATTTATGGAGATCCCTAAAAAAAATAATATTCGAATTGCTCTTTTTAAAGGTAAGGCAATCAGAAAGACTATTTTTCGGGGAGAGTGGTGGTTTGTGGTGGAGGATGTAATTTTTGCGCTCACAGATAGTGTTAATGTTAAGGATTATATAAACAAAATGCGTCGTAGGGATCAAGAGCTGGCTAAAGGGTATGGACAAATTGTCCATACCCTTAGTATTCCTACTGAGGGGGGTGATCAGAAAATGAATTGTGCAAACACGGAAGGGGTTTTTCGCATAATTCAGTCCATATCCTCACCAAAGGCCGAGCCTTTTAAGCGGTGGTTGGCAATGGTTGGGTATGAGAGGGTTCAGGAGATTGAAGATCCTGAGTTGGCCACAAAAAGGACAAGGGTATTGTATAAGTTAAAAGGATATACCGATGAGTGGGTTGAAAAACGTATGCGGGGTATTGCTGTTCGCGAAGAGCTAACTGATGAGTGGCACAAAAGAGGGGTAAAAGAGAGTGCTGATTTTGCAATTTTAACTGCCGAAATATCCAAGGCAGCGTTTGGTATGACACCGAGTCAGTACAAAAAGTTTAAGGGTTTGAAGAGAGAGAATTTACGTGATCATATGAATGATCTTGAACTAATTTTTTCGTTATTGGGTGAAGCTTCGGCTACAAAAATAACGCGTGGTAAAAATGCCATTGGTTTTACAGAGAACAAAATCGCCGCTCGGAAAGGTGGAGAAATTGCGGGAGATGCTAGGAGGAGGCTGGAAATTGAATCAAAGGAGGATGTTGTTTCGGAGGAAAATTATTTAAGTACTCCGCAGAATCGTAAGAAAATAAAAAAATGAAATTGTGGTATTATGAAAAAAGTAATTCTATTCGACGTCGATGGTGTGCTGGTTCATTCTGAAATGTTCAGTGACCACTACCAAAAAGTCTATGGTATTTCGCGCGAAGAAATGTCACCGTTTTATTCAGGTGTGTTTCAAGATTGTCTCGTGGGTAAGGAGGATTTGAAGGAAGTGGTAAAGCCGTGGCTTGTGAAGTGGAAATGGAGAGGAAATGTTGAGAGTTTTTTGAAGGAGTGGTTTGACTTTGAAAATAAGGTCGATTCCAGAATGATCGATTTAGTAGAGAAACTGCGTAAAAATTCAATCAGTTGTTATTTGGTGACTAATCAAGAAAAGTATCGAACCGAGTATGTGCGCGATGTTATGATGTTTGGAAAAATATTTGATGGCATTTTTTCATCAGCTGAAATTGGTTGTAAAAAGCCGCAACCAGAATTTTATGATGCGGTTATTAGTAAATTGGGTGTGCCGAAGGCAGATGTGTTGTATGTGGATGATACTGTTTCAAATGTAGAAAATGCTAAACGTTTGAAATTGGTTGTAAAAAGCCGCAACCAGAATTTTATGATGCGGTTATTAGTAAATTGGGTGTGCCGAAGGCAGATGTGTTGTATGTGGATGATACTGTTTCAAATGTAGAAAATGCTAAACGTTTTGGTTTAGAAACGTGTTTGTTTGCAGACTTCGGTGATTTTTTTGAGCGTATAAAAATATTTTTAAAATAGTCTAAGCTTCTGGATAGACGTGGTGGAGAAAAACTGAACTAAAAATATGAATACAAAAAAACCGTCCAAATTGTGAACGGTTTTTTTGTTTGGTAATTTAATTCTGTGAAACACCCATTCGGCACTTTGCGCAATCGAAATCTAGTTTCAATTTCACACCGTCTCGTTCGAGATAAAGTGGCAGTCTGTATCTACCTGCGTCCGCATTTACCTTTGGGCAGAGTCCGTATTCACGACGCAAACACAATTTCGTTGTCATGAGTTTCTTGTCGCGCGGTGCAGTAAATTCATCTGTTTTTTTGATTGTCGTCACGCCGTGTTGTTTGTAGAATTTTTCAGCTTGGGCATTGCTCACGTTTGCATCCACATCGAGTTCTTTTTCTGGATAAGGATTTTTTGTTGGTTTTGGAATTTTTGTAATTGGAGTATTTTCGGATACGATTGCGACCTCCAAGTTTTTGATTGCGAGGCGACGTAATTCGTTAATTGTGGCGACTGGTGTGAAGACGGATTTTTTCCATTTAATACTGACTTCACCAATTTGGAAATCAGTCGTACCCAATTTACCAATCTGTTCTGTAATAGTTTTTTTGGCGAGGTCTGGATTTTTCGCTTCGGCACATTCGTTCGCGATTGTGGCCGATCCAGTCAAACCGTTGGCGGTCTCATATGTGAGCGTCAAACTTTTTCCGTCCGCTACGAATTTCGCATCCACCAATACTTTGCGTACACACGGTTCACTTTTTAATTGTTTCAAAAAGCCTTCGTCATGGTTGCGATAGATTGTCATACCAACAGCGAAGTGCTCAGTTTTGTTTGGATAGATTTTTCCGTCATTGAAATGATTGATATTAGTTCCGACCAATTTTCCATCGTGGAAGAAACACACGCCATCGTTCGGCGTCATCGTCACTTTTTTATTATCGAGGATGAAGTAATTGCGACCGAGAGTGATAATTTTCCCTAATTTTTCACCGAGAGATTTTGGCGTTTCCGGATTGAAATATTTTCCATCATTTCCAATTGAGTATGTGGTGAAACCACGATTGAATGATTTACTCGGAGCTGGTTCAAATCCGCAAACAGTTTCGCTTGTCGAAGCGTGGGCAAGTTCCGGTCTTTTTTCGAGCACTGCATCAATTTTTTCTCGGTAATACGCGGTGACATTTTCTACATAGTCAGGAGTTTTCAACCGGCCTTCGATTTTGAAAGAAGTAATACCAGCGTCGATGAGTGGTTCGATGTGTTCGGATAAATTCAAATCACGCAAGCAGAGTAAATGTTTTTCTTTGGCAACAATTTTTCCGTCTGCATCGATGAGGTTGTATGGTAGACGACAAGGTTGCGAACATTCACCGCGGTTCGCACTGCGACTAGTGATTGCGGAAGACAAATAACATTTGCCTGATTCAGAGACGCAGAGAGCGCCGTGAACAAAAAATTCTAGTTCGGCTTCAGGGGAAACTTCTTTGATGTGTTTGATTTGTGATAAATCAAGTTCGCGGGCGAGGACAATCCGTGGAAAGCCAGCTTCGGTCAAAAATCTGACTTTTTCTGGTGTGCGATTATCGCACTGTGTGCTCGCGTGGAGGGGGATTGGTAAGCCCATTTCCGCATAAGCCATGTCTTGGACAATTAGGGCGTCCACACCGACTTGGATCAATGACCGAGCCATTTTTTCGGCATCCGCGAGCTCGGAATCAAACAAAATCGTATTCATGGTGACATAGACTTTGACACCGAAAACATGGGCTTTTTTGACCAAAGTCTCGATATCGGAGAGTGAATTAGAAGCGGCTACGCGAGCGCCAAATTTCGGCCCTCCTATATATACAGCATCCGCTCCAGCACGGATAGCGGCGAGACCGCACTCTAGATTACCGGCTGGGGCGAGGAGTTCAATTTTTGTAGTAGTTTTTTTCATATCGCTGTATAATGCCAGAAAATAAAATTTTTGTCAATGTTGCGAAAAAATGTATAAAAAAGAGGCCGTTTTGGCCTCGGGTGGTGTGTAGGTGGTCGCGTCGGGTCGCCCTAGGAGAATGGGTTTTCTCGTCCGGTGACGACACTGTATGTCAGGCCGGTGATGAATATTGGCAGACAAAGAATAGAAAGGGCGAGATCGGTGATGTCGTTTCTCGGGAGTCGGTTGTTCATTGTTTTGGAGTAGAATTGGACGCCTGTGTCGGCGATTTTGAAAATAATTCCAAACATGTTACCTCCTCGTGGGGAATTTATCCCAATCTAAGTTTGTATTTATATTAGTGCTTTTTTGGCGCTTTGTCAATAGTGTGGAGAGTCTCCGTCTTGATTGTTTCTTCGTGAATATGATAGTATTAGGTATATCGCTTATGCGTAATTTTTGTTTATGAGTAAATATAATCCAGCCGAAATTGAGCCAAAATGGCAGAAAAATTGGGATAAAGAGAAACTATACGAGACGCGAGAGGGTTCTGACAAGAAAAAGTATTATGTACTCGACATGTTCCCATATCCGTCTGGCACAGGCCTCCATGTGGGGCATCTGAAAGGGTACATCGCGACTGATGTGATCGCCCGCATGCGCATGATGCAAGGATACAATGTTCTTCACCCGATGGGTTGGGATGCTTTTGGTTTGCCGGCTGAGAATTATGCGATAAAAAATAAAATCCACCCATCAATCGCCACCGCGCAAAATGTCGCGAATTACAAACGGCAATTACATTTGCCGGGTTTGAGTTATGATTGGTCACGCGAAGTCAATACTACCGATTCTGAATACTACAAATGGACACAGTGGGCATTTATTCAAATGTACAAAAAAGGACTCGTGCATGAATCGTATGAGCCGATTAATTGGTGTCCAGAATGTAAAACTGGTCTCGCAAATGAAGATTTGGAGGATGGTAAATGTGAACGTTGCGGTTCGGTAGTGGAGAGGAAGCCAATGCGCCAGTGGGTGATTGAAATTACAAAATATGCTGATCGTTTATTGAACGATTTGGATTTGCTCAAAGAGTGGCCAGAACATATAAAAGGCATGCAGAGGAATTGGATTGGAAAAAGCGAAGGGGCGGTTTTGAAATTTCAAATTACCAATGACAAATCTCAAATTGAAGTATTCACGACTCGACCTGATACTCTATTTGGTGTCACTTATGTAGTGCTTGCACCAGAGCATCAATTGATCGAGAAGTGTAGAGATAAAATTAAAAATTTTGATGAGGTGCAAAAATATATCGGTGAATCGAAAAATAAATCTGATTTGGAACGATCTGAATTGCAAAAAGAAAAAACTGGCATAAAAATTGACGGTCTCACGGCCATAAATCCAACGAATGGTGAAGAAGTACCAATTTTTGTTGCCGATTATGTCCTCGGTGGCTACGGCACGGGCGCGGTCATGGCGGTGCCGGCGCATGACGAGAGGGATTTTGCGTTTGCGAAGAAGTATGGTTTGCCGATGAAAAAAGTGGTTGAACCTATTGTGGTTTATGAGACAGGTGATTCGGCAATTCAAAAAGATTTACCTTTCATAAAAAGAGAAAACGTCTGTGCAATCGTATTGAATCCGAAAGATGGTAAGTATCTTTGTGTGAACTGGAAGAATTTCAACATGCATGGTTTAATTACTGGTGGGGTGGAAGAAGGGGAAGATATTGTCGAAGCAGTGAAACGTGAAGTAATTGAAGAGTCAGGATATAAAAATCTTCGTTTGGTGCGTAATCCAGAATTTGCGATTCACACCAAGTTTTTTCATCGTGTAAAAAAACAAAATCGTTGGGCGAGGTTTCAGTATGTATTTCTAGAATTGGAAAATGAAGAGCGAGAGGAAATTTCAGCTGATGAAAAAGAGGTACACGAATTGGTTTGGAAAACGAAAAAAGAAATGGAAACATATTTCACGGTTGCCGAGGGTGAATTTGCAAATAATTTGATTGGTAATTCTGATTATATTTTTGTTGGTGATGGGATTCTACGTGATTCTGGTGAATTTAGCGATTTGTATTCAGATGAGGCACGAAAAAAAATCACCGAAGCGGTCGGGGGCCAAATGGTGACCAAATACAAACTCCGCGACTGGGTGTTTTCTCGACAACGATATTGGGGTGAACCGATTCCACTCGTTCACTGCGCCACTTGTGAAAAAAGAAAAGTAAAAATTGTATTAGTGCATGGAATTTATGGGAATCCAAATGAAAATTGGTTCCCATGGTTTAAAAAGGAAATGGAAAAAAGAGGGTGTGAAGTTATCATTCCACAGATGGTAGATTCGGAAACGCCAAAGTTGTCAGAATGGGTTAAGCAACTGACAAATTTAGGTGTCACAAAAGATGACGATTTGTATGTGGTTGGTCACAGTCTTGGTGCGGTCGCGGCTTGTCAATATATATTGGAAAATAGGTTGCATGTTAAAAAATTAATTTTAGTTGGACCGACGGGAAATTCTCAAGGTGAAGAAAACTGGAAAAATTTGTTAAGTGCTGGTTGCGAAGAAGAAGGTTTGAAATGTATTAAAGATTTCAATGAGGCTAATACTGATCTGTCGAAACTTGTAAATCTGGCGGACGAGAGAGTAATTTATATTTCAGATAATGACCCATTCATTCCGATGAGTGTGATGGATGATTATAGTGGCATTGACGCGAGGGTAAATGTATTGAAGAACAGGGGACACTTCAATGAGAGTGCTGGAATAAGAGAATTGCCTGAAATTTTATCCGAATTTCCTGAGGTTACAAATCGTGGTTGGGTAGCGGTTCCAGAATCAGAATTACCACTAAAACTTCCCGAAGTGAAAAACTATGAACCCAGCGGTACAGGCGAATCGCCGCTCGCCAATATTACCGAATGGGTTAACACGAAATGTCCTACCTGTGGTGGGCCGGCGAAACGAGAGACCAATACAATGCCACAATGGGCGGGGAGTTGTTGGTATTATTTGGCCTATGCGATGCCGCGTCTCAGTGAGGGTGGGGAGTATGAATGGGATAAGGATAGAATAAATTATTGGAACCCAGTCGATTGTTATGTCGGTGGTGCCGAGCATGCTACTCGCCATTTGATCTACGCTCGTTTCTGGCACAAATTTTTGTATGATATTGGTGCAGTGCAGAACGTTGAACCGTTTATGCGTCTGCATAGTGTGGGCCTAATTCTCGGTGAAGATAGTCGAAAGATGAGTAAGCGCTGGGGCAATGTGATTAATCCGGACGATGTGGTCGAGAAATTTGGCGCAGATGCTTTGCGTCTGTATGAAATGTTCATGGGTCCGTTTGGGGAACCTTGTGCTTGGGATACGAATGGGTTGGTTGGTTGCAAGAGGTTTTTGGATAAGGTATGTGTATTGGGTGAGAAAGTGGCCGACAAAAAAATAACAGAGAAGTCAAGATTAAAAACTAGTCTACATCAGACAATTAAAAAAGTTGGTGAAGATATTGAGGGTTTGCGATACAATACCGCGATTGCCAAAATGATGAGTTTTGCAAATGATGCACAAGATAGCGAAGAATTGTCAAAAGAAGACTTCAAAATGTTTGTGCAGGTGCTGGCTCCATTCGCCCCACACCTCGCCGAAGAATTATGGAAAGATCTCGACGAAAAAGAAAGTATCTTCAAATCCGGCTGGCCGAAATACGACCCAGAACTCGCGAAAAGTGATGAAATGACAATCGCAATACAGGTGAATGGAAAATTGCGTGACACCCTAGTTTTCGCTTCTGATGCGACCGAAGAAGAAATCAAATCAGCTGCTCTCGCCTCAGAAAAGATTCAAAAATGGCTCGAGGGGGTGGAACCGAAAAAGGTGATCTACGTGAAAGGTCGGCTTGTGAGCATCGTGGTGTAGATAACTTTGGCATCTTTTATTTATTTATGGTATACTATCCAGGAATAACTTTTACCCTATGGCAAAAAGGATTTTAATAGCAGAAGATGAGAAACCAATGGCTCGGGCGCTTGAACTGAAATTGACTGGTGCTGGTTTCGAAGTAGCTGTGGCGAATGACGGCGAAGAAGCGATTGCTACAGAGAAGAAATTCAAGCCAGATCTGATTTTACTCGATCTCATGATGCCGAAAAAAGATGGTTTTGAGGTGTTGGCAGACTTGAAAGCAGAAGGTTCGAAAACCCCTGTGATCGTCTCGTCCAATTTGAGTCAGGAAGATGATTTCAAGAGAGCGAAGGATTTGGGGGCTGTGGATTACTTCGTGAAGTCAGATACGCCAATTAATCAAGTCGTACTAAATGTGAAAAAGGCCTTGGGCCTATAAAAACAACTTATGCCTGTCACCGACCAAAAAATTAAGGAGATTCTTTTGGCGGAAAATTATGTCTCAGCGGAGGACATCAAGATGGCGGAAAAATACGCTGTTCTTCATCGTACCCCGATTACGGAGGATTTGTATGCGCGTGGTGTAATTACAAAAGATATTCTCGGACAAGCGATTGCGGAGTATTATCGGATTCCGTATGCTGATTTGAATTCGTATCCAGTCAATAAGGAGCAGGTATTGCGCGTCCCAGAAGAAATCGGACGGAAATTCCGCGTGGTTTTGTTTCGCGTGGATAAAAAAGGTTTGATTTTCACGACTGATAATCCCGAAGAAAAGACTTTACCAGCAGAGCTAGCGAAGATTGCCAAAGGCGAAAAAATCAAAATTTGTTATTCGTTGACGGAAGATATTGATAATGCGCTCGTGAGTTATCGCCAGGAATTGACTTTGCGTTTTACGGAAATTATTAAAAAAGAAAAACGCATAGCACCGCAAATTTTTGATGAGATATTACTTGATGCTTTGACTGTGCGTGCGTCTGATGTCCATCTCGAGCCTCAAGAGGCCGAAGTGGTCGTGCGTTTCCGTGTGGATGGTGTTTTGCATGAGGTGGGTCGGATTCCGAAACAGTTTTACGAAAATATTTTGAATAGAATAAAAGTCCAAGCGAATTTACGTATTGATGAGCATTATGCGGCGCAGGATGGCTCGATTCGCTGGTCGAATGAAAAAGAAAAAGTTGAAGCGGATTTGCGTGTGTCTGTCATGCCGACACTCGATGGTGAGAAGGTCGTGGCGCGTATTTTGGCGCGCTATGTACAGGGTTTTTCTTTGTCCGATTTGGGTTTTTCATCACGGCACCAGGAATGGATTGTGAAAGCCGCCAAAAAGCCTTTCGGTATGATTATCGTCGCCGGTCCGACGGGCTCAGGTAAATCGACCACTCTCTATGCGCTTCTGAAGTATGTAAACAATTCTGAATTAAATATTACAACGATTGAAGATCCGGTCGAATACAAAATTTCCGGTGTGAACCAAGTGCAGGTGAATCCACGTACAAATTTGACCTTTGCGAAGGGTTTGCGTTCGATTGTTCGCCAAGATCCGGATATTATTTTGGTCGGAGAAATTCGTGACCAAGAGACGGCCGAGATCGCAGTCAATGCGGCTTTGACTGGTCATTTGCTCCTGTCCACATTTCACGCGAATGATGCGGCGACAGCTGTGCCACGTCTGCTCGACATGGGGGTTGAACCATTCTTACTTAGCTCCACTTTGGAATTAGTGATTTCCCAGCGTTTGGTGCGTCGAATTTGCGAACATTGTCGGCATAGTGTGAAAATTGATTTAGAAAAATTAGAAAAGAAATTTAAGGGTGCAGGACAATATTTTTCGCGTGGGGCGACTTTGTATGAAGGGGCCGGTTGCGATGTCTGTGGGCATACTGGCTACAAAGGCCGGGTCGCCATATTTGAGTTTATTTATGTCAATTCGGACATGAAAGATTTGATTTTGAAAAATCCTTCAAGTCGTGAGATCTGGACACTGGCGAAAGAAATGGGGTCAGCTTCATTATTCGAAGATGGAATTGAAAAGGTGAAAAATGGTGTGACGACGATTGATGAATTACTCCGTGTCGCGGCACCACCAGAAATTCCAGTGATCAAGAATTATGCAACCAAAAAAGAAAAAAACTGAAGCTGTCGAGGAGGTGCAGTCGGTAGATCCGAAGGAAACAAAAACCACAAAAGATAAACCTGTATTTTTTTTGGAAAAATATCTTGTTAGTAACAAAGATCGTGATTTTTTTTCTGAACACATGGCCATGATGCTCATGGCTGGTATGGATGTACTCGAAGCATTGCGGACGCTTGCGCGTGAAGTGCGTTCGAAGTACTATCGGCGTGTCATTGACCAGATTGCATCTCGAGTAGAAGATGGATTTCCACTTTGGGAAAGTGTTTCAGAGAAAAATCTTTTATCACCGCACATCGTCGCCTTGATTCGTGTCGGTGAGGAATCAGGGAGATTGTCAGAAAATTTACGCATCGTGGCTGATCAGCAGAAAAAAGATCGTGAATTCGGATCGAAATTGCGTTCGGCGATGCTGTATCCGGTATTTGTTTTATCTCTCTCTGTCGTGGTTGGTCTCGGTATCGCGTGGTTTATTTTGCCTCGCTTGGCGGTGGTTTTCGCTTCGCTTCGTATTGAATTGCCGACAATTACCAAAATTTTGATTGGTACCGGTACATTTCTCGGGGTATACGGTGTGTATGTGATTCCGGCAGTTTTGGCATTTTTCGCATTATTTATATTCATATTTTTTATTTTCTCTCGGACGCGTTTCATCGGGCAGTGGTTACTTTTTCATACTCCGGGGATTGGACGAGTTGTCCAAGAAGTGCAATTAGCACGACTTGGTTTCATATTGGGTACATTGCTAGAAGCCGGACTACCGATCCTCGATTCGATCACCGCTCTCGAACAAGCGACTACTTTTCACCAATTCAAAAAGTTCTACCGTCATTTGCGAGAAAAAATTAGTGAAGGTAATTCTTTTGGTAATTGCTTCGAAAATTATCCGGAAATTGATCGCATGATACCTCTCGTGGCGCAACAAATTATTATTTCCGGTGAGCAGACAGGAAGTCTCGCGAAGACTTTCATCACTCTCGGTGGTATATATGAAAACAAGACCGACACGACCACAAAAAATTTGACTGTGATTTTGGAACCATTTTTGCTCGTGATTGTCTGGCTCGGTGTAGTGGCGGTCGCTCTCGCGGTCGTGTTGCCGATTTACAGTCTCGTCGGTGGTCTCGGTAGTCAAATTCATTAGTATGCGTGGTTTTACATTGATCGAAATGCTTCTCAGTGTGGCAATCGTCGCGGCGCTCGCTGCAATGTCGGTGCCAATTTATCAATCGTTTCAAGTACGGGATGATTTGGATATCGCGACGCAATCTTTGGTGCAAAATTTACGCCGCGCATCACTTCAAGCGGGTGGTGGTGTGGGCGACGGGGGTTGGGGGGTGAAAATCACCACATCGACTTTGGTTTTGTTTCTCGGAAATTCCTATGCGACTCGTTCCACTACTGTGGACGAAGTAATTTCTTTTCCGACTAGTCTCACGGCGACGGGTACGACAGAATATTTGTTTGCACGTTTTTCTGGAAATTCATTAATTACTGGCACGACAACAATGATATCGAATGCGAATGAATCACGGTCTGTCAGTGTCAATCCTTATGGTATTATCAATTATTAAAAAAAATGACAAAAGAGGGATTTCATTGGTGGAGGCAATTCTCGGTGCCGCTTTGTTTGGCATGCTCGCGACAGCGCTCGCTGGTGCGTGGCTCTATGGAGAGGAATCACAAGTAATTGTCGGTAATCGAGCACGGGCTTTGTATTCTTCGGACGAAGGACTTGAGGCAGCGCGTAATATTCGCGATAGTGGTTGGAGTAATTTGACCGCGGGTGAACATGGTTTGGCGACGACTACTAATCAATGGAATTTGAGTGGGACAAGCTCGAGTATTGATATTTTTAATCAGCATTTGAGTATTGCTCTTGTGGATACAAAAAGAAAAACAGTGACATCAACTGTGACTTGGCAACAAAACATGCTACGTAGTGGCACGGTTGATCTGGTGACTCGTTTGACGAATTGGCGCGCGCGTGGTGGTGGTGGCGGAGGTGGTATGCTTGTATTTGGAAACGGTGGTGTTGCGACCGATACAATTAGATATCGTACGATTGATTCATCCGGTACATGGAGTGCGTTGGCGACGACGGCCGATGTGGATACAGGGAGCACGAATAAAGCCTTACGGGCAGTGCGAATTTATGTCAATCCGATACGTAATGAAAAAATTATTATCTCCCGGCATTATGCGTCTGTGGGTACTTCTCAAACAATTTATGCACAAGTGTACAACGGTGATACTAGTAGTTGGGGCAATGTAAATACATTGTCTAGTTGGTCGGCGAGCACATATTTGGATGTACAGAATTTCGATGGTTTTTATTTACAAAATGGAGACTTTGTTGCAGTCTATTCGGATAATTCGACGATCCCAAAAATGAAGGTTTGGAATGGTAGTACTTGGTCGGCTCAGGTGTCTATGCAAAATATTGGTGGCATACCGAACTATATTGTCGCGAATGTTCGTCCGGGGACGAGTGAGGCGATGGTCGTGTTTTTTGATGCACAGCGTGATACAAATTCCGAATATTATGATGGGGCAGGCTACACGACAGCTGATTGGACATTACACACTGAACATTCTGCGACAGCACCTGTTGTGACCAAGAGGATGGTAGATTTTGCTTGGAATGGTTCGGATACGACGAAGGGGTTGTTGGTCTTCAGTAATAATGCCAATGATCGTAGTACGCGGTATAAAGTATGGATAGCTGATGGGAGTGGAGCGGGTTCGTGGACTACTGCAGATAATGGAGCCAATCAGGGTGGTTCGGGTACTCGTCTTGGTGTTTTGCGCGCACTCGGGCAGCCAAATGCCACCAATTTTCTGGATTGCAGTCAAAATACTATACCACAGGTGATTTGTTATCGACACGATACGCTGAATATTCACACTAATCCTGCTAATCAAATTGTGGCCGCGACGACTGATGCAGGGATTCAAAAAGCATTTGATTTTGCCTATGAGTTAGCAAATGCGAGCTATGCGATTGTGGTGTACTCAGATGCTACATCGATTCCAAAGTTAAAATTATATAATCTTAGTACAAATGCATTCGATGTGTCCGCGATGAGTATTGGCGCGCTGACCGGTTCATTGAAGACGGTGCGGACAATCTCTAAGCCATTTTCGGATGATATAATGATTTTGCTTGGAGATGCTGGTAATATGATGTACAGTATCGTATGGGATGGAACAAATCACACCACTTATGCGACACCGGCTGGATATAATTTGATAAATCATGGAAGTCTCGGTTCGGCAGTAGAGGACTACTGGTATGATTTTGCGTGGGACTTATTATAGAGTATGAATAAAAAAGGCTTTACGTTAATCGAGTTGATTCTATATATTTCCGTTGTTGGTATAATTTCTTTGGTTTTGATAGTTTTTTTGGGGGACTTGCTTGAGTCGAGAATAAAAAATCAGACCATAATGGAAGTGGAACAGCAGGGGCAACTCATTATGCAGCGTGTTTTACAGGCAGGCAGAAATGCGATCTATATTTCTTCTCCCGCGACGAGCACGAGCGGTGTTGGTCTCACTTTGGTAATGGCGAGTTCGACCTTGAATCCGACGATATTTGGTTCAAATAATGGCAGTATGACTCTGAAAGAAGACGGTTTGATTACGTATAATTTAAATAATGATAAAGTGTTTGTTTCAAATTTATCATTTTCCAATCTGTCCCGCACTGGCACACGGGGAAATTTTCGAGTTAGCTTTACAGTTTCGGCATCGAGTACTCCAGGGCGTTATGAATATGAATATAGCAAAAATTTTATTGGTTCAGCTTCGTTGCGTTAATTTATGAATAAAAAAGGATTTATTTTGTTAATTACAGTTCTGGTTATCGGTGCGGTGGCCACAGCGATTGCGGTTGGTCTTTTGAATTTGGGTAGTGGTGCGACGACAAGCTCGATATATCTTACGCAGTCATTTCAAGCAAAGGCCTTGGCAGATGCTTGTGCGGAGGAGGGCCTCCAACAAATCAGAGATAGTACTCCTTTTGCGGGTACCGGATCCTTAATTATCGGACAGGGTGACTGCTCATATGCTGTGACGAACACGGGTGGTTCTAACCGAATTGTGAATACGACTGGTACCGTTGGGATGGTTGTGCGAAAAGTCAGGGTTACGATCACGGCAATAAATCCGTATATTGTGGTTTCTTCATGGCAGGAGATTTGACAGTTTTTTGGAAAAGAGTATTTGTGTGGTATAATTATATAAATTTAGTGTTAATTATTAAGAAGAAAGTTATGCGAAACCAAAAAGGTTTTACATTGCTCGAAATCTTGCTCGTCGTAGCGGCGATCGCGATTTTGGCCGGCATCGTAATTTTGGCAATCAATCCGACGAAACAGTTGGGGGACACTCGCAATGCACAAAGACGTGTGGATGTGAGTACAATTTTGAATGGTGTATATCAATACGCGATTGATAATAACGGAACTATTCCATCTTCGATTACGACCGGAAGTTTGGAAATTTGTAAAACTGGTGGCACTTGCACAGGTTTAGCAGATTTATCTGTCTTGACCACGAGTTCGAAGTATTTAGTATCAATTCCGGTCGATCCTTCAAGTACGTCAACTAATGGTACGGGTTATTTTATTACGAAAACATCGAATAATCGTGTCACTGTCACTGCGCCAAGTGCAGAGCAAAGTGCCACAATTAGTGTCACGCGCTAGTTTTTTGATCATGCCGGTCTTGCTGTAGGCGGGACCGGTTTATCAGAAAGCCAATAGCTTTCACAATTTAATTAAATATGTTTAAAAAGGGTTTTACCTTGATTGAGATTTTACTCGTCGTCGCCGCTATCGCGATTTTGGCCGGTATCGTTATCTTAGCAATCAACCCGACGAAACAACTCGGCGAGACGAGAAATGCTCGGCGGCGGGCGGATGTGACCACTATTTTGAATGCGGTGTATCAATACGCGATTGATCATAATGGGACAATTCCTTCCAGTATTAATACGATTGAAAGAGAAATTTGCAAGTATAATTATGGGGACTGTACTGGTTATGTAGATTTGTCTGTGGTGGCGGCTGATGCCAAATATGTAGTTGATTGGCCGATGGACCCATCTGGTATTGCAAGTGGTGGTATTGGGTACAATATTTATCGCGATACGAATAATCGAGTAATCGTCACAGCGCCGCATGCAGAACAGAATGCCACGATCAGTGTTTCACGCTAAATAGCAATAAAATCTCGACAAAGTGGCGTCGAGATTTTTCATTAGTCTCTATATGAAAAGTCGTAAGTTATACATTGTACTAATTTCACTGTCAATCGTTTGTTTTGGTTTTTTAGTTTCATTTTTTGCTGCTAAATTTGCCGAAGATATCTTGACCAAGCAGTCTCATTTGGAATTTAATTTGGAGACGGACAGAATTGTAGAGAATATCAGGCTACGTCTCAATCGCGATATTTATATGTTATACGGATATAGGGGGCTCTTTGAAGCTAGTGAATCAGTTGCGCGGGATGAATTTAATGCTTATTCAAGAGCGATAAGTTTGGAAAAAATTTATCCAGGAGTGAATGCAGTGGGTTATCAGGAGATAGTGTCGGATACTGATAAGCAAAGGTTTATCGAAGATATTCGCAAAGATACGAGTGTGGATCCTCTGGGATATCCAAACGTATCCGTATTCCCCGAAAGTGTAAGAGATCAGTATTTGGTATTAAAATACGGATTTCCAGAAAAAAATGTGTCTAAGGCTTATGGATTTGATATTTTTTCTGATAAGACAAGATCAGAAACAGCCTTGAGGGCGAGAGATTTAAATGATGCGGTGCTCAGTTCAAAAATTCAAGTACTACCAGACAATAATATTGGTTTTCAAATATATCTGCCACTCTTCAAAAACAATTCTGAAATATTTTCTCAAAAAGACAGAGAAAATAATCTACAAGGATTCATCGTTGCATCATTTTTAGCGGATCAATTTTTTAATGATATTAATGCGGAATTATCGACCAATTGGAGCGAAATTGATTTACACGTGTTTGATTTATATAATGCTGAGTCAAATAAATTATATAGTTTTGAGAAATCGGGCCATTTTGCAATGTCTGGCTCTCACATCAAAAACATTGTCGAACTTCGGGTTGCAAACCACGTGTGGTTGTTAGATTTTACAGGTATGCCGGATTATGGTTTAAGTATTTTGGAAAAAAACACGCCATCAATATTTCTGGTCGCAGGCTCATTACTTGGAATACTAGCTGCACTTGTATTATATGGCGCTTTAAATGCCAAAAGAAAGGCACTTTTGATCGCTGAGGAAATTACTAAGGAGTTAAAACAAAGTGAAGAAAAGTTCAAGTCTGTATCTGACGCAGCAGAAGATGCAATTGTGATGATGGACGAAAATGGTAATGTGGTATTATGGAATCGAGCAGCGGAAATTATGACAGGCTATACAGCTGGTGAAATCATGGGGAAAAATTTGCACAACATTATACCGTTTGAGGTCGAACATCGTACAAATAAAGATCGTTTGGAAAAGTTTAGTGCGACGGGGGAGTCGACCGCTTTGAACAAACCCTTGGATTTGGCAATCAAGAACAAGGCAGGGCAGAAGGTCGAAGTTGAGTTGACGGTGGCGCGAACTATGTTACGTGGCAAATGGCATGCGGTGGGTATTATGCGAGATATTACACAGAGAAAAATAGAAGCAGAAAAAATTAAAAAAGCAAATCAAGAATTACAGCGTTTGAACAATCTCATGGTCGATCGAGAATTAAAAATGATGGAGCTCAAAAAAAAACTCGCAAATAGTAAATAGCAATAGTATGAGTAGTCGTGATAAGACAAATGGTACGAGCCTAAAAAAAGTCAAGAATGGCAAAGTGTCTTCTGTTTTTCAGTGGGGTTTAATTGTGGTCGGGTTAACAATGATTCTTGGTGTAATTGTCACAATTTATTCTATAAATAAAATTGATCAGGGTATTAGGGTTGGTTGGTTGAATCTGTTGGACGTGTCTGCTGCGGCAGTTAATCCGAGTAGAATTCGTGATTGGATACCTGGGAAGCCCAATTTGTCTGATCCGAACTATATTCGAGTACGTGAACAATTAGTTTTGATAAGTAATACCGTAAAGCATGAAAAGGTTCACCCGCTATATATTTTATTAAAAAAAGACAATCAAATTTTCGTCCAAATTGACGCGGCCGAAGAGGCTTCTCCAGAATATGCAGCCCCTGGTGAATTGTATGAAAATCCTCCGTCGGAAATACATGAGCTATTTAATAAAGGGGGGCGGTATTCTGTCGGTCCGTACGCAGATAAGTATGGGAAGTTTGTTTCTTCGTTTGTCAGTATCAATGATCCGTTGACCGGCCAGGTGCTAGCGGTGATTGGGGCTGATGTCGATACTGCGTCATGGAGAAATCAAATTATTGTTTGGTATTTTATTATTGGGTCAGGTTTTGTGCTTTTTCTTATTATCGAAGCAATACTAATCACATATATCTATAAGAGAAAAAAATATGAGTTAAATTTGGAAGTGAGTGAAAATCACTTTCGCTCGATTGTGGATATCAGTGTCAATTTAATATATCGAACCGATTCGCAGGGCAACTTCACTTTTTTGTCGAAATCTGTATTTGAAATGTGTGGATTTACTGCAGAAGAATTGCTTGGGAAGAATGTCTCTGATTTCGTGAATAAAACAGAGCAACCGCTATTACTTGAAAATTTTCAGAAAGTGTTACAAGGTGAGACGGTCGTTAATTTTGAGGGACATCTCTACAAAAAAGACGGTACTAAATTCTTTGTAGAATTCAGTGCCCTGCCCGTCATGCGTGATGGTGTTGTTGTTGAAGTTCAGGGTATTTTACATGATATCACTGCGCGTAGACTGAATGAGGACTTACTCAGACAACATTCTGAAAATATAGAGAAAACACAAAAAGCTGTATTAAATATTTTAGAAGACGTGGCCGAAGAAAAGGATAAAAATTTGGCGCTTGCGAAAGATTTGGAAAAATTTAAACTCGCTGTAGATAATACATCTGACCATATCGTCATCACCGATCCAGAAGGTATAGTTTTGTATGCGAACAAAGCGGCCGAGAAGATCACTGGATATAAAATTGACCAAGCTAAAGGCAAAAAAGCAGCTTCTCTGTGGAAAATGCCGATGCCAAAGGAATATTATATTAAAATGTGGGATACTATCAAAAAAAAGAAGAGACCATTTGTTGGTGTAATACAGAACAAACGAAAAAATGGCGAAATTTACGATGCCTCCATAAGTATATCTCCAATTATTAATGAAAAAGGGGATATCGTATTTTTTGTGGGTCTCGAACGTGATATCACGAAAGAAAAAGAAATTGATCGTGCCAAAACCGAGTTTGTTTCTCTTGCTTCTCACCAATTACGGACACCTCTGTCGACGATTAATTGGTATGCCGAAATGTTGATTGCTGGAGATGCTGGAAAGCTCAGCGAAGAGCAATCGAACTTTGTAAATGAAATCTATCACGGTAACCAGCGTATGGTCGAATTAGTTAACTCATTACTCAATGTTTCCCGACTCGAGCTTGGAACTTTTTTGGTGGAACCGACGAATGAGAATATACTTGAAATAGCGGAAATAGTTGTAAAAGAGCTCACTCCACTAATTAATAATAAAAAAATAAACTTAATAAAGAAATATGACGAAACCATCGGGTTCATGCCGCTCGATCGGAAATTGACTGACATTGTCATTCTCAATCTGTTATCAAATGCTGTCAAATATACCCCAGAGGAAGGTGGGGTTACTTTGTCAATTGAAAAGAAAAAAGATGGTATATGGATCATAGTTCAGGATAATGGCTATGGTATTCCAGTTGCACAACAAGAAAAGATCTTTACAAAACTATTCCGCGCTGATAATGCTCGTGAAAAAGATGCGGATGGAACTGGTCTCGGTTTGTATATTGTGAAATCGATATTGAAGAACGTGGGGGGTGATGTCAGTTTCAAGTCAGAAGAAAATAAGGGGACAACATTTTTTGCAAAAATACCTTTGTCTGGTATGAAGGCGAAGGCAGGTACAAAGTCATTAAATTAATAATATGAAATTAAGCAATTTAGAAAAAAAGACCGTACTAGTCGTCGAAGACGAGCGGCCGCTCGCGGAGGCAATTAAAACCAAATTAATGAAAACTGGCTTTGATGTAGTGTCAGCCAGGACGGTTGTTCAAGCCCTTCAATATTTAGAAGAAGGTGTAAAAATTGATGCAATTTGGCTGGATCATTATTTACTTGGCAGTGAAAACGGGCTAGATTTCGTCACGAAGACAAAAGATGAGAAATCAAAATGGAAAAACATACCTATTTTTGTAGTCTCAAATACGGTTAGTCAGGATAAAGTTCAGGCATATTTGAAATTAGGCGCGGAGAAGTACTATACAAAATCAAATTTTCGTTTGGAACAAATAATTAATGATATTTGTTCGACACTAAATGTTAAATGCAATAAGATCTAATATATTATATGGACAAGCAACATAAGATATTAATTGTCGAAGATGAGCCGGCATTATCCAGGGCGCTCGTCACAAAATTTAAGAAAGAGGGTTTTACTGTATTTAAAGCAAGTGACGGGGAAGAGGGCTTGCGGATTGCTCTGCAGGAACATCCACATATAATTTTATTAGACATTGTCATGCCGATCATGGATGGGATCACAATGCTTGAAAAATTGCGCGCAGATGTGTGGGGTAAGGATGTGGCAGTCATTATGCTCACTAATTTGGCTGATGAGGTCAAGGTTGCCGAGGTGATGAGGTTTGGATCGCGGGACTTTTTGATCAAGACGGACTGGCAACTATCTGATGTGGTAAAAAAAGTAAAAGATAGATTGAAAATTTAAAATGTGTCTCCGAGCAAATTGTTTCTGCGCTGTTCTGCGAGTTTTCTCACTGGAATCGGTTTTTCAACTTTTTCGTTAAATAAATTTTCTAGTCAGATTTGGCTTGTAATTTTACTTTCGATCGTCGGTATCGTGATAATAAATTGGCAAACTGTAAAAGTTCGCCAATTTTTATTTTGTGCACTGTTTATTTGTCTGGGTGCTTGGCGATCGGACACGGTCTTGCCTCGGGCAAATAATATCGCTAATTATGCCGGACGTACTATCGGTCTCGAAGCTGTTATTTCAGCTGAACCGGATTTGCGCACGGATCGGGTGGGGTATGTTGCAGAAGTCCAGAGAATTTTGGGTGACATAGGAAGTGAAGATTTAAAAAATGTTCACGGGAAAATTTACATTCGCGGCCCGCTCTATCCTCGCTATGATTATGGTGATCGTATATCCGTGTCTTGTGCTTTGTATCGTCCAGAACCGCCTGAACTAACAGGGGAATTTCGTTTCGATATGTACCTCGCACGACAGAAAGTATTTACTGTATGTAGCTCGCCACAAATTGAAAAAGTTTCTAGTGGAGGCGGAAATCCGGTTTTGCGTTTCATTTTGTTTTTAAAAAAGAAAGCCGCGGAAAAAATAAATTCACTCTGGCCGGAGCCTCACGCTTCGTTTGCGGCGGGATTACTCTATGGCTATCGCGGTGGGCTTGGTCGATTATCCGAAGATTTTGCCAATGCGGGCGTCACACATATTGTCGCTGTATCTGGATATAATATTTCGATTGTAGCGGGAATATTTGCGACTTTGTGTATTTATCTACTAATTCCGCGAAAACGGGCTTTTTGGGTGTCGGTTGGTGGCATATTGATTTTTGTGATTTTCACAGGTGCATCGGCTTCGGTCGTGCGTGCTGGAATTATGGGGATCTTCACTTTGTGTAGTAGTTTTTTTGGTCGTTCTCGCTCGCTTGCGAATTCAATTATCGGCACCGCGGTAATTATGTCTGCTTGGAGCCCGTATGCACTGCTCTGGGATCTGGGCTTGCAATTATCATTTCTCGCCACCATCGGTCTAATTTGGCTTTCGCCTGTGTTGAAACCGTATTTTATTCGTGTGCCAGAATGGTTTGGCTTGAGAGAAAATTTGACGAATACGACGGCGGCAATTCTCGTCACTACGCCCATCATAATGTTTTCGACTGGACGAATTTCACCATATGCGTTGTTCGCTAACTTGTTAATTCTCTGGACAATCCCGTACCTGATGTTTGGTGCATTTATTTCGGCAGTCACTGCTTTTGTGTCCCGTTTTTTGGCTGGCTTTTTCGGTTTTATCACATATCTCGGCCTGGCCTTCGTGACTTCTATCGTTCAATTAATTTCAGGGTTGCCGTTTTCTTCTTTTACACTTCGTTTGCCTTGGTATGGCATGGTTTTTGCCTACATAATTATTGCTTGGTGGTGGTATCGGTTGAATTCTGTTGGGAAGTTTGGTAGAATTACAGCAAATATATCAGAAAATTATGGCAAAAATTAAATTACTAAATTCGACTGTCGGTTATGATCTCGCGGCGGAGGTCTATGATCGAAAAGAAAAATATTTGGATAGTTTCGAAAAAAACAAACTAATTGCAAAATTGGGTGATGTTTCGGGAAAGAAAATTTTGGATGCTGGAGCGGGGACAGGTAGGATTGCTCTGAAATTGGCCAATCTCGGTGCGGATGTCACGGCTCTCGATGTCTCACGTGAAATGCTCTGCGTTCTAAAAAATAAAACAAAAAAGAGTATTGAGACGGTCGTGGGGGATGCGGAAAACATGCTTTTTGCGGATGAGTCTTTTGATATCGTGGTTGCGGCTTTTCTCATTGTGCATTTCAATAATCCGAAATATTTTTTTCAGGAAGTATATCGGGTTCTGAAACCGGGTGGGGTTTTAATTGTCAGTAATATCAATCAACGTAAACCGCCGGAAGTGGAGACGAGAACTGGAAAAATAGTAATTGAGTCATATTATCATCGCCCAGAGTCAATCATTCAGGAATTGGAAGATTTGGCTTTTTCAATAAACGAAGAATTTGTCAAAGAAAACGGTGTTTGGGTAAATCAAATTATCAAAGCAGAAAAATAAATCAATGTGATATCTGGAATTTCAGTGCGTACGAAAAAAGCTTTAACGTATTTTTTTATTTTGGCCATTCTTTTTGGTGTTTATTGTTATCGCGAAAGCGGTTTGGGGAATTCTCCAGAATCCGAGCAGGTGGTGGCAGGTGAAAAAATTAATAACGATGTTGGAAAAACAAAAATATATTTTCTCGACGTCGGTCAAGGAGATGCAATTCTGACAGTGTTCGTCAACGGAGAAAAAATGTTGATTGATTGTGGAGCGAACGCTAGTGTGCTCGAAGCGCTTGGTCGTGTTTTGAAATTTGGTGATCGGCATATTGATTATCTCCTCATCACTCACCCTGATCTTGATCATTATGGTGGTTGTATTGATGTTTTTGGCCGTTTTGACGTCGAGAATTTTGTTTATAACGGCATGACAAAAAACTCGGACAAGTATTTTCGAGAATTTTGGTCAGCGCTCGAAAATGAAAAAGCGACAATAGAAATAATTGATCATGAAGACACTTGGAATGTGGCAAATACAAATTTACATTTTCTTTTTCCAGATGAACCGCTTCCTGCGAAGCTTGACGATACGAACGCTGGTTCTATTGTGTTGAAAATGAGTGTGGGTGAATCAGATGTTTTATTTATGGGCGACGCGTCTTCTGAAATAGAGAAATATTTACTGAACAAATATGGCACCATTTTGGATTCAGAAATATTAAAAATTGGTCATCATGGCAGTACGAGCGCTTCGGGTGAGGATTTTCTCCGCACAGTCACACCTGATTATTCAGTAATTTCTGTTGGCGCTGGTAATCGTTATGGTCATCCGTCAGAGAGAGTTTTGAAGAGGATTGAGCGGGTCAATAGTAGTGTATTGAGGACCGATTTGAAAGGGGATATTGAGATGGATTTGACGAGTACTAATGTGAAGTGGAATGAGTAGCTTGTGTGGAGTTTGTTTTTGGATATTTTTATCCACAACCCTCACCAGTCCAGTTAGCTTGACAAAATAGCCTTTTGCATATAGAATACTCCCATACACCGTAGACAGTAGCTTTTCGGCGATAGCCGAGATTAAATACGCTACCGAGGGGGCATGTTTTGGCTTAATATAGCCAAAAATGGTCGAATGAACCTCAAACGGTGGTGAATAACCACTTTTTTTGTATGGCAAAATC
>DAOOSC010000010.1:0-25733 GCA_035389585.1 Candidatus Magasanikiibacteriota bacterium
ACAAACCTATGCCCAACAACACACTCAAAACCTGTGAATCAGTCTGCGCCGGTCATCCAGACAAAATCTGTGACCAAATCAGCGACGCCATTCTCGACGCTTGTCTCGCCGGTGATCCTACTTCACGCGTCGCCGTCGAATGCCTTATTAAAGACAATAATCTAATTATCGCCGGTGAAATCACAACCACTGCTTCACCGGAATACGCCAATATCGCGAAAGAAGTCCTGAAAAACATCGGCTATACGAAATCCGAAATCGATAGTTTCAAAATCCAAATCCTCGTCAGTCAACAATCCCCCGACATCGCCCAAGGCGTCGATACTGGTGGAGCTGGTGATCAAGGCATGATGTATGGTTACGCGACCGATGAGACGGTCGAGAACATTCCCCTACCACTTCTCCTCTCGCACCGCATCTGTGAACGTCTCGGCGAACTACGCAAATCCGACAAAAATTGTCCATTCCGACCTGACGGCAAAGCGCAAGTATCTATTCAATACGAAAACGGCAAACCAATTTTTGCTAATACAATTATTATCTCCACCCAACACATTCCCGAAATCTCGACACTAGATCTCGAAAAATATGTTTTCGAAAATGTTGTGAAACCCGTCTGCGGGGAATGGTTGAAAATCGAACCCATGATAAACCCACACATGAATCGCAATCAAACAAATTCCACAAAAATCTTCATCAACCCGACTGGCCGCTTCGAAATTGGTGGACCATTCGGTGATTGTGGTTTGACTGGTCGAAAAATTGTCGTCGATACTTATGGCGGAATCGGTCGCGTCGGCGGTGGCGCATTCTCTGGCAAAGATCCGAGCAAAGTCGATCGTAGTGCCGCCTATATGGCACGACATTTGGCGAAGAAATTAGTCGCGCTCAAATTCGGTGAAGAAATCGAAGTTCGACTCGCCTATGCTATCGGCGTCGCACGACCAGTTGACGTGAGCGTGAACATAATTCGCGGTGACCAAACTCGCTCAGCCGAAGCAAGTGAATACATCGCCAATAATTTCGATCTCACCCCACACGGAATCATCAAAACCCTCGATCTGCGCCGCCCTATCTATTCGAAAACCGCCGCTTATGGACACTTCGGTCGCGCGGAATTTAGTTGGGAGAACGCCTAGACGCCCCCATCATAACATTTACATGAAAAACCGACACACCTGTCGGTTTTTTGTATCACTTGCCTTTTGTCTTCTTTATCGATACACTATATGTACAAAAAGATATGAAACTAAAAAGACCACCATCAACTCAACCAATCCCAGCAAGTGCCCGCCGCGTATTCAAAGGTGTTATTTTCGACGTTTATCAATGGAAACAAAAATGTTATGACGGAAAAATTAAAATATTTGAAAAATTAAAACGCGCTGATTCGGCAATGGTCATCCCTATCATGACTGACGGAAAAATTATTCTCTCAAAACAAGAACAGCCGGGGAAAAAACCTTTCATCGGTCTAATCGGCGGACGTGTCGATAGGGGTGAAACTCCTCTCACCGCCGCCAAACGTGAACTTCTCGAAGAAACCGGCCTCCGCGCCAAAAAATGGTCACTATTTATCGCCAATCAACCGACCAGCAAAATTGATTGGGTGGTTTATTGTTTTATTGCCACAGGGTGTGAGAAGATCTCCGAACAAAATTTAGATGGCGCTGAAAAAATTAAATTACTACCCGTTGATTTTGACACTTTTGTCGAAATGGCGACAACCGAAGGCTTCCCCGAAACCGAACTCCGCATCAAACTACTCGAAGCAAAACTAGACCCAAAAAAAATTAAAAACTATCGAAAATTATTCTCCTCAAAATAATCAAAAAAACATATTGACAAAGTTAAAAGCATTGACTATTATACATAATAGCATTGTCTGAACCATACCAGACAAACCATCCGTTCTTTTAGGAGGAAATCATGGTTTTGAAATCTTTCGAAATACTTGACAGCAGTACCGGTCATTCACTACTCGCTCATGGACAATACGTCCAGGCCGAAACAGCCGAAGATGCGAGACAGCATTTCTTCGAAGAAATGAATGGCCAATACTCAAAAGACTACATTGAGGTAAAGGAGGTTTCAGAAACACCCCGGCACCCACCGAATTTGAAATTGAGACCCCCGAGAACCCGAGTCTGCCCGAACTGCTCCTACAAAGACCCGACAGGGGCCGACACTTGCCCGAACTGCGGCCCAAGTCGCGAAGAAGATAAACAGCAGGCCGCCTAAATTACATTGTGGCTGGCCACACACACCAAAGACGAGGTATGAACCTCGTCTTTTTTAATCCGCTCACCGCGAATTATTGTACCACTTCCACTTCTTTTTGAATATGAACCGTGTACAGTGAAGAGTAACCATTAGGAGACGTTATTGAAATCCTAATCTGATTGTCACCCGGATTCAGATCAATCGTCCGCGACCGAGAAACCTCGCCATCAATCTTCACCACCGCATTAGCATTGATCGGTACGGCAGAGATCGTCGTCTTCGTTTTCGTGGATGGAACTACCAGATAATAATCCGACGAAGCTGAATCAAAAAATATTTTACCTACCCCAACCGTCAAAGATTTCAAACGCGATTCGGATAAATTTGGATACAAATCTCGTACCACCTCCAAAGTATATTTTCGCAGAGCTTCGTCTTGACCCATTACATAAATATCTACAATTGTTTTATCCGTCGCCAGATTTATCGCATAAGATTTGCCGGGTTTTATTTCCTCACCCCGAATATATACCTTAGCTTTCTTCGATTTGGCCGATGGCGCCAAACGTAAAATTTGTTCACCATAGGCCGCATGTAGAGTGTAATACTGCTGGTCGGAACTGAACTTCGGAGAAATTACGCCCGAAAGATTTTCTGACAACGACTTCAAACGGTTCTCCGATTCCGGATTTTGCCTATTCACAAGCACGTTATATGTCATTTCATTTTTATCCGGCAAAACCACTTTGATAGAGAAATCATTCGCCCCGACATTCAAATATGAACGAAAACCATAACCGACTTTTACTGGCCAATTATTTATATAAACTTTGGAATTTGGATTGGCAGGTACGGGCGTCAGTTGGATAGACCCCTCATTCGGCGCCGCAGACAGAGAATACCCTGTTTTATCTGTTTTGAAACCTGGTTGGAAGCTCGCCGCCAAATTTTCGCGTAACGACCGTAAAATCGGCAAACGTTTTTCTTCGGCCGTCGGCTTATTATTCACCACCACTTTATTTGGCGAAATGATCTCCGGCAAAATTTTATTGATTGTGCTCGCGTACTTCTTCTGCGCTTTCGGTGAATAATCGATCGTACTACTCACAAACCGGCCAATTTCATAATTGATAATATCTTCAGCCGGCAATTTGGCAATTTTTTTCTTCCAACTTTCTCCATAAAAACTTTTCATTATTGCCTCGTCTCTCACTTCTCGCAAGGTATTCCCTGCACCCACCACGAAATTCTTATCGATCCCGATGAACATTATCGGTTTCACACCTGGGCGCACCGTCACGATTTTTGTCCCTAGAGAAACCGCTTTAAATTCTTTCGTCGTGATATCCTTCACTCGTCCGAGATCAGAAAACCAAGTCCGATATGTCACCATATTCGGGAAAAGATACTTTTTACCATCAGCCGCATAATAATACAAATCTGGACTACCAACCTCTCGTAAAATCGTCCCTTTCGGATATTTCAATTTGACCGCCGCCTCAGCCGAAGATACCACCCCAAATAGAGCCGCGACAACAGCCAACATCCCGACTAATAGTAATTTTTTGGATTGCATATGTTTAAATTATTTCAAACTAAGTATACCACGAATCCACTGATAAATTCAACCTCTCTACGCTAACTTGCAATTTTGGTATCTTACCTGTAAAATACACCCATATGTTTTTCCATAAACCAGCCACAATTATCAACGGCAAACAGATAGCCAAATCACTGCTCGATTCCCTAAAACCCAGAATAATCAATCTAAAAACTCGCGGTATTACCCCCCAACTGGTTGTATTTATGGTCGGCGACCACCGCCCTTCGATCACCTACGTGAATCGTAAAAAAGACGCCGCCGAGGCCCTCGGTATCAATTTTTCTCTCCATACTTTTCCCGCCGACGTATCGGAAATGAAATTATCCGAAGCAATCCGTTCAGCCAATGAAGACCTAAATACCCACGGCATCATTGTCCAACTCCCCTTGCCCGATGCGTTACCGACCAGGAAAATCATCAACACAATTACCCCGGAAAAAGACGTCGACTGCATGACAGACAAAAATCTCGGCCGACTTGTCATGGGCAATCCGAAATTCACGCCCCCCACACCCGAAGCTGTCTTTACAATTTTGAGAGAACTGAACATCGACCCAGCCGGGCATACTGTGACAATTGTCGGCACCGGTCCACTTGTGGGAAAACCGCTCGCAGTCATGATGATTGATCGGCGGGCCACTGTCACCACCTGTAATCATCAGACCACAGATTTGCGCGCGGCTTGTCGCTCAGCCGAGATCTTGATCACTGCCGTCGGTAAAAAAGACCTAATAAGGGGTGACATGATTCGACGCGACACGATCGTGATTGACACCGGAATTTCTTTTTCTGAAAAAATCATGTATGGCGATGTCCACTTCGCTTCCACCCTCCGTCGCGCCCAAGCAATTACCCCAGTACCGGGTGGAGTCGGACCAATCACGGTCTCCCTCCTCATCGAGAACACCATAACCGCCGCCGAACGCGCCTGATATGCGCACTACGATTGTCATTCCCACCTACAACGAATGTGATAATATCGCAATTTTGATTGCACAAATTTTTTCTCTCAATATCCCCGACTTGAGTATAATTGTAGTGGATGATAATTCGCCAGACAATACATCGGAAATAATCAAACGCTTCTCCGAAAAATTTCCTATCAAACTAATCATTCGTCCCAAAAAATATGGTCTGGGTAGTGCTTATGTTGCCGGATTTAAAATCGCCCTCACTGACGGCGCCGACTATATTATCCAGATGGATGCCGACCTCTCCCACGATCCAAATGATATTCCACGTCTGGTTTCCGCCCTTCGCGAAGTTGATATGGTGATCGGATCGCGTAAAATCAAAAATGGAAAAATCATCGGTTGGAATTTATGGCGCAAATTCATGAGCACGGGAGCGATGTTTTTCGCCCGACTAATATTACAACTCAAAACCCGCGACATCACATCTGGTTTTCGCGCTTTTCGCCGTTCTGTTCTAGAAGAAATCCATTTAGAAGGAATTTCCGCTGGTGGATATGCTTTTCAAGAAGAAATTATTTTCCGCGTGGAAAAATTAAACGAAGTGAAAAATAATTCGAAAGAAATAAAAATTCTCGAAATTCCCGTCACCTTTACCGATCGGATAAACGGCAAATCAAAGTTATCTTGGCGAGACATTTTTGAATTTTTCAATGTGATAATTAAATTAAAATATGAAAAACACCCCTCAGGCCGAACGTAACTTTTTGCCCGGTTTCGAAATGAAACCAAAAAACCTAACTACCCGAGAAAACATCATTAGTTTTTCTCCGCATATCGATAAAAAAACTTCGGAAATAATCAAACCAAAGACCGACATTGGCACTAGGCTAACAACCCTGTTTGATGGAAAAACCACCTCGCTTAATTTAGGCGATCGTGAAAAATGGGGAGAGCCCTATGATCGCTCTCAACAACACCTCATAGATGCTATCTACGAACTAACCCCGGACGAAGACGGTCCAGCCATCATAATTCTCAAAAATGATCCCTATTTATACTTTGTTGATGCTGTCGCCGGACAACAAACTTTATTTCGTATCAAAGAATACAATATCGATTCGGGTCCAAAAGCGGAAGAAACCGAACCGAAATTAATCACTCTCGAAGAAATAAAAAATATTCTCGCCGATACCGAGAAAGATGTTTGAAACAAAAAAATTTAAAATCAAAAAACCACCCTCAAATGTAGCCCCCCGCTCTCAACGCCAAACATTTGACATCGAAAGCGAGAAGGAGGGTGGTTTTTATCCAACCAAACCTTCTCCATAAAACACCGCTAACTTACCGGCATATCAGCGCATATCTCTCGCTGTACTTCTGCTGGTGTTTTCGTCACCACTCCAATAATCTGCGGATTAGCTCGAAGAGCTTCCGCGGGATCCTCCTCCCAATCCACCAGATCTTCACTAGTACGGCAATCAGCACACAACAGTCTACTTTCTTCTTGCATTTCACCCTCCAAAAGGTTTGTTCCGCTCACAATATACAAAAAAACCAACCTTTTGTCAATAGTTTTAATTCACCGCAATAAATTCACCAATTCCTTCATACCACCCACCAAAGCTAATTTTCCTCGAAATTCTTTGGTGCTACGACCACCCCTAAAATAACACAACAGATGTTTTCGAAATGTCACAATCGATCTCTCGCCATATCTCTCCACGTGTAATTGCGCATGACGCAATACAACATTTTTTATTTCCTGCGCTGTCGGTTCGGAATACTTACCATGCCCTCGCGCCAAGAAAATCCAAGGATTCCCGAGCGCTCCACGCCCCAACATTATTCCATCCACACCAGTATCTTCCAAACATTGCGCAATTTTTTCCGAAAAATTAATATCTCCATTTGCCAAGACTGGAATAGAGACAATTTTTTTAACTTTCGCAATTCTCGACCAATTTGCTTCCCCAGAATATCCCTGTAATTTCGTCCGACCATGAATTGTAATTAAATCCGCCCCCGCCGCCTCAATCCGCGATGCAAATTCTAAAATTTCATCATCTCGATACCAACCCAGACGCGTTTTCACACTGATCGGCACACCCAAATTTTCCGCCTTCACTGCCCGCACAATCTCCACTGCCCTCTCTGGTTCGCGCATTAATGCCGCCCCTGCTTTTGATTTCGTTGCGATCTTTGGCACCGGACAACCCATATTAATATCAATTCCGTCTGGATGAAACTTATTGACAATAATCCGCGCCGCTTCGGCCATTATTTTCGGATCGGCACCAAAAATCTGAATCACAATCGGTCTTTCCTCCTCAGTAAATTCGCACATTTTCAAAGTCTTCAAATTCCCCCGCACCAACGCTTCCGATGACACCATCTCACGAAATACCACAAAATCCTTTCCAGCAACCTCTCTGCAAACACGACAAAAAGGACTGTCTGTCATATCAGCCATCGGCGCAAGCGCAATTATCGGTTTTTTGTCAATCCAAGCCATAGACAAAATATACCTCAATTTTGCCAAAAATTCAAGCCCTCATATAGCTCCCACATGTTGTGCACAATTCAATTTGACACTCAAAATTTTTACTGATAAAATCAACTCAAAATCCAACCTAACAAATCGTGGAACTGGGGTTTGAATCCTCGACTGTGCCGCAACGGTGATGTCCTAATTACATTGGGAATAAGTCCGATCTTCGTTTGTTAGTTATCCTCCACCTTCGCTCCTAGAACTATGGTGGATGAAACCCGAGCAGGAAATGCGTCATTTTTGACGCCACACATCTTTCCTCTCTTTGGGAAAGTTTTTTTGACATAAAAAAAGACGGTCGAAACCGTCCGTCACCAACCAAAAAATGTACACCCCCTAATCACGAAACCAGCGTCTCTCTACACCGAGAGAATCACTAAGCTCGAGTCTTCGTTTCTTGGGAATCTGCGACCGCACAATAAGTACAGTGAGGCATAAAACAACAAGCCCCAAAACCAGCTCCCAGTTATTAGCGAGATAAATAATCCCACAAAGCAACATAACATAAACTGTCTCCCACATATTTACCTCCCCAGAATGTTCAACAACACCACATTATATACCTGTTTATAAAAAATGTCAATCCTATGAGCAAGAGCACCAAAATAATCGGCATTTTCGGACTTCTCTGCCTCGCATGGCTTATAATGGAAATCTTTCCGGAAAACACAAAAGAACTAACCGTGCCAAAGCCGATAAAAAATAAAATCGAAACTACTTCTACAAACACCCCACGAGAGAACACTCCAACATCAAACACCCAAACAATTTCCCCAAATGATAATAGGCCCGACCCAAATCCCTCCGCTACCAGTTCCCCATCGATCCCCCAAAAAGCCTTTTTCACAATTACAATCAATCAAAATTCCTATCCAATCTACACAACCACAGGTACCCTCTACGAAACCCTGCAAAATCTGAATCTTCAAAATAACGTCGGAATTAAAACCCGAACCTTCCCCGGCATGGGAGAATTCGTCGAAGAAATTAACGGCATTGCAAATGACAAGCTCGCAGGGAAATATTGGATATACTATGTGAACGGCGCCCCCGCGCAAATCGGTATCTCACAATACACACCAAAACAAAATGACATAATTGAATGGAAATATGAAATACAAAAATTTTAGAAAATCAATAATACTTTGCATGGTTGTCGCTTTGGCACTACCGGTACAATTTGCTCAAGCGTTTTCTGAGACCGCCGAAACTGAAACAATTTCAATTACCTCACTCAGTATTGAAACGCCACCTGTAAATTCCCCAACCACAACAATCATCACCGAAGATGACAATGAAAATCAAACAAATACAACGACACTAAACGATACCATACCACTCGATACAAGCAGTAGCACCGATGATACTACAAGTACAACCGTTTTTACCAGTTCGACACCAACATTGATTTCGACCTCGACCGACCCAATCGATACCGATGACACGACGACCACGATCGATACAAATACGAGCACACTTGAAATTACCACTACGACACCAAACGAAACGCCCACCACCACTATCACGAGCACTACTGATACGAACATAAATAACACCACCACCCTACCGAACAACACAGGTGGCACAAATACCTCAGCACAGGAAGTGCAAAAATCACTCATCAGTTCGGTGACGATTCAGGATACTATAAATAAAATCCTAAACTTTTTTCGCTCCAATCAATCCACAAACGGACTAATTCTCGACGGCGGAACAAGTGGTTGGGTCGCCATGTCTTTTTCCGCAAACAATATATATTCTGACACCATAAAAAATTCGGAAACAGATCTCGCCAGCGCTCTGAAACAATACAATTTCAGCGATACCGCTGACCTGAATCTCTGTGCTGCCTATCCACGCCAAATTCTCGCACTTGATGCGCTCGGTGATAGTCGCACCACCGCAAGTACGAAAATTTTGGTCCAAAAAATTAAAGAACAGTGTTTTGCAAACGGAATTTACGGACAAAACGGAATTAACGATGATGTGTTTGGACTGATTGCATTGTTGGCCCACGACGAACCCGCGAATTCGACGCAAATAAAAACGATCATCTCCAGTATCGAATCTGATCAAACATCTGATGGCGCCTTCACTTGGGCGGGCTACGCTGGCGCCGATATTACCGGTGCCGCTATCAATTCGCTCATCTATGCGCGCAACCGTGGGGCGACAATTAAAGAAAGCGCAATCATAAAAGCCAAAAATTATTTGAAATCAACCCAACTCACCGACGGCGGCTGGAACTCTGGCTGGGGCGAAGAATCAGAAATACTTACAACCTCTTGGGCGGTCATGGGTATCGATGCGCTCGGAGAAGGACAGGCCGAATGGTTCAAAGATGCTAAAAATCCATGGTATGTTTTAACTGAAAAAATTGCTGGAAAAGAATACTATGAATCCGCTTGGGCACCGGGACCGGACTGGTTCGCGATGAAACATGCTGTACCCGCGCTCGCCGGCAAATCATGGCCGACAACAATTACACAAAGAATATTCTCGGAAACCCCACCTACTAATTCGACTGGCAATAGTACAAACCCTGAAGTGATTTCACCAACCACTACATTAGTGATTTCTACGACGACGGTCGAAACCTTTCTCACAACCAGTACGACAAGTACGCCAAATTTGATTATAGCCACATCAACAATAATAATCACGAACGAAACGACGACAAACACAATTCCATCATTAACCACAACCACGATCGACAAAATTCAAAAAACAAAACAACTAATGAAGACCAAAAAGAATCTTTTACCCAAAAATATTGCCGGCGAAAAAATTACATCCTCGACCACCACCGCATCACCGACCACACCAGCCACTTCTTCCACAAACACAGTGCCAAAAGTCGGGGCAGTAATACAAAAAATATTTTCCCTAATTTTCACCGGCCTTAAATCAATATTCAGCCGACGCTAGCTTGGCAAATATTTATTAGGGTGTTATAATCGGAACATTAAAAAACAAAACCACAAATGTATGAAAAAACAAAATCTCTTTATTTTCGCATTGATCCTACTCGCTATCGCTTCACGCTTAATTCCTCATCCGGCCAATTTCGCCCCGATTGGCGCCCTCGCCATCTTTGCTGGCGCCTATTTGCGCGACCGTCGGTCGATTCTGATTGTTCTCGCCGCCATGCTTATTTCTGATATTATTATCGGTTTTTATCACCCGATGATCATGCTCAGTGTCTATGGTGGATTTGCGATTATGTACTTCATTTCCCGCCACACCCTACGCACGGTGAATTTCGCCCGTGTCCTCTCGACCACCCTCACAGGCTCAATTCTCTTCTATATCATCACCAATTTCGCTGTTTGGGCATTTGGTACCATATATCCACATAGTCTGTCAGGCCTCATAGCGTCCTACACAATGGCACTCCCGTTTTTCCGCAACAGCCTCGCGGGAGATTTATTCTATACTGGAGCCCTGTTTTCTGCCGTAGAATTGGCTAAATATAGCCGTATTTTCGCTGTGGATAAATACAGGACCTAATACAAATTAGAAGTAATCCACAGAAAAACCGCTCTAACAAGTGGTTTTTCTTGACAATTCCGTAATTTTGTGATATCCTGCAATGTTGATTTGTTCTTTAACTCAAAACAGCTCTAGCAAAGAGCGAAAGGCAGATTGGTCAATGTACGCGTTTTTAGTTTCATTCTTTGTGTGCATCTTTTTTGTCAGTGCTGTGCAGAAAATGGATATGCATTATTACTCAGACCCACCACAAAAACTACTATCAATAGGTTTAAATACAATATTGTCTGGAATGCTTTTTTTTGCCACCATTATGTGCAACTGTAAGAAAATACAAGAGTGGGCTCAAGTCGGAGAGGCGATTGTGGTAATATTTTGGTCTCTATCACTACCAACAGTACTACGCATGGATTCCTATCGCCCAAAAAAAAGAGGATATCACATCCTCGCAAGAATTGCAGCAGTGATCCCGTCTGGACTACATATCGCCACGTTGACAATCATTATCACATCTTCCATAAATTAAGGAGGTGAAGGAACGTGCCCCGTCGGTCGGTCTCAGCTCTTCGAAGCCATGACCACCGACGGGTTCTTTTTTACACGAAAAACACCCGCGAATTTTCACGAGTGTTTAATGTAAATTATATTATCTCTTCTCTTTCAATTTCAACGCCGCCTTCACAAACTCTCGGAACAGTGGATGCGGTCTCATCGGACGCGATTTGAACTCAGGATGAAATTGCACACCGACGAAGAATGGATGATTTTCCAATTCCACAATTTCGACTAAATTCGCTTCTGGGTTCACACCAGAAATTTTCAAACCATTTGCCTCACATGCTTCACGATACGCATTGTTGAATTCATAACGATGGCGATGACGTTCAGAAATTTTTTCTTCGCCATAGGCCGCCCGTGCAATCGTACCACGCATGAGCGAGCAATCATAGGCACCGAGACGCATTGTACCACCATAGCGGTTCTCTCGAATATTTGTCATCTGAGTTGGATTTACAAAAATCACCGGATCGGGTGTATTTGAGTTGACTTCCACAGTATGTGCTTCTTTTTTACCGAGCACATTGCGGACAAATTCGATTGACGCGAGTTGCATGCCGTAGCACAAACCGAAATATGGCTTTCTTGTTTCACGAGCGTATTTGATCGCCATCATAATTCCCTCGACACCACGCGTCCCAAATCCACCCGGCACAATTATTCCATCATATTTCGCGAGTTCAGTAATTTTTTTCGGATTTTTTTCATATTCTTCTGAATCAATCCATTCGAGAATTGGTTTCGCATCATTCCACCACGCCGCGTATTTCACTGACTCAATTACTGAAATATATGAATCGGCCAAAGTGTAGTTACCGGTGCCAAAATATTTTCCAATGACGGCGATGCGCACTTCTTTTTTGGGATTAGATAATTTCTTCACAAACTTCGCCCAGTCCGTGATATTCGTCGCCACATTTTTCATGCCAAATCGATTCAATAGCTTCTTACCAAATTCTTGCTCTTGATATACAAGCGGCACTTCATATATCGATGACACATCCGGCGCAGAAATACAATTTTCCGGCTCTACACCGCAAAAAACCGCCAATTTCTCACGGCGCGGTGCGTCGAGATAGTGAGTACCACGCGCGACAATGAAATCCGGATTGATTCCTACCGAATTCAATTCACGCGCCGCATGCTGTGTCGGTTTGGTCTTCATTTCGCCGAGATGCCCCGGAATCGGTAAATAGCTCACGAGCACGAACATCACACTAGCTGGATCTTTCAACTTCATCATGCGCGCCGCCTCCAAAAACAAAATGTTTTCATACTCCCCGACCGTTCCACCAATCTCGACGATCGTGAATTCGGCATCGTGTTTCTCAGCCGCATGGCGAATACGCCGGGTAATTTCTTCGGGAATATGCGGCACCACCTGCACACACTTGCCTTTGTATTTCATCGCCCGCTCATTCGCAATCACGGTCTGATATACCCGACCGGTCGTCATGTAATTTTCACTTGTCAGATTTGTCCCGAGAAAACGCTCATAATTCCCCATGTCCTGATCCGTCTCATCACCATCATCGGTGACGAAGACTTCACCATGTTCGACCGGATTCATCGTGCCTGCGTCCACATTTACATACGGATCCGCCTTCAGCGAAGTCACACGAAAGCCCTTCATTTTCAAAATCATTCCAATAGAAGCCGACGTCACTCCTTTACCTACCCCACTCATCACCCCACCAACGACGAAGATGAATTTTCTTTTTGTTTTTGCCATAGGTAAATTTTATTAATATATTGAAAATGAATTACAAAACCCGCTTTCAGCGGGTTGGTTGTATTAGGAGATAATGACGCGGACAGTTGCGAAAACTGTCGGTGCGAATTTGATTTTTGCTTCGTGCGCGCCCACCGATTTGATCGGCGTATCGAGCACAATATCCGCCGCCGAAACTTTAAATTTGAGTTGTGCCACGATCGCTTCAGCAATCTTCCCTGCCCCGATCGCCGAATACAGCGTATCGCCAGATTTCTTTTCTGCTTTAATTATGACCTGCGCCCCATCCACCCTCTTCGCGAGAACCTCTTTACCTTTCAAATCTTTTTCACGCTTCTTTTCGTCGCGTTTTACCTTATCTTTTTGAGCATTGATCTGTGATTCACTGACCTGGACAGCGAGCCCACGCGGTATGAGATAATTCCGCGCAAAACCGTTCGCGATTTCCTTAATTTCCCCGATTTTGGCTACACCCTGCACTTCCTTTTGGAATATGAGTTTCATAGGTATTTCTATCTTTAATAAATGCCATGTCTAACCCTCCGAAGCCTTGGCGAAGGAGGGACAACCACCATATATTACCCTAAACTTGATTTTTTTGCAAATATGTGGTAATATCACGAATAATAACATAAATAACCCATATGAAATCAGGCTTCGTAGTCCTCGTCGGCCGCTCTAACGTCGGAAAATCTACCCTACTGAACACCCTCGTCGGCACCAAAATTGCCGCCACGAGTTTTCGTCCTCAGATGACCCGTAATGTCATTCATGGGGTGGTCAATACCCCCGCCGGGCAAGCGGTTTTTGTCGATACTCCCGGTATCTTCAAAGCAAAACGCAGTGACCTATCCGCGAGATTATACAACAAAGTCAACGACACTCTCCACGAAGAAATCGACGTGATCGTTTATGTCGCCGATCCAACCCGTGAAATCGGTCCGGAAGAACTAGCTACCTACGGTCTCGTGCGCCATCTCGATATTCCAAAAATTTTGGTAATAAACAAATGCGACCTCCACCCGAACGAACGCCCATTCATGGAATCCTACCAAGCCTGGTCCAAAGATTTCAACGCGACCATCGAACTTTCGGCGTTGCGTGGTTCGCATATCCAACCGCTTCGCGAAAAAGTTGTCGAACTTTTGCCTGAGGGAGACATCATGTATCCTGACGAACAACTGACGAACATCGACAACAAATTCTGGATTGCCGAAATCATTCGTGAAAAAATATTTTCTGTAATGAACGAAGAGATTCCATACGCCATTGCAGTGGAGGTGGACGATGTCGAGGATAAACCCGAAATTGTCGTCGTGAAAGGCAGAATCCTGACACTCGACGATCGCTACAAAAAAATCATCATCGGCCAAGGTGGCAAAAAAATCAAAGAAATCGGCCAAATGGCCCGCCGCGAACTCGAACAAGCCATCAACAAAAAAGTCTATCTCGAACTCGAGGTTGAGACTGACAAGCATTGGGTGGAGAGAGTGTAAAACCTAAAAAAATAAAAAACCAACCAAGAAAAATCTTAGTTGGTTTTTTTGACAAAAAATATTTATTTTTTTTCCAAAATTTCTAAAGCTTTATTCAATCCAAAATCTATCACTTCTTCTGTATCTTTTCCGTTTGCATCTTTTTTGACTTCGAACATCGGATCGACCGTCACATCTGGCGCGATCCCCTGTTTATCAATTTGACGATCTTTCGGGGTGAACCATTTCGCCACCGTGATTTTCACAGCCGAACCATCTGGCAATAATTCAAAATCCTGCACCGAACCCTTACCATAGGTTTTCTTACCAACTAATTTCGCCGAACCGTTATCTTGCAATGCTCCCGCCACGATCTCTGAAGCCGAGGCCGAATTTTCATCCACGAGCACAACGGTCGGAATGTCGGCGAAACGATGTGAACCACGCGTATCATACGCGTTTGTTCTCCCATCGCTAAATTTTTCTGAGACCACCGAACCAGTTTTCAGCCACTCACTCGCTACCACCACCGCCGTTTCCAAATACCCGCCCGGATTACTGCGTAAATCCAAAATTATTCCGCTGACTGATTTTGCTGATATTTCTTTTACCGCTTTTTCAAACTCTCTGTCTGTTTTCTCGTTGAAATACGACAGGCGCATGTATGCAATATTATTTTCCTTGTATTCCACTTTCACGGTCGGCACATTGATTGTCTCACGCACAATTTCAATATCCACCACCGCCCCGTCTCGTACCAACGATAATTTAACTTTTGAACCACGCTTGCCACGAATTTTCCCTACCGCTTGATCCACTGTCATATCATAGGTCTCCACGCCATCGATTTTGTAAATCTTATCCCCCGCTTTCACACCTGCTTTTTCCGCAGGCATCCCCACGAGTGGTGCAATTACTACAATTTGATTCTCTTTCATTCCAATTTCCGCACCAATTCCTTCGAACTCACCCGACAAATCTTTAGTGAACTCAGCCGCCTCTTTCGGTGGAAAATACACTGAATACGGATCACCGAGGCCTCGCACCATTCCCTCCATAGCACCATAATACAGTTTCGAATCATCTACTGGTTGCTCCACATACTTCTCCTTCACCTTGTTCCACAAACTCCAAAACTGATCGAAGGAAATCTTGTCCGATCGACTAGCTCCATACAAATCCAAAACCTTAGAAATTTTTACATTCCCATCACTATCTGTGACATCGGCCGTAATTTTCCGCATCCTCCCGAACAAAAATCCCGCACTAAACGCAAGCAAAACCACAACCAGAGTTAAAAGAAAAAGTAATTTTTTGACACTTTTGTTTGATTCGTAGAAAAGCATAGCAAAATTAATAAGGGGCAAGCATGCCTGCCAATTAAGGAATAAAAAAACTACCGACTAAACCTAATCGGCTTATCTTCTTCAAACCGAATTGCGTCGTCATCATCGACTTTTTTGGACTGACCGATATCTACCGAGGTAGGATTATTCTCTACAGGTTTTACAGCTAACTGTTTTAGTGCCTCAAACTTCTTGGCGACAGGATTCACGGCTGGAGCCATGGCAGGAATTGTCTGTTTCGCAACTGATTTATTTGCGTTATTCACCACCTGCCGTCCGGGCTCTACTTTCGAAACAGCTTTTTTCATCACCGTCATATTCTGTTGTGGCTTACTCACCGCCATCACTGTTGGTTTGTTTTGCGCCGATACTGGCGCGCCAGAATATGTCGTCGCCGCCACCACCCTATTTGGCACCACCACAGGCTTCTTGACCTCTGCTGGACGAGCCGGCGGATGGGCAGGCACATGTTCATGTTTTATTGGTTTGTCATCACTGTCATCCAAATCCTCCAAACCTACCCATCGCATAATTTTCTCCTCAATCACATCCCGTGGCCGACCATACCTCTCACGCGACACACGAATCACTTTCTCAGCACTACCCGTCGGTTTGCCAATTGGCGGCATCGTGAGCGCACCAAATGGCTGTGAAGCGACGCCGTCGATCATGAGTTTCAACATCACTTGATATTTATTCAAATTGACAATATCAGTCGCGAGGAATGTCGGTGTAAACTCTTTTTCCAAAAATTCCGCATCCGCCCCACCAACCCGAAATGTCACAATCGTGCCCACATTGCCGAATACCGCATCTGCCACAATTTCATCGAGCTGAGTGATATATTGATGTGCCATCGTAAGCGAGAGACGGTATTTACGCGCTTCAGATAAGATATTCGCGAAACTCGGTGTCGCGAAGTTCTGAAACTCATCGACATAGAGGAAGAAATCCTGACGTTCACTCTCCGGAATATCCACACGCTCCATCGCCGACAATTGAATCTCCGTAATTAACATGCCGCCGAGCAAACGACTATTATCTTCACCAATTCTACCCTTCGAGAGATTCATGATGAGAATTTTCTTCGTATCCATAATCTCCCGAATATCAATGGTCGATTTGACTTGGGCGACCATGTTTCGGATCACACTAGCCGACAAAAACTGACCGATTTTATTCTGAACAGACGCCACTGCCTCGGTCGCATAACGCTCTGAATAGCTCGCGAATTCTGTCTCCCAGAAAGCTTTCACAACCGGATCTTTGATTTTACCAATTACACGCCCACGATACACTTTGTCAGACAACATCCGATTGATACCGAGCAGTGTCGAACCGGGATAGTCAAGCAGAGCGAGCAAAGTATTATTCAAAATATACTCCATACGAGGACTCCACACATCCGGCCAAATTTTCTTGAAAATTCCCATGAGACCTGCCACCACCAAATGTTTCTGCTCTTCTTTCTTCACTTCCAAAATATTGAAACCAATTGGAAAACTCAAATCCGACGGATTGAAATACACCACGTCATTGATACGATTCGAAGGAATGTAATTGATTACCTTCTCGGCGAAATCGCCATGCGGATCCACCACGCCGACACCGTGACCGGAATAAATATCATGCAAAACCATGTTTTCCATCATTGTCGTCTTACCCATACCAGTCTTGCCGATAATATACATATGACGACGCCGATCATCCAGTTTGATACCGAAACGATATAATTGATTGCGATAATTCGTCTGTCCGAACAGACAGATATCCTGAGTATCCTCCACGGAAGCACCGTTCTTTGGTTGTAGAGATGGAGTTGGCATAATTTTTTTTGAAAACCACTAACAATTTCTCGGCTTATTATACCATACTACGAAAGCATGAGCCACTCCGGACGGAAAATCAAGAGCAACCCGAGAATAAATATCAATACACCACCAATTAAATTTGAATACTTACCGAATCTCCCACCGAGCATAGTCGGGCGGAGAGTCACCATCGCCACCACGAACACGATCATGTCGTCGAGCATGTAGAAAATAATATAACCGACCATGTGCAAATATTTCTGCCAAGCCGGAATTCCAGACAACGCTAGCACTTGTGTATAAACCGCCGGGAAACCAGCGGAACACGCCATTTCGACCAAATTAACCGAAAAACCTAATAATACTATACCGGTAATTGACCAGATCAAACTGCGCCGATATACAATATCTTTAATCTTCGCAAACACTTTGCTTGTATTTTCATTTTTAGAAACCTTGCATACCACACCATCCGCTTTGCGACTTATCCACCAATCATACAAATTTTTCCCTCCCACTCCGACAGCGACCGTACCGATCACGATCCGCACAGCGAGAACCATACCGATGAACAAAATAAACTTCAACCACGCCGCCATAAATATGAAATAAACTAAGCCCGCAGATAAAATGAACAACCCGCCGAGCAACCACATTCTTCGCCTATTACCCATCCCCAAAAGTAGTGAAATTAGAAACAGAAGCGTCCACATCGCACAAGGATTGAACCCGTCAAGTAAACCGACAACCACAGTGAGTATCGGAAGAGAAAATGATTTCGGATCAATTTCTCCAAGCACTGGAATTGAAATTTTTTCAGTCGTTGTCGTGGCTATATTTACCTCTCCACATCTTTCCGCGATTGCTTTTTCAATTATTTGAATGATCTTCACTCCAACTTTTTTTTCACTATCGAAACCGTGCACCACCTCGCCATCAATAAATGCCACTGGTACCGAAGTGTTATCCGTATGGAAAAAATACGAGTATTGAGAAAACAGATCACGATTAGCCCCTTCATTTACCTCGTACAATTTAAATTCGACATCATCACCATATTTCGGTCGTAATTTCTTATCGATGAAAGTAATTTCTGCCTTGCAGTGCGGACAGTATTGAGAATGAAACAGAACATATTCGATTTTTCCAGCATTTGTCGGAGTAGCAGATACGGTCGATGTCGATCCCTCAATAGCGATCGCATCTGAACCCGAAAACAAAAATAACACAATCGAAAAAATGCTAAAAATACGCCAGAAAATGAATTTCATAAATCAACAAATAATACTAAGTAGTCGTGAATTATTATAGCTAATAACGACCTAAAAGTAAAGCATCCAACTGTACTTGCGAATATTATACCACAATGGTATGATAGAGATATAATTTATACAGTAAAAACGCAAATATGAAATACACACTCCCAGCACTTGGTTTTGAATTTAAGGCGCTCGAGCCAGTGATCGACGCTCGAACCGTGGAAATTCACTACACCAAACACCATGCCACATATCTCGACAATTTCACGAAGATTGCCAACAAATACCCACCACTTGATACAAAAAGTGTCGAAGAAATATTGCTTGAGCTTAATACTATTGAAGTGTCGGACGAGGATCGTCGCAAATTACGCAATTTTGGTGGCGGTTTTCATAATCACAATATCTATTGGAGTATCATGGGCACAACGAAACAAATTGACGAAAATTTGGTAAAAAAAATCACTGCCCAATACGGATCAGTTGAAAATATGAAAACTGAATTTAACACAATCGCCGGCTCTCACTTCGGCAGTGGCTGGGTATGGCTTGTGGAAAAACCAGATCACACATTAGCAATTTACACTCTTCCAAACCAGGATTCCCCCCTCTCCCTCGGCGACACCCCAATCATCGCCAATGACCTCTGGGAACACGCCTACTACCTGAACTACCAAAACCGCCGTGCAGAATATATTGAGAAATGGTGGGATGTTGTGAAGATCGTTTAACTGACATGTATAACAAAAGCACCCGCCAATTTGGCAGGTGCTCTTTTCTAAGTCCTTAATAATCCCTTAGTTTATCCACAATCCCAAAACTATGAACTTTTTCAAGTGCTTTGGCTTCGATCTGACGAATACGCTCACGCGTGACATCGAATTCTTTGCCCACTTCTTCAAGCGTATGTGTCACCCCATCCGAGAGCCCAAATCTCATTTCCAAAATTTTCTGTTCACGCGGAGAGAGGTCTTTCATTGCTTCACGGATATAATCCTTCAATAACTCTACACCAGCGACATGAGATGGTGAAGGATTTTTCATATCTTCGATGAAATCAGACAATGAAGAATCGTCGTCATCATCATCACCCACCGAAGTTTCGAGAGATATTGTGTCTTGTGAAATTTGAATAATATGTTTCACTTTCTCTACTTCCTCACCCATTTCGGCCGCGACTTCTTCTGCGGTCGGATCACGTCCTAGATCCTGGAGGAGGCGGCGGTTCACCTGCTGATAACGATTGATCGTCTCTACCATGTGCACCGGAATACGAATCGTACGTGACTGATCGGCCAATGCCCGAGTGATCGCTTGACGAATCCACCAAGTCGCGTAAGTCGAAAATTTATAACCTTTACGATAGTCGAATTTACGCACCGCTCGAAACAGACCGATATTACCCTCTTGGATTAAATCCAAAAGCGATAATTGTTTCCCCACAAATTTCTTCGCAATCGATACGACCAAGCGCAAGTTGGCCTCGATCAATCTCTTCTCAGCTTCTTTATCGCTTCGTTCTTTTCGTTTGGCGAGCGACACTTCCTCGTCCGCTGTGAGCAATGGAATTTTCCCGATTTCACGTAAATACATCTGAATCGAATCTTGGGAAATCGAACCCAGATCAAATTCACCCACCAAATCAGGCTGTGAACCCTTGAGTTCCGAAAGTTTCTCACTCTGATTGGTCCGCCTATCGAGCAGACTACCGCCCGCTTCCATGATCGTCAAACCGCTCTTGTCCATCAAATCCAAAAACGCTTCGAAGTACTCCAAATAATTCTCCACATAAGGGAAAATACCCAATACCTCGACCTCAGTGACAAAACCACGATCACGCCCCTTTTTGATGAGACGCATGACCGGATCTTCGGTCGGCGGTATGAGCATGTCTGGCGTCACCATCGTTTTCAGTACCGAAAAACCGTTGCCTTTCTGCTTCGTTTTCGATAACTGACCTTGTTTGGTTACTATCGGCTTTGTAAAATGGTCACTTTTCCATACCTGACCTGATGTTTTTTTTGTTTTTTCGACCCGCTTAATCGGCATTTTCTTCGCCGAACGAATCGCTTTTTTTGCTCTTTGCAAAATATGGGCAATTTTTTTAATTGCCGTCTTTTTTTTGGTCGCCACCCGGCGAACCGAACGATGAATTGTATTTTTTTTGTTCGGCATGAACAAAATAATTAAACTAGTTTTATAAATTCGTTCATTAACCGCGCCACCACATCCTTATCCCCAGCTTTCTCAGCGCTTATCATTTCTAATTGAATCTGTTTGCGTCTCGCCCCCAACCAGTCAGCATGTATTTGATTAAATAATGCCTCCGCTTCTTGCATCGCCGAACGATCATCAAAATCTTGAAACAGCAAATCGCCCTTCATTCCGAGCAAGGACATCATTTCACTCCCATTTTCGACTATTTCGAGCGCTTTATGCAGTTCTTCCAAATCCAAAATATTGCCCTTATTATACAGCTTTTTTGCCTCAAAGTAAAGGTTGGCATAATGTGATGTGGATAACACCGGTGCAATATTTTCTAATTTACCCCAATAATCCTGTAAAACCTTAGGAAAACGCAACAAAAGCGCAAAAAGCATCTCGAGCATCTCTTCCGACCGTGTCATTTCTATAGGAGCAGAAGCTGTTGCTGTTTTTTCGGGCACACTCGAAACAACCTGCTTCCTACCGACCACCACCCCCTGTGGATTTTTACGGAAACGTGGTAAATCCTCACGCAAAACATCCATCCCCACATTGATCGTTTCGGCCAATTTCTGCAACCAATAATCCCGTTCTACCGCATAAGGAACGAGGGCAATCTTCGGCAGAAATATATCACTCGCCATTTGTTTTTCCTTTGGCAATTTCAAATCTCGTCCTTTGGTTGCTTTTTCGAGGAACCACGCCATCACATCTTCCGCATTTTTCACAGCCTGAAACCATATTTCTGGATTTTTTTTCAAACACTCATCCGGGTCTTTACCCGCCCCATCCGGAATTCTAATCACACGCACGTTCATACCTTCGCGCAAAGCGATGAGAATGCCCCGTTCGGCCGCTTCAATTCCCGCCGCATCCATATCGAAAGCCAAAGCCAAATTTTGTGAGTAGCGTTTGAGTAATTTGACCTGCGTCTCAGTCATCGCCGTACCACTCGAAGCGACGACATTTTTCATTCCCGCTTCATGACATGCAATCGTGTCCATCTGCCCTTCCACCACCACGATCAAATCCTTAGTTTTAATTTCACTCTTGGCACGGTTTAAGCCGAAGATTACAGATGACTTATCATACACCGGCGTCACTGGCGTATTCACATATTTACCACCCGAATTTTCTGTCTCGACGAGCACACGACCTGTGAACCCCACGACCGATCCATGTGTATCCCAAATCGGGAACATCACTCTCCCTCGAAACCGATCATAATATCCACGCATCGAACCTGAGACCGCGTCCGCCTTTTTGATAGTGAGCCCCGAAGCCACGAGATCATCAATAGCAAACCCCTTTTTCGTCAACCAATTGGTGAGTAAATCCCATTGATCCGGCACATAGCCAATCAACCACTCCGTAATTGTTTCAGGCTTCACTTTGCGCCCGGACAAATAATCGCGCGCTGAAGCGGCGGCGGGCATTTTCAATAAAAAATTGTGAAAAAAATTTGCCGCATTTTCATTAATTTCTTTAATCCGATTACGCAGATTTGATCCAATCTCACTGCGATAATTATCGAGTGGCACACCAGCCCGATTAGCTAAATACTTCAAAGCTTCCGAAAATTCCATTCCTTCAATTTCTTGAACAAAAGAAAAAATATCCCCACCTTTACTACAACCAAAACAATGCCAGCTCTGACGCTCGCGACTGACCATGAAAGAGGGTGACTTTTCCCGATGAAACGGGCAAAGTCCTTTGTGGTTGACACCGGCTGGCTTCAGAGCGACATACTCAGAAATCAAATCCACAATGTCAACTTTTTCTTTTATCAATTTTGTATCTGCCATAAACGCTAGTATTAAACCAGATTTCCGCTCTCCGGTCAATGTTGCAAAAGCCGACCTACGGCCGGCTATTGTCACTTACTATGAAAACTCCTGTTCGTCCTTGGCTTGTACAATACGTTGACCGGAATCGGTCACATATTCCCTCTTCGACCCGCCTGGTTTATCATCTGGTGCGAGGATAGCCTCAGGTGGAGCAATTCGCTCGATCGGCAACCCCATTGGCGGCTCAGCGATCTTCATGGAGGCTTTCTGGACAAGCGGCGTCTTCACGTACGACATCGGGAAATGCCAAATCGTTGCCAACTCTTCAATATTCAAAACAAACGGTTTTTTCCCAACTTTCATTTTACGTTTTTTATATGCCCCGACAAGCAATTTCTTGCGAGCGGCAACCCTAGAATCTTTACGGAAGTAGTGCAACATCGTAGAGAAACTCGGCACCAGAGAATTGGCCGTCGGACTATTGAACTGATTCAGAGCACCGATGAGCGCCCCCACACCTCTCTCTGGATGAAAAATTTCTTTGCGTGCCGCATACACCGCCCGGATCTTTGTATTGAAACCAATTTTAGCAATTTTATTCTCCATTCCCTCAATCAACTGGCTTTGCCCCGGCACCATATCTGGTTTTTTGTCTTTTTCCTCTTTTTTTGCCTCTGATTTTTCTCTACCAAGTACGATATCACCAAATTCTTCGAGAACATTGAAAGGTGTCTGTACCAAAAAATCAACAGCCGCATTACCTTTTGCAGATTTTTTTTGTGTCACCAATTCTTTGATTTTCTCGATCGCTTCTTTTTTCCAAGCATTCGAAGTCGGTTCCAAAATTATCTGAAACCACATCTGTTCCCCCTGCCCGAGACGAGAAAAAGATTCGAGAAAAGCCGACATTGGATCTTTGAGAATTGTCTCTTTAATTATGTTGTGTTCAAATTCTCGATATGTCCGAATCGGATATGAATAGTGTTCACTGAGAGTGATATCCGATGCCCAAACGTCATATTCAGCGCTAGGATACTTGTCTGGAATTTCCGAGACATAATCCTCTACCTCGGTAATCTCTGCTTCCGGATACTGTGCGTACACCGCCGACTCGACGAGATCGCGTAATCCTTGCTCAGTCCGAATCAGAAACTGAATATAACCACCGACACTGATGATCTCAAAACTAAACCATTTTTGTTTATAGCCACCGCGGTATTTCTGCGCGATATTCGGTTTGTCATAAGCCCCGGCCAAGTGCGCAAACAATTGTTCCACCGCCTTCGGCGTCTGAATATTTATAGTCGGAATATCAATCGCAAGCACAATCCACTTCCAATTGGCAGTAGATTTGAGTGATCGGTACATCATATACATGATGATGCCCGCATACAAAACAAAATACAACAAAATCAGCCAGCCAAACACCACCACCATTTCCCAAACAATCACTGACGCATCTTGTGCCAAAAATTTATTGAGTGAGCTTAGGTTCAAATAAAATAAACCAAAATCCATAGATTAGGCGTCAACTAGCTTATAAATTATATAATAAATCAAAGGCACGAGAATCGTCGCCCACCACCATTCGCGCTGTCCAGCCGAATAACCCGCCCAGTACACGAGACCAAAAGCCAAAAGCCCCATAAAGGCGATGAAATGCCTGATGAATTTATCCGTCATATGTTAATTTAATGATTGTAAGCCGATTTTATTATATCACAAAAACAAAAAACCCCCAAACGACGGGGGTTAAATGTTATTCACGAGCCGCTCTTTTCATCCGCCACTCATGCCAAGCTACAAGCAGAGCGCTCGCGACAAAAACCGAACTATACGTACCAAAAGCCACACCAATTATTAGAGCCAAAGAGAAAAATTTTATCGTCGCCCCACCAAATATAAACAAAGCAAAAAGTGTCAACAGTGTTGTCCCCGAAGTGTTGAGAGACCGAGCGATGGTTTGATTAATCCCAGCATTCACCGTCCTCGAGAAATTATCAGTACCTTCAATTGTCAAATTCTCACGAATACGATCGAATACGATAATTGTATCATTGATTGAATAACCAAGAATTGTGAGTAGAGCAACCACAAACGGCACATCAACCTCTACTCCCATATATTTACCCAACACAGCAAACACCCCCACCGTAATTAGAATATCATGTAAAAGCGCTACTATGGCCGTTACCCCATATTGCCACGATTTCATCGGACGTGAAACTTTACGAAAGGTATAGGCGATGTACAAAACAATACAAATACTGACCGCGATAACAGAAGCGACCGCACGATCTTTCAAATTAGAACTGATCGCCGGACCAATCGTTTCTACTCTACTCTCCAAAACCTGCTCCGAACCTTTGGCAAAATCCTTCCTCAATTCCACCAACACCAACTGATGCTCATCTTCCGAGATGAAGCGGGTTTTAACAATCATACCCTGATCACCCACCGGCTGTGCCACCACCGTACCCAAATCAATTTCTTCAAGAGAACTGCGCACTTCTGCGGCTGTTGGCCGACTACCTGTAAAACTCACTTCAATCAAACTTCCACCCGTGAAATCCATCCCCGGTCTCAAACCAAAAACCAAAATTGCAATTATGCTCGCAACAGTTAATACGCCGGAAAAGATGAAAGGGTATTTTTTGTATTTAATAATTTGTATCATACAATTTCCTTATTCTTTAATATTCTTGCGACGGACTCCGAGAAAAAGCCGATTGCCGTTTTCGCTGAACCAAGGCACCACAAAACGCAACATCGTACGCGTG
>DAOOSC010000011.1:0-24812 GCA_035389585.1 Candidatus Magasanikiibacteriota bacterium
AACAGTGACCAACCGAGGTCTCGCGATCCTCATCTGCGGATCCGGCAATGGCGCCTGCATGGCGGCCAACAAAGTCCACGGCATTCGTGCCGCCCTCGGATACAATATCGAAGCGGCCGAAATGGCCAGGAAACATAATAACGCAAACGCACTCTGTCTCGCTGGTCGCGTACTGTCCGATGACCACGCCACGGCGATCGTGAAGAAATTTCTCGAAAGTGAATTCTCGACTGATCCGAAATATGCGCGACGAAATGATAAAATTACCACTTACGAAAACAGTTCGAAATAGTATGTTGAAAATTATTCCGAACATCAATGTGGCAAGCGAGGTTGAATTCCAAAACACTGTCGCAAAATTACCCACTTCCACGGAACTCATACAGGTCGATATTGCCGACGGCACATTCACACCCGAGGAGAACTGGTATGAGAGGGACCAAATACTAAATCAGGTTCCTTGTGCGATCGAACTCCACATCATGTCGGCCAATCCCCGACCGATAATTTCCGAATGGCTCACAGATGAAAAGATTAAAAACATAATTTTTCATTTCGAGGATCTGGACCCGTCCGAAATAATTTCTCTCGCGACACTAATTAGAGATGGTGGCAAAATTCCCGGCATCGCTCTCCGACCAGAAACTCCTCCTGAAAATCTCACAGACATAATTTCATATTTCGATTCTATTTTAATTCTCGGTGTTCATCCGGGTGTAGCGGGACAACCTTTCATTCCAGAAACAATCGAAAAAATTGCACTGACAAAAAAACTCTATCCGAACAAACTAGTTGAAGCAGATGGAGGCATTAGTCTGAAAAATATCCGTGAAATAAACAATGCTGGAGCTGACTACGCATGCGCCGCGTCCGCCATATTTTCTACCGATGACCCGACTCTGGCACTACGACAATTAATTTCTGCTAGTCAAAATAATTAATTTATTGAACAAATTTATGTACGATCTCATCATCATTGGCGCCTCTGCCGCTGGTACATCCGCCGCCATCTACGCCGCGAGACGCAATTTGAACACACTCATCATCTCGAAAAATCTCGGCGGCGAAGTCGCCCTCTCCGGCGAAGTGAATAATTGGCCAGGTATCCAGAAAATTGCCGGCTTTCAACTCGCAAACGACTTCGTAAATCACGCCAAATCATACAATGTCCCGATCGAAGAAGGTCTCGAAGTGACGAGGATTGACAATACCGCCGACAAAAAAATTGTCTATGTGAAAAATGATAACGGCGAAGAAAAAACTTTTGAAACCAAAACAGTAATTATTGCGAGTGGAATTCACCCACGTCCACTAGGTATTCCGGGCGAAGAAAAACTTCGTGGTCGTGGCGTCACATATTGCACTGTTTGCGACGGTCCACTCTATCGCCGGAAAACGACTGTGACGGTCGGAGCTGGTAATTCCGGTCTCGAATCCGCTCTCATGATGGCTGAACTCGCCGAAAAAGTTTTTCTCGTCTCCATGTATGAAGATACTCCCGAAACAAATGGCGGTTTCCCCCGCGGTGAAAATGTTTTGATTGACAAGGTGAAAAATCATCCAAAAATTGAAGTGGTCTATAATTCCAAAACCGAAGCAATCGAAGGTGAAAATTTCGTCACCGGTCTCGTCGTCTCTGATAACAAAACAAACGAAAAACACACACTCCCTGTTCAGGGCGTCATGGTCCACATCGGTATGATCCCAAATTCCAAATTCGCCGACCTCGAGAAAAATCCAATGGGCGAAATCGTGATCAATATGAAATGCGAAACAAATGTTCCAGGGATTTTCGCCGCCGGAGACGTGACGAACACTCCATACAAACAAATCGCTATCGCCGCGGGTCAAGGTGTCACTGCCGCTCTCTCGGCCATTGATTATTTGAACAAAAAACAATAATTTTATGCTCCTCGAAAATATCTTACCTTGGATTCCGATAGCCTTACCTGAACTAATAATCCATATTACCGCTGGCCTCGGGGCAATCCTCATGACATACTCTATTTTTTTGGAATTAGAGCGCCGTCAAGATTTGGCACTCTGTCTCGGTGCGACTTGTCTCCTTATCTATTCGATTTTTATTGGAAACAAATTGTTTTCTGTCGCAATGCTCGGTCTCGCTGTCGCCTCTCTCGTCGAATACATCGAAATTCGACTTGGGCATCACCATCACAGTGAAAAAGATTTAGAAAAATACCAAGAATTAAAATAGATTATGTACGATATCATTACTATTGGCGACGCGACACTCGATACCTTCCTCATCATCGATGAGGCGACCGTGCTCTGCGATCTCGAGAGGGATAACTGCAAACTCTGCATCAATTATGCCGACAAAATTCCCATCAGAAAAACTTTTCAATCCGTTGGTGGCAATGCGGCTAATGTCGCGATCGGTTGCCAGCGCGCTGGCCTCAGTTGCGCCATCGTCACTGAGCTTGGCGACGATCTGAATGGCTACATGGTGAGGGAGGAATTGCAGAAAAACAAAGTGATGGATAAGTTTGTCAAAGTTATAAAAAACGGTGAGACTCGCTATGCCGTCGTTTTGAATTATCGCGGTGAACGTACTATTTTATCGTACTACAGCAAGCGAAATTATTCCTTACCGAAATTACCGGCGACCAAATTTATTTATTACAGTTCACTCGGTGAAACATTCGAAAAAGTCCAACACAAACTAATCGCGCATCTGAAGAAAAATCCCGAGACTAAACTCGCAGTCAATCCCGGATCATACCAATCACGAAACGGTCTCAAAGAATTCAAAAAGATCCTCCCCTACACCAGTATTCTATTCGCCAACCGAGAAGAGGCGGCACGCATCATAGGTAAACCTGACGCCGATTCTACCTCCCTCGCGAGAGACCTCCACAATATGGGTGTGAAAACTGTCGCTATCACCGACGGTGCGAACGGCTCACTCGCTCTCGACGCGAACATGACGGTGAAACTCAAATCCTACCCGACTGAAATCATCGACAAAACCGGTGCGGGTGATGCCTATGCGGTCGGTTTTATTTCCGCCATTTTACGCGGGCACGGATTGGATGAGGCTGTCTCGTGGGGTACAGCAAATTCTACCTCGGTGATTTCGAAACTAGGCGCTCAGGCAGGGTTGTTATCGCATAAAGAAATTTTGAAAGTAGTGGAGAAAAATAAAGGAATCGTTCCGGAAGTGTTGTGACACCGAGGAACGAAAGATTAAAAAACATCCAAAAAGTACTACAAAAAATTCACCCGCTAGGTGAATTTTTTTGGCAATTTTCTAATCTTTTAATCTTCGGATCTTCATCCACCCCCTACTCATGCCTACTTCGAAATCGTTTCAAATCATACCGCCTTCCCGCAAAATGTTCTTCTGCGTGCAAGACCTCTTCATAGCGAGTGTGTTCCGCGAGGAGACAGAGGCCGTGCTCGAAAACTCGCACCTGTGCCCGAATCTCGTCCGCCAACTGCGGATGTTCCTGCTCATCTTCCGCTATTTGACGCAGGGTACCCAGACGTTTCTCAATGTCTTCGAGAATGGTCTGGAAGTCAACAATTAAATTCTCATATTTGTTCCGATCCGTACTCATGACTGCCTGCATAGCATAGTTGCGGATATCATTATCCACTTCTACTAGGGCTTGTGACAATTCCACCCTCTCGATATCCGAGAAAAACAAAGCCGGTCGGCCAGAATAAACATCCGTGAAATCTCCTCCCTGAGCGATAAATTCCTGATATTTCGCTTTCAGTGTTCGCGACAGCTTGGAAAGTAAAAATTTCTCTCCCAATTTGCCAGAATACATGGCATTCATTTCTTCAAACGCCTTCCAATACGCCCAAATTTTTTTACCAAAAGCAATCACAATCTCCTCCGCCGCCAAATCCGTCACCGAAGAATCATTCTCGAGATGATCGAGCGCGTGTTTAATTTCATCACGCACCGATTCGGGAGTGAGCGGTGGGAGATTTTTGGTGAGATTTTTGAAAATCAAAATTGTGTGTTTTATTTCTGGATGCATAGTGAGTGTATTATACAGGATGAGAGGGTGGAGGTGCAAATTTTTGGAGCAAAAAAACTTGGGGGGGGACCCAAGTTAGTCGTCGTAGTTGCCGTCGTAACACCTGCATTTTTCATCTTCCTGACCACACTTACTGCAGGTAGAAACTTCGTACTTAACACGACCTTTGCCCCTACAACTGGGGCACTCTTTTTCCATAGGAACAAAACCATTAACACAGTGGCGACAGATTGCGGAACCACCGTGCCAAAACGAATGAACTCGCCCTGAACCATGACAATGTTCACAGGGTTCAGATTCAACATCGACTTTTCCAGTACCTTCACACGTAGAACAAGTATCTGTTTTCCATTTGTAGCCCATGAGACCTCCTTAATAGTGTTACGCCCCCCCCTGTATTTAATTTATCAAATCTGGGATTTTTGTCAAGGTCAGAACAGTACTAAACAATTACTCCTTAGCTCGAAACTGCAACGCCTCAGCAACATGCGTCACAGAAATATTTTCACTGTTGGCTAGGTCGGCGATTGTTCGCGCCACTTTGAGAATTCGGTGATAAGAACGCCCAGAGAGATGCAAGCCATCGACAGCTTGACGCAATAGATCAGCCGAGTCAGCGGATAGGGCACAATAGCGGGCAATTTCTCTCGCTTGCATTTCACTGTTTGTGACCAACTTAGTGCCTATAAATCTTTTCTTTTGGATTTCGCGGGCTCGCACCACCCTTTCCCGTACTTGTTTCGATGTCTCAACACCTGCTCTTTGTGTCAGCTTATCATAGGTAATTCTCGGCACCTCGACATGCAAATCAATCCGATCCAAAATTGGTCCGCTAATTTTTTTATTATAGGCGGAAATAGCTTGCATCGTACATGTGCATGCCTTTTCCGCATCTCCCGCATAACCGCAAGAACAAGGATTTCGACTCGCAATCAATGTGAATCGGGCTGGAAATGCCACCGTACCTTGCACACGCGCGACATTTATTAATCCATCTTCAAGTGGCTGACGCAAACTCTCGAGTACGATGCGTGAAAACTCGGGAAATTCATCCAGAAACAGAACGCCGCGGTGGGCCAAAGTGATTTCACCCGGACGAGGATTTTTTCCACCACCCGTCAATGCCGCATTACTCGCTGAATGATGCGGCGCCCGAAACGGACGTCTACGCGAGAGAGCTCCATTCACATCTATTAATCCTGCCACAGAATATATTTTGGCCACTTCGATTACCTCGTCATCAGTCATCATTGGTAATATCGAAGCCAGAGTCCGCGCCAGCATCGTTTTTCCTGAACCAGGTGGACCAGATAATAATAAATTATGAGCGCCACTGGCCGCAATTTCGAGCGCGCGTTTTGCAAATTCTTGCCCACACACGAAACACAGGTCAAACCCATCGTTATATTCTTCGACTATTTCACTAGCCGCAACACCAGCATTTGAAATCGGTTCTATCAACTTTTTGCCGAGAATATGATCAATCAAAACTGTAAAATTCTTGACGGGAAAAACTTGGATGCCAGAAACGAGCGCCGCTTCACTCGCATTTGCGGCTGGTACGAAGATACTCGAAAATTGATGCTGTCTGGCATATTGGGCAAACGAGAGCACGCCCGCAGTCGGCCGAACACTGCCATCCAAAGCCAGTTCGCCGATAAATAGTGAATCCCCTATTTCAATCGACAGGTTCGTGGTTGCGATGTACATCCCGAGCGCCATTGGTAAATCAAAAGCGACGCCCTCTTTGCGAATATCCGCCGGCGCCAAATTAATTACAATTCGATGATTGGCTGGAAAGGTTAAATTGGAATTTTTCCAAGCCGTCCTGATTCTCTCCTTCGCTTCCTGCACGGCAGTATCCGCAAGTCCGACGATCTGATAGCTCGGCCAAGCTCCAGACACGTCCACTTCTACTTCGACCCGCACACAATCCATGCCAATGAGAGTCGCGGTTTCAATTCTGGCGAGCATAACTCTCCTCCCAAAAAAACACAAAAGCCAAAATGATCGTACCCACCACAATACTCACATCCGCGAGATTGATGATCGAGGTGAATAATCGAAAATAATCAATGGTGTATGAATAGAGGACGCGATCAATATAATTCGAAAGCGCGCCGGCCACAATCATCGTGAGAGAAAACCGATACCAGAATTTGTTCGGATGAGGCTTGATGAATAACAAAAGGAAACCAAACAGGATAATAGGAGTGACGATGAGCAGAAATGTCCCGGGGAAAGGAATTGAAAAAGCAATCCCATGATTCTCAAAATATTCCAATCCGACTAGCCGGCCAATCGGCGCCCGACCAGCGAGCCGGTGTACTGATAAGTACTTCGCCAATCGATCCAATACAAAAAAAATTCCGCCCGGGGCAAAAGCCAATAACAAACGGAATTTCTCCTTCATAGCGATTTGATTAGACTTCATCAGTCAATGTCTTCTTACAGGCGACACAGGCACCAGAGGTCGGTCGCGCACGCAATCGTTTCTCGTCCATCGGCCGATCGCAATATTTACAAATACCGTAGGTGCCCTTCTCGAGGCGCTGTAGAGCCTTGGTGACATCCGAGAGCATACCCTCGAGGACTTCTTCGAGAGGTTTGTTCGCTGTGTACTCCGCGACTTCGTTCGCGTTTTCGTCTTCTTTGTCCCCGTATTCTGGGAAATTAGCTTCGAAATCTCCTGGGGTTCGAGTCTTTTTCGTAAATTTCGTTAGCTCTTTTGTCAAACGGTCGCGTTCAGCAACGAGTGATTCTTTAATTTCTGCGAAGAACTTTTCGGTAAATAGACTTTTGGTCTTCACCGTCTTTTTTTTCATTATCATACTCACCAATTAAATATGGTCTATTATATCCGACTTTGTCAAATTGTTCAATAGTGGAAAATTTTGTAATAAAAAAGCAGGCGGAAACCCAATAAAAATAAATAAAAGGTTGGCCTGCTTGGAAAAACCCAAGCAGTGTGCCATACAGGCACTCTAAATACTCAATCATTAAGTACTTGGAGTGCCCGTACATGCAACCCACTGACAAGGGTCGATACCTTTCTACTGCCCAGAGGCTAAACTCCCGAATAATGACAAGCCGAAGCTGTACATTATCATAAAGTGGGAGACGCCGATTGCGAACCTGCTTCTACGCTACACCATGCTTTTGTTTTTGTTTTGTTTTTGGTAGTTTCTGCGCGAGACACGCAGTGTAGGGGTTGGTTCGCAAAAAGAAGGAAGTAAAAAAGGGTGAGTTCTGCACAATATCACTTGTGGAGAACTGTCCTAGCTTTCAATGTACTGATGATAGTATAACATAAAAAATTAATCCTGTCAATAGTGCGATAACACGGCTAAAATAAGCGAAAATATGAAAACGCTGGGTAAAAATGGTGTTCAAAAAATTACCCTGTGGATAAGTCAAAATATGGTTTTTCCACAGAGTTATCCACAATTACCCCACATTATCCACATGTTTATCCACTTTGTATAAGCACTTATATACAAACACGAGATAAATACTGTGCATAACCCTGTTCATAAGCACTTATTCACATGAGGATAACCTTATCCCCACATTAGTCACCTACCACGCACAGTTTGTGCACATCATCAATCCCAGACCAGAACAGACCTTTGACAATGACCAGTCTGTCTTGATATACTGTTTTCACTACGGGCCTTTAGCTCAGCTGGCTAGAGCGCTTCCATGGCATGGAAGAGGTCATGGGTTCAAGTCCCATAAGGTCCACCATCAAATCTCGCTAAACGGCGAGATTTTGAATAAAAAAACAGAGCCCCGTCGTGTATCTAGTGTTTCCACCAGACCACGACGAAGCCCATAATACAATGAACTATTCCGCCCCTCCGAGTGCGGATGCGCCCTTCGGGGGCTGTTTTGGTTTCGGACGAGGCATCTGCCTCTTTTTCGCCTGACCAACGACCTCGAGTGAGAAGGTTCTCACCAGGAGGTAATAGACTTCCTCGAGACTCAGACTCGTCGGGGTGATATCGGGATCGGACTGGCTCCCGTTCAGAATCATCGTTCCGAACTGAAACGACCAGCGATCGCTCTCACCATGAGCTACGAGAGCGTCATAGAGCGGTCTGAGATCCCCGAGACCCTCACGACTGCCACCCATTAGGATAGCGATATTTCCACTACTACGGCGCACAATGCGCACATCGCAGGAAAATCGCTTGTCCATCACACGAGCGGCAAGGAGGTCGTCGGTCTCCATCATACCGATTCGGACGAAGCCGGTGATATTCGGCCAATTCACCACCTGAATGATGGCTTTCTCGTCAACGGCAGATGTGGTAGCCTTCATGGCCTTCTTGAAATCCTCGACCACATCCTGGTAGGTTTGCCACCACCCTGCGGCGGTATCTTCGCCAGACACAGAGACAATGGCTTCTTTCGCCACGGCGAGATCGAGGCAAATAGCCTCTTCCGGGATTCCTTTCTCCCAGAGAGCATCTATCGCCCTCGCAAACCAGGCAAATACCACTTCCGGCTCGGCCTCATACTTCTGCCAAAGATAATCAATGGCCACACCGAAGTGAGGTTCGGGCGAATATCCATCCTTGCCATTATCCTTCGCCGTCGTTTTTCTGACCAGACGACGCAGGCCGGCAAGCTCCGGAGTATCAGACTGACCGCCGAAAAGCAATTCAAATACCTTCTGACAGGTACTGCTCTCCGAACGACCGCCGATAGCGCCGTGCTCATCAGTCGGCCCCTCACCGATACCGAGGGGAAAAAGCCCTTCACGGACATAGTCCATAATCGACTTCGTGAACGTCCGACGATCACGAATGATCCGGAATGTGGCGATATCCGCCCCCGGATACATCACCCCAAATTTCTTCATGAGCCACCGCGCCAACATCTCGTCCAGATGTGGGCGACTGTGGGTGGGGTAAAAATTTACCGCGAAACCGAACATGAACTTCCTCAACGCATCTCTCGTTTCCATTTCCCCCTCCTATGGTGGGTTTTTTGTTTATTTGGCCATTTTTTCTATTGAAAATTGAAAAGAACCAACGCGTAAGTATAGCAAAAAATTAGGCTTTTGTCAATACCTGGATTTATTGATATAATTACCCAGACTTAAATTCCTATATTTTTTATGAATTTCGCTAAATTTACACAAAAAAACTACGGACTAATCCTAATTTCCGCCGCTATCCTCGCCCTCATATATCCCACCCCCGGTCTATATTTGAAGCCGTACCTATCATTCATACTCATAGTCATAATGACTTTGAGTTGTCTGCGAATCGATCTGCGCGAATTTCGCAAGCTTCATCTCGACTGGTGGAGATATCTTTTAATTTTGATTTACATTTTTGTTTTTCCAACTCTTTTCTCCCTACTATTCAAAGGTTTAATATCCGACCCGTATATTTTTGTTGGCTTGATTATCGTGTCCGCCACCCCTTGTGCTGTCTCGGTAATTTCCCAATCCGATATTATGGGTGGAGAAACCACCAAAGCACTCATCGTGACTACGCTTGCCCACATTATTGCCCCAATTCTCACACCGTTCCTCGTATGGTTGGCGGTTCGTCAAAATATCGAGGTAAATTTCTGGCAAATGCTCCTGACTATTGCCCGTCTCGTCATACTGCCCCTCATCTTCGCCCAGATATTACGCACAACTCGTTTTTCGGAAAAACTTTCGAGCGCCTCGAGCACGGTCAACTCCTGGTTACTCACCCTAATTGCGCTCGGTATAATTTCACCGGCAAAAATGTATATCGGGCAACACTTCAAAATCTTCCTACTCATTGTAGGTATAATCTCTGTCACCTCGACCGTCTCTGTATTGATCGGATTTTGGTTTGGGAGGAATAAAAAAGAGGCTATCACATGGTCGGTGGTAAACACCTACAAAAACACTACCCTATCTTCCCTAATCGCACTAAATATGTTCGGACCAGCGGCAGTGATCGGTTCGGTCGCCCATCTCTTCATCACCACCTTCTTCATTGGGGCTATCCAATTAACCACGCGTTTGTCTCGTAAAAACTGATTGACAAATCCACCAACCTCGCATAAAATAGCCATACTAAATAAAAACTATGCTTTCACTCGGAATTGTCGGCCTGCCGAACGTCGGAAAATCCACTCTATTCAACGCTCTGACCCGCAGTAAACAGGCTGACGCGCAGAACTATCCTTTTTGCACCATTGAGCCAAATGTTGGGGTTGTCGAGGTACCAGACGAACGCTTGGCCGCACTTGCCGCTGTTTCGAAATCGGCCAAAGTAATCCCGGCCGCAATTAAATTTATTGATATCGCTGGAATTGTGAAAGGTGCGTCTGAGGGTGAAGGTTTGGGTAATAAATTCCTCTCCCATATCCGCGAAGTGGATGCGATTGTTCAGGTGGTGCGAGCTTTCAGAGATGACAATGTGATCCATGTCGCCAACCGGGTGAATCCGAACGAAGATGCCGACGTGATCAATCTCGAACTCGTCCTCGCCGATTGGCAGACAGTCTCGAAAAGCCTGAATAATGCGAAAAAGGGGGCGAAAGGGGCAGCCGCCAAAGGAATGGAGAAGGAAATTCAAGTTTTGGATAAAATATACAATCAGCTAGAAGCAGGGAAGCCAGCCCGTGATTTGGAATTCGACGAGGAAGAAATGAAAACCGTGCGTGATCTGCATCTCCTCACCATGAAACCGATGCTATACGTCATCAATGTCGATGAATATACGCCCGGCATGGAAACTCCACAAATTGGTCAAAACAAAGTGAAGCAGATCGCAATTTGCGCGAAACTTGAGGCAGAATTGGCAGAACTCTCACCCGAAGAATCTAAAACATACCTCGCTGAGCTAGGGATAAAGGAAACCGGACTCGACCGCCTGATCGTCGCCGGATATGAGCTACTCGAACTTCTCACATACCTGACAAGTGGCGAGCCGGAGACCAGGGCTTGGACAGTCCGACGTGGTACAGCCGCTCCCGATGCGGCCGGAGTCATCCACACCGACTTCGTCAAGGGGTTTGTGAAGGCGGAGGTGACAAACTGGCGTGACTTTGTGGAATTTAACGGCTGGCCGGGAGTGAAAACGAGTGGGAAAATGCGCCTCGAAGGCAAAGACTACATAATGCAGGACGGGGATGTCTGCTATTTCCACATTGCCTAATAGGTAGTCGAAAGACTCAAAAACAGAGGCCAGCCATACTCGAAGAGGTGGTTGGTTTTTTGATAAGACAACCCAAAGAACTCCAAAGCCTCAGACCGTTCACACTTTATCCACAAGTCAATACTTATTATATTCTAGCTAAATAAGTGACTTTTCCACCACATATCCACAGGCTTATACACAGTTTATCCACTTTTGGTGTTTTTGTATAAGTTAGTATATACAAAAACTGTGGATAAGCCACTTTTTACCAATTCTGGATACATTTGGTGTTCAATATAACTATTCCCACCTCACTCTCTGACCAAATTACACATTATTTTTTGATAAAAAAATTATTTTAAAACAAAAAAATAAGCAAAATGGTTTCACAAAGAACAAAGTCAACAAAAAATAGCATACACTTCCCTATTTTTGTATATAAAATACATTTTTGAATCAAAAAATGCATGAAGCTCGACAATGGTACCCTACCAGGGTTACACATTGCCATAACTTTTTGTAAAAAACACCACTAGCAGTCTTCCCTCAATAGATCTAGATAAAATTAAACCACCCAATTAAGGATAGACCGTAACAATCTCACTACCCAAACCAATGAATGTTAATTTAAGATAAAATGGCTATCGTAAAGAACACCCTTAAAAATCCCCAGAGACAACCATTTTCTATACACACTCAAATATTTTGAAAAGAGAAACCGTTAAAAAAATCCGAAAAAACCCACACCCACACAAAACCTAACAAAACTAAAAAAATAAATAAGCCGACCAACCGTTATCAAAAATTGAAAAACAAGGCAGGGAAGTCAAATTTACAAAAACCGTTAAAAAATTTATAAAAATCTTTACACCAAAACATAAAAATTCATTATTTATCCACACAGTCCACAGCTTGTACACAGTTCCACGTGAAATTTTTTGAATGTTTAGATATAAACTTTTTTAATCAGATACCCAGTATTACCGACTCCTCGATTACAGTCACACCCCAAACACAACTGAACTCCTTTTTCTTTGAGAGCTAGTGTAATGTGGTTTGAATCTCCGGTATATTTAGTTCACTACTGCGAATTGCACAGGGGGTTGACAATAGGGTGCAAATGTGTTATTATGTGCTGTCAGTACTTATGGATACTGACCATGGACACCAAGAGGTGTTATGTAGCTCATTTGGAGGACTGAAGATGGCAAGGACAATTTACTACGTTCGTGATTCATATGGCTTCCGCGACAAAAATACAACCCAGGACATACCACAAAAAGCGGCGCTGGCTGTGGCCGCTGGACTGAGAGCAATAATGGATGGCGACGAATACTCGACCCTGGAAACAGCCCTCGAGAAGATGGCCGAAGAAGGGTGGGAGTTTGTTACCATGGAAAGAACACATGAACGCAAAATGATCGCTGTGTTCAAAAAAACCATCCCCTAGAATTTTAGGAAAGGGGCAGTGGCACACCTACAAAGGTGTGCCGTTTTTTATTATAAAGCAAGGGTGATAGCTCGTTCTATCCAAATTACTATCTGCTCGGCAAATTATCAAAAAACGGTTTATACATATCATCGCGCGGATCAATTCTTAATTCATTCGCATGCGTACGTTCCGAAAAAACCACCGTCGCACCTTCAATCACAGCGAGCGGGCGACACTCGTCGGCTTCGCCCATTTCGAGCACGGCGGCTGTCGCGAGACTATCGGCAACATTGGTACGAGAGAAATGGAGCAGACGACCAAAAATATCAGGACGACCGCGATAATCACGAATGCCCCGGAATCCGGCGTAGCCGAGAGCAACACCTGTGACGCCGAGACGGAGGGGGATTGTGCGGCTATCTGTAATTAGTATTCCCAAATTTTTTACACCGTATTTTTTCTTCAAAGCATTTCGCAACTTGCGTGCCACCACATAACTATCTTTTGGCAGTAAAATTAATTTGCCTTGCGCATTCGATTCATCAATTCCGGCTGACGCCATCACAATTCCATCCTTGATAGTGAGCCACGCATACTTCGTCGGCATGGCGAATTCACTTTCTTTTTTGATATTTTCTTCTTTAGTTTTTTCATTTACAATTACGACAGTACGTCTCTCTGAAAGTGCCACAATTTTCGATGTCACCACAATTATAGAATTCTCTTTTACTTTTTTTATATTGCGTAAAATGAACTCTACCAAGTTTTCACCTTCATTAAATATTTTTGTTTTAATTGTTTTTACAATCATATATTTTCTTTTTTCTCACGCAGTAAATACAGGCCGAGATAGGAGAGTGGGCTATACAACATGCCCATGACCACCTTGTAAATCCACCAAGTGATAATAATACTAATCAATGTTCGTGTAGAATATACACCAGCGAATGCAATTACCATAAAAATCGCCGAATCGAGAAACTGCGACCAGATATTTGAAATTGTCGAGCGCAACCAGAAATATTTGATACCCAACTTTTCTTTCACAATGAAAAATGTGAAAACATCCTGATATTCCGCTATTGCGAAAGCGACGAGAGAGGCGATTGCCATACGCACCGAGAGACCGAACATTTGATTATACCCATCACGTGCCCAGAGACCATCCGGCGACCAGGGGAGATAGATCGAAAGGAAGGAATAAAGAATAAACACAACCGTACTCAAGAAACCGGCGAGCACAAAAAACTTCGCGACCCTCCTCCCATAAATTTCACCGATCACATCCGTCATGAGAAATACAATCGGAAATGAAAATACTGCCACCGACAAATGTGAGCCAAACAAAAACGGCATAATTTTCAAACCCAAAGTATTTGCCGCGAAGAGGGAAGTGAGATAAAGAGTGAGCGCGATGATGATTTTTTTGAATGATTTTTCGGAAAATTGAAACATAAAAAAATAGCAGAAGACTAAATACTATGACAACTATTTTGCATGTTTATATTTACGACATACAACAGTATTATTGGTGTCCGCCACCATACCAAAAAAATGCAGATAATTTGTGGACCTGGGCGGAATCGAACCGCCAATATAGCAATGCGAATGCTACGTTATACCATTTAACTACAGGCCCATTTTGTCCCCCCGGAGGGAATTGAACCCCCATTTTATCCTTAGGACGGATCTGTTCTATCCGTTGAACTACAGGGAGTTATATGGAATTTGCCTTTTTGTGTTCGTATTATATCTCAAAACGAGTCACATTTCAAGACCTGTTCACACAGTATGAAATAAAAAATGCCCCCACCCCACCACCTTGGTACAAAACCAAAATAGTAGGATGAGGGAACGGAGACAAGTGTTCAAGAGTACAAGAAGACAAAAAGTCACAAGTACCCAAGAAATCCTGCCTAACTACCGAAGGGATCCCGACCCAGAGTGCGGATGAGACATGGACACGCCACCACCGCTCAGACCGAGTCCGCCAACGCCGCGACCGAAGCACAAGCACGGAGCGGAAGAGAACGCACCCCCAAGGAAAACTTCGAAGTCGGGGAGATTGGTGAACGGAAAGTCTTCCCCATTCATCAATTCAGCACAGTAGGGGTGGGTGAGAAAGAATTGAATCCCCTCAGGACCCATACCCCAATCAGACGGTTTGATGAGTTGGCGAACGACTTCGACTGATTCTCCTTGGTGAGCATGCCCGAGACGGATAAGCTTCCAATAGAAGCCAACGGGGCGATCTGAATGCCTGCCAGAGAACGGTCGTAGCGGTTTTGGAGGGTCGAAACGGAAGCACTCAGAGCCCTGCATCTGCTGAAAGCGCTCATCGCCCCACATCACACCGGTGCACTCATTGCTACATACCCGATAGGAATGCTCGTCCTCCCACACCCACGTGAGCCACGTGGCACGCACTGACGCGATGTATCTCCACGGTACCTCGGCAGAGAGAACCATATCGGAGGTGGTACCATTACCACCGAAACCGTAGAACAGAGCGGCTCCGAGATAGCCATCTTCCACATCCTCAGGGGTGAGGGTTGGGACGAGCAGTGAATCCACGGATTTGAAGGCCCCCTTCGAAATCTTGTTATTCTGAGCGAAACCATGGTTCGCTTTGAGCCATGCTTCGATCTGATGGGAGGGCGAGAGGATTTTAGAACGGAGTGGGGCGAGACGGTCGGTCATGGTGATGATCTTGGGGGCGGGGGTGGTTCGACGACTTCGATTGAAGGAACAACGGCAGGTACTTCTGTGGAGATTATACACGGTTTCATAGGTGACGACGTCCCTACACCATTCTCGGAAACCCCCCTGAGAACATTACCGACCTTCTCCCTCAAACCAGCGTTCCCAACAATCATGTTCCAGCGGTTTTCACGGCTTCCCTGAGCCGGATCACCAATCTCGTCCACGAAATGATTGGCGAAGATTGCCATAATTTTACTAAGTTTTGCTTTTGCCCTGTCTTCTTCCATAATCAAACCTCTTTGTTTGGGTGTAAAGTACAAGCACCTCTTGTTTTACACGAAAATAGTTGCTTTGTCAACCCCCTGATGGTAAAATACAGTTCACTTAACACAAATTTGACCATCAAATAACCTATGCAAACCGCCATTCTCGTCATCCTCGCCCTAGCCCTCGCCGCCGCGATTGTGATTCTGCTGTCTCTCTCGAAAAAAATTCACCTCATGAACCAACCGAAAGAAGGGGAGGCGAATTTGTTTGTCATGCTTCAACAACAGATCCATGAATTGGGGCGGCAAATCGAAATGAAAAACACCGAGACACACCGCGCCATGAGTGAAAACCAGAATAACATGAGTCGAGCGATCCAGCAACAATTCAGCCAGAGTGCGAAAATCATTACCGACGTCACAGAGCGCCTGACGAAATTGGATGAGACCAATAAACAGGTGGTGGGATTTACGGAACAGCTCCAAAATCTCGGCGATGTGCTCCAAAACCCGAAACATCGTGGCATACTCGGTGAATATTTCCTTGAAAATGTTCTGAAAAATGTTTTACCACCAGGATCCTATGAAATGCAATACAAATTTAAAGATGGTGATATTGTCGATGCCGCAGTATTTGTGAAAGACAAAATAATTCCAGTGGATTCCAAATTTTCTCTCGAGAATTACAATCGGGCGGCGGCCGAAAAAGATCCAGCCCGACGAATAGAATTAGAGAACGCTTTCAAAAGTGATTTGAAAAAGAGAATCGACGAGACAAGTAAATATATCAAACCCCGCGAGAATACTCTCGACTTCGCTTTCATGTTCATACCCGCCGAAGGAATTTATTACGATCTCCTCGTGAACCAAGTTGGTGCAATGAAGACAAATACTCATGACCTCATCGAATACGCTTTCAAAGAGAAGCATGTGATCATCGTTTCACCGACATCTTTCCTCGCCTACCTCCAGACAGTTTTACAGGGCCTACGTGCTTTGAAAATCGAAGAATCCGCTATCGAAATTCGCAAAAAAGTGGAAGACCTCGGTCGACATCTGTTGGCCTACGAGGAATACCTCCGCAAACTCGGCAACAGTCTCAGCACGAGCGTAAATGCCTACAATTCAACCTACAAAGAATTCAAAAAAATTGATAAAGATATTACCAAAATTGCCGGCGGGGAGGCGTCGGTGGAGCCAATTTTACTCGATCGGCCGATTGTTGAGGAATAGTTTTACTAACGTAAAACTATCATTTTTTGCCTAAAATAGTGAGTTTTGTGAACTATTTAGTTTATAGTTGGTTTACAAAGTTTAAAAAGCAAAAATGCATATTTGTGTAAACTGACTGTAAACCACCCCCAACCAAAACCCCCGACAATATGTATAATCACTCATAAAGGGTATTGACTTTTTTGGATAAGCCTGTTAGAGTAATAAAGACCCCACCTAAGATAGGCTGGAAATACAAAGAGGAGGAGGATTATTATGGCTCGATGTCCCAAATGTGGTTGCTCCCCATGTTTATGCGAACCACCGTGTGGGAAACACGGCGTACGTCATTGTCAGGTATGCTGGAATGCCTACGCCAACAGAGGCGTTAGGGATCAGGAGACAAGGCGATGCAAGAGATGCCGCGCCTGGCCATGCGTTTGTGAGCTACCAGACGGGCACGCCTGAAATCCCAGCAGGCCATCACTACACAAGGCCGTTCGTATCGAAAGACACAAAAAAGGAGAGGTTATCATGTCTCAACAAGTACTTACTTCACAGGAAGCCAAAGATCATGTAAACCGAGTTGGACCGAGATTGGGTTCTGGAGATTTCACCTATAACCCCGTTTTCCCCGAAACACGGAAGGATGTTTGTGCCGTAAGACGCACGTCCGAAGACGGCCACTCCTATGGGTTCGACACTATCTACCTCATCTGGAAGGACGAGGTCGGTAAAATTCACCATAAGAAACTCACGAACAGTCGCCGTACCAAGGACTACATTCACATCAACAGTGTGGAGGCCGATGGCGATCGAGTTACTGTTAAGTTCGGAAGCGGTGGTAGCTATAGTGGTTCACCCTGGAATAACTCCAAACAGGTGATAGTCTAGCCAAGTTTTTGCCGAGACACCAGCCGACCATTCGTGTTTTATTGACACGAATGGTCTTTTTAAAAAATGGGGGGCTTCTTTAGAAGAATAATGTTTTTGTGTGTGGAGTCCAATTTATTGTTTCTCAAAATCACCCTCCACTAGACCGGCTTGACGCAAAATAGACCTAAAAGTTCCATACTGCACTTCGTTGCCATGGATAGGTACAATAACCGTAAGCGTAGGGTTACCCATCTTTCTGTATTTAGCGTGTGAGCCTGTTTGTGAAACAAAAAAGAAGCCCTTACTTTCAAGGACTTTCACTACCAGCCATAGTGGATATGGCTTAGGCGCACTGAAGAGTGACTGAAACTATTGAGGGTCTTTTTACTTCAACTTTTTTAGGTATAGGAGAATCTTCAAAATATAACAACAGGGCATCTTGAAGCATGGAAAGGGCCTCTTTTTTGGTTTTGCCATAACTAGAAACATCCACTTCTAGGCATTGAGAAATGTAATAATTACCCTCTTTCCAGACTACTGATTTTAGGTCTATTTTGCGCATGTGTATATTTAGCTTATGGAGACATAATATCTAATCTAAAAAAAATGTCAACTTTTTTAAATAGAAATGCGAAACGAACACACCCTTGACAAACCCAATAAAACCCTGTATAATAGCCCCATTCTCGAATATTTTATATTCACAAACAGGAGATCGCACGAACGATTGACTGTAAAAAACACTTATGCCAATTAAAACCAATGCCAAGAAGGCACTCCGCCAGGCCAAAAAGCGCGCGATCAGTAATAAGATCGTTCGCTCGGCCTACAAAGAAGTCCTGAAAGAAGCTAATAAAGCCATTCTCGCAGGCAAAACCGACATTACAGAGACACTTCGTCTCGCACAGAAGAAGTTGGGCAAAGCCGCCAAGAAAGGTGTAATCAAAAAAAACACCGCTTCCCGTAAGCTTTCTCGCCTCATGAAGAAATTCAACAAGGTAAAAACAGCGAAGTAAACCTCTAAAAATCCCTACCATTACCGGTAGGGATTTTTTTGTTCTCCAAATTATGTGTTGAGGCACGATTGATTATCCATTCGCCCGCGCCGCAATAAACAAATCTAATTCTAACCCCAAATCCGCTCCTAATTTTTGCCTGCGATCCATTTGTAATAGCCTGTCATAGATCCCAATCAATTCTTTCTCTGAATATTTCACCGCTTGTGACAAACATTTCCGCACCACGAATGGGTGTTCGCTAATTCTGACCGCAATCATATCCGCGGACATCGTGTCTTCACGCCTTTTTATGTCTTTAATTTTCAACAAAATCCGGAACTGCCGAATCAGCATTTGAAATACGAAATTCGCATCCTCACCCTTTTCATACTGTTCCGCGAGCATGCGAAATGCGATGCGTGCCTGACCGGAGACAATTGCGTCCACGAGATTGAAGACATTGTCATCCGCCCGCACACGCAAAAATAATTCAGCGTCGGCGGTTGTAATTTCACGACCATTACAATATGAAATCAACTGATCTGTCGTCGAATTCAAAAGCCAGACATCTTGCGCACAATTCTCGACGAGATACTGGAGTGCATGTTGACCAATTTTTCCTTTTGCGACACAGATCTTGTCCGACACCCAAGCCATGAGTTTATCATTGCTCATGAGGTCGAAACGTTGTGAAAATTTCTGTTCTGACAATATAGAGTACAGTTTCTCTGTCGAATCTGGCTCTTTTTCTTTTTTTACTTTCTTCTCTTTTTCCGGAGCCTTCTTTTTGGTCTTCTTTTCGGCTTTCGGCGTGCCATCTTCTTCCCAAAACACGACGATATTTGAATCCGGAATTTTGTTTTCGTCTATCAATGTCAAAATCTTTTTTTGTAAAACTGATTTCTTGGTCGCCAACAAATTCTCGAGCACGACGAGGCGCTTCTCCGCGAGAAATGGCATCGTCAACATCTGAGACACGACCTTGTCTGGATCATCCGTGACCGCATTCAAATACACAACATTATATCCAGCCGGATCACGATCCACTCGGAATTTATCCACCATTTTTTTGAGTTGTTCCCGGCTACGGAAGGTATCCGCACCATAGAGAAGTATGAGCATACGTGAGCATTGTAGCGTAAATATGGCGAACGTGCAAACTGATTAATTACTTACTTTCCACAACTCATCAAAATACACCCGAAAACCCTCCGAAACATCGGGGTGGTCGAAGTGCAGAATTGTAATCGGGTTGGAATAGATAATGAAAAAAGTTTTATTTTTGAAAACATTTATTTGCATTGGAATAACTGGAGCGGATTGGAGAATTTTCAAATGACTGATTTTATAAAACGGATCACCGCTTTGGCTGAAACGTTTTTTAATTGTATCAAAAGAGTTTTTATATGCCAGCATTTTCACCACCACACCTTTTTTAATCCGAGCATCGTGAAACTCACTATAAAAATCATGAATGCTTTTGTCACTATCCTTCGTCGATGCACCGAAGACATAATATTCTTCGCCTTTGACTAATTCATCCAACATTTCATAAAAAGTTCTTCGCAAAGCATTGAGCCCACTCTCCACAGCTACTGGCTGTTCCCAAAAACTATTGAAATACTGTTTGAAACCCTCCGCCGCTTCGGCGTTATTCATACTTAGAGTGATCGGTTCCGCCGACATAATTCCGATATCGAGCATGTCGCCACACACCGACATCCAGAGTGGTGCATTGATATTGTTCGGAAAATATTTCGCCTCAGCGAGTGGCAGGCTTTTGCGCCAAGTGACCGATGCTTTGATAAACGGATCATCGGTTCTCTGATAGAGTATTTTTAATTTAATTTTTTTATCTTCGCGGCGATTGTGAAAATCGCGCCAGTATTTCTCGAACTCAGGACGGGACGATGCGCTCGATGCGAACACATACATTGTCGTGCCAGCAGGGGATTCGAGCATTCTCTCACGGGCTTTTGTCATACCTTCGTAACCTTCATGGACTTTTATATCTTTCGACTCGACAGTTTGAATTTTTTTTAATTCTAATACAGCATCTTCAGCAATTTTTTTCTGATCTTCAATCATTCGAATTACTGACTCTGGATTATTGGCTTCGAATTTGGCAATACTACCGACCAACACTTTCGAGACTAATTCCTTCTTCTCGAGTTCGGATAGGGAAGTGTACACCAAGTTTCTGTGTAAACCGGTGTGTTTAATTATTTCACCGGCACGACACTTGCCGAGTGCATATAGTGCCAGATATACACTAATGTCATTTTTCCCAAAACCAAGTTTTTGGAGTAGTTGCTCTAACATATTGTCATAATTATTGTGATAACTATATTATACTGAGTATAGGGAAAAAATACAATATTGCGAAGTGACTATCAGGGTGATGGTGACATTTTTTGCTTATTTTAGCCAAATATTGTTGACATTTGCGGGGGAAAATGGTAGTATGAGGTGTTGGGAAATTGTTTCTCAATGGATTGGACATTACAATTTACGGAGAGAGACATGAGAAAGGAGCCGGATCTATCAACAACCGGAGAACTGCTCTCCCTTTCGGATGATCAGCGAAGGCAGGTTCTGAATCAACTTGAAAAACATGGTGGAATCGGTAGACACACTGCCGAAATTGTTTTTTCTGAAGGAGGCCGCTTACATGATTTTGCTGTGTACCCAGAAGTATTGCGACCAATAGGTATGGTAAGTTTTTATTTGGCCAGCTACTTGTACAAAGAAAAACAGTGGTATGCTGGCAAATCAGCTCTGGACATTGGATGTGGTAGCGGGATCCAAGGAATCACAATGGCGGTGGGCGGAGCAAAAGAAATTATTATGGCCGACATATCACCCCAAGCGGTCGCAAACACAAAGGAAAATATTGAAAGGTTTCGCTTGTCAAACAAGGCTCGAGTCATACAAAGCGACCTTTTTGAAAACATTCAAGATACGGCGGATGTTATAGTTTTTAACCACCCCTTTTTCCCAGCCGAACCAATAAAAGGTGTGCCTCTATCTATTTCAATGTTAGATTCAGGCAAACTCATACATCGCTTTTTGGAAGATTCCAAATCGCATTTGCGCGCAGGCGGTTGTATTATTATGCCATATCTTCAATCGGCTGGGGAAACGAATGATCCAGAAATCCAAGCGCCCAAGCACGGTTTTAAAGTAAGTGTAGTCTTCCGCCAAAACGGCTATACTGGCTGGCAAAAGGGTCTTATCTCGATTTACCACTTAGAACTTGAGAGGTGAAGATGGTTATCGGCTGATCGGACAATGCAACTTAAGGAGAACACCAACCTTGACACTTCCCACAATTTCGTGATAGTGTGCCGCTGAAGAGGAAAATATCCTCAAAAAGCACATTACATTTTCAGTAATAGGGAGAAACACATGGAAAGACTGAACCGTAGTAAAGTTTCTGTGGCTCTCGGTTTCATCACGGTCGTTGCTCTGCTCGGGTGTGCATTTCACCTGTGCATCAGCGAGGCCTCAGCCCAACCCCGCGTGTCCTATGCGAAAGGTTGGCCCATCATCCTGAAGGGTGGTGACTGGGACTCCGGCCTCGCAACCGACAGGGTCGGTGTGGGGTATGTGTGGAAGATCGGCAGTACCGCTCTCGCCACAGACTTGGTCCTCGTGCTCGGGGACAGCCCTCGACCGAACTTCCAGTTCCCTATATCGGCCGGCTGGATGTTTACCGACCGATTCTCACTCGCCATCGGCGGCTTCTACCAGATAAATCCTGGATATGACGACGCCAACCTGCGCCACATGATCGGGATCGGTGGCGGACCGGGATGGAAGGTGATGGATGGGGTGACTATTTCATTCACCACTGGCCCCTCCATTGTGTGGGGGAAGGAAATGCCAGAGAACGTGATTGGTTGGATATTCCAACCGGAGATCTCCTTCGTTTTCTAACAACCCCTTACTTCTAACCTCTTCAAGCACCTTCGGGGGTGTCAGACACCCCGCACAAACCGTCGTTCGTCCTATTTTCTCTCGGAGATAGGGCGACGGCGGTCTTTTTATTTATTCTAATTTTATTAAATTGTATATAAAAAACCCCGATGTCGTATAGACCATCGGGGCGAAAGAACGAGCTAGCCCTACCTAGAGAGGAAGAGGCCGGATGAACAACACGTGGGGTTAAAATCCTGTTTGTCACTACCGACCAGATGGAAAAAGTAATCATTTCTCAAAAAACCGCCGAAGAGAGAATGATGACCAGGATTCAGCGTGATGCCCGCGAGTTCATAAACCGGTGAATAAAACCCACCCAGGAGCATCTCAGGATACAGCACCCAACCCCAAACCGTGTCAAAACAAGACAAGGCGTACTCCTCCGGAAACAGACTGATCAACTGGCTACCTTTTCGGGTCGGATGTCCCTGAAACGGGAGGAAAAATGTCAAGCCAGAAACAAATTCCATGGCCATCCGCTTGCGAATCTCTTGGAACCGCGACTGTGGCAAAATTCGAATTCTGCCCTCGAAACCGCCCCCACTCGAACCATCCTCCTTGCAATCGTTGATGAATGTACGGGCACCAGCCTTACGAATAGATTCCTCCATGATTTCGAGGAAAACCCCGAATAGCAAACCATGATCGTTCACGGTACACTTCGGCAAGATAACGGGCAAGTGCGCCCCAAGCAGAATATTCTTCGAAGCTTCATCGTCTCGAAGACGAGAGTGGATAGCATCGCACCTGATGAGGGCACGAATGATCTCTTTTCTTGTCGGCAGTTCGATGCCGGAGTCTGCTGGCACGAACGGACGAATGCGTTCGAAACGCTCTACCAAACAATACTGAGAGAAATCAACATCATTCATCCAATCCGATTTATGACCACAATCCCGGAGATCGTGCCCATCTCGGGGAGCAACAAGGCGATAAGAGAAATTTTCTGGGGGGATGAAACAACCGTTTTGGTCGTAAAGCCCCACCTTCTTTTCTTCACCGACTGCACCAACCACAACCTCTTTTATTTCTTTCAATGTCTTTTTTCTCATAGCAATCTCCTGTTGAAGGTGTCAAAGAAATCTCGCTCAACTATCGAAGGGTGCCTGACCCAGATCCGGGGTCGGAACTGGACACACTGCTTCCGAACAGAACGAGTTTTCCCGAATCCCCATCGAAACCAACACACAGAGCACGAGCGAACTTTTGACTAAGATCAATCCAATAAGGACTCACCGCCTCAAAATCTGGCAAATCCATGTAGGGTATATCTACCCCATTCACCAATTCAGCGCAGTGGGGGTGGGTGAGGAAGAACTGAATTCCTTCTGGGCCCATACCCCAATCAGACTGACTGATGAGTCGACGAGCTTCCTTGACCGGGATACCCTGGTGCTTGTGCCCAAGATGGACGAGCTTCCAATAGAAACCCATAGGGCGTTCTGAATGCACACCAACAAAAGGTCTCAAAGCTTTAGGATTATTGAAATCAGCACATTTCCACTTCCATGTGACACGCGTCGAGGCGATATACTCCAAAGGCACCTTGGCAGAGAGAATCATGTTGGACATGTTGTCTTTGCCACCGAAACCATAAAACAGAGCTGGGCCAAGATAGCCATCTACCACATCCTCAGGAGTGAGTGCGGGAACAGGCAGTGAATCCAAGACTTTGAACGCTGTCTTCGGAATTCTGCTTCCTTCGAACTTTTTGTTCGCTTTGGCCCAAGCCTCAATCTGTTGGTCGGGCGAAAGTATCAAAGAGCGGATAGGAGTGAGGCGGTCGGAAACGACGTTCCCCACGGACAACCTTCCCAACACCTCTCCTCCTCCAAGAAGCTCGAAAAAGTCTGGGTGGTTTTCTATGGCCCGCAAGACCATTAGAACTTTTCCAGCATCTCGAGCTCCACCTTCCACCAACTTATCAACCTTGCTCACCAAAGATCTATAATCGTCAACAGTCAATTTTCCCATGAACATCCTCCATCTATAAAAAACACTTCTCGATATGAGAAGAGCTTTCGCCCAATTTAACCAAACAAGGCCAAAGCTCCTCTCATTTTTTCTCTAAGGTAATAATGTAAAGAACGAACATGAGATAATAGCACAAATCATGTAATTTGTCAATAGCCTTGACAAATTACCGAAAGAATTCAGTAATACAATAAACGATGAGCAGTTACGCTTTTTGCTTA
>DAOOSC010000012.1:0-24134 GCA_035389585.1 Candidatus Magasanikiibacteriota bacterium
GGACACTGGCCTGCGAAGCCGGAAATCCAGGTTCGACTCCTGGCGGGGACACAAAAATAATACCTCCAATTTTGGAGGTATTATTTTTGTGTTTGTTATCGCTTTATCACCATGTGGATAATTACTTTGTGGTATTTTGTTAAATGTGGTTTAATTAAACCAAAGCCAAGTTTGGTTTGACATCTGGGTTTGTCATATCGGACGAGGCTATGGCTCTTTGTAATTTGATTACAAACAAAAAGGAAGGTGAACCATGGGATTTTGGGACGAAATTGAAGAAGCCATTTTTGGTGGCGAAAAGGAAACTCACGCTGACGGAACGGTGACGGAACGTTATTCGGGGGGTGATTCCAGAACACTTGATGCTGATGGTAACTTGCGGGAATACGTTACTTACAAAACTGTTGGTGGAACTGTTTATGCAGTGACCACTGATGGTGATGGTAATGAAGTCAATCGGCAAGAGACCAAAATTGGTAAGTAGTAGCTTTTCGTTTTAACGGCTCGAAGCTATTATGTAAAATTGTTTGTTTATCAATTTTAGCTGAAAGCCGGTCCTTTGATCGGTTTTTTTGTTTAACAGAGAATATGAACATTTTTCATTCTGTAATAAAGATTAACGGAATAGGCGACACGTTATCTAAGAAACTAAAAAAAATGGGAATTGAAACAATTCGCGATCTTTTATATTATTTTCCATTTCGGCATGAGGATTGGAGTCGGGTGAAACCGATTGCAGAATTACAGGACGGCGACAATGTGACAGTGTGTGGGCGAATTGAAGTGATCGCGAACAAACGCAGTTTTCGTACGAAGAAGACAATTACGGAAGCGGTGATTTCTGAAAACGATGAACGGATGAAAGTGGTTTGGTTCAACCAGCCGTTCATAATTAAAAATCTTCACGCGGGGGATGAAGTTTTTTTTTCCGGCAAAGTGACTTTTGATTATGTGGGGATGAAAATGGCGTCACCGGTGTATGAAAAGGCTAATCGGGGGGCAATTCATACGGCTAGAATTGTGCCAATTTACCCACTCACTGCGGGTATCACAGCAAAACAAATTCGCCACATAATTGAATTAGCCTTGTCACAGGTTGGTGAATTGCCAGATTGGGTACCTGAGTATATTTTGGATAAATATGATCTCGTTTCAATTACGGGCGCTCTGCGGGACATCCATTTTCCAGAGAATTTCACCGAACTTGGTGTCGCGGAAAAACGTCTCAAATTTGAGGAGCTTTTTCTATTGCAACTGAGGGCGGAAAAATTGCGTTTAGCTTTACGCGAAACACCGGCGCCGATAATTAAATTTCAAGAAGAAGAAACACGTGATTTCGTCCAGCGTCTCTCATTCACGCTGACCAAAAAACAAAAAATTTCCGCTTGGGAAATACTGCGCGATCTCGAAAAAAATACACCCATGAATCGTCTCCTCATGGGAGATGTGGGCAGTGGAAAAACGGTCGTGGCGGCGATCGCGGCACATAGTGCACTCGTGAACGGCTGTTCAGTCGCCGTGATGGCACCGACAGAGATTTTGGCGGAACAACATTTCGAATCATTCGCAAGACTTTTTTCACACACGGATTTCGTCGTGGGGATTTTGACCAATACTGGTGCGCGGATATTATCAGCCGGCGGTGAAGCTGAAAAGATTTCAAAGAAAAAATTTACCGAGCAATTACAGGCAGGCGAAATCCAATTTGTCGTCGGGACGCACGCTTTACTTTTTGGTGATCTGAGATTTTCTCGTCTGGGTCTCGCCGTGGTCGATGAACAGCATCGTTTCGGAGTAGAGCAGAGGAAAAAATTACGCGATCTCAACTCTGATTCGTTCATGCCGCATTTTCTCAGTATGACCGCGACCCCGATTCCACGCTCACTGGCTCTCACTATTTATGGCGATCTAGATATTTCCATTCTCGATGAAATGCCTCAGGGGCGCAAGCCGGTCATGACCAAGGTGGTAGAGGAGTCAGCTCGATCGCGCGCCTATGATTTCATTCGTACAGAGGTGAAAAAAGGCCGACAGATTTTTGTAATTTGTCCGCTTGTGGAAGTGGTGGAAAAAACAGGTGGAGATGAAGAGATGTCTATAAAAGAAGATGATAAGTTTGGCCTCGGACTAATGGGCGTCTCTGGTGGAGATGATTTGGAGCGGAAAAGTGTAATGGCAGAATACGAAAAATTAAGCAAAGAAATATTTTCAGATTTGAAAGTTGGATTTTTACATGGGCGATTGAAAGGGGTTGAAAAACAAGCTGTGATGGATAGTTTCGCGCGTAACGAAATCAAAATTCTCGTTTCCACTTCGGTCGTCGAAGTGGGTGTCGATATTCCGAATGCGACTGTAATGGTGATCGAAGACGCGGAACGATTTGGTCTCGCCCAACTTCATCAATTTCGTGGACGTGTCGGACGGGGAGCGGACAGTTCGTATTGTTTGCTTTTTTCCAAATCTCGTGCGGAGAGCGCAGTTCGTCGTTTGAGATTTTTCTCAGAAAATACCAATGGTTTTCGCGTGGCGGAATATGATCTCGCGGAACGTGGTCCGGGCGAAGTTTATGGGCGGGTGCAGAGCGGTCTCATGAATTTACGCCTCGCGAGCCTTCTGGATACAGAAATTATTCGCATGGCGCGTTCAGCGGCGCGAGATTTTGATTTTGAGAAGTATCCGGCGGTGGCAACACATGTTTCTGAAACAGAAACAATCGATCATCTCGAGTAATCAGTCGACCAGCTTTTTTATGGATCCATTGACAAATGGTGTGGTTTTATATTACTATATTTTCGCTGTCTTTCCGACGCGGTGTCGGATGGATGGCATTTGTCAGGTAGTTCTTTCCAACTTCTTTTAGGAGAATGCATGGGAAAAGGTGGGGTACTGCATAAAAACTTCTCTGTTTTCCAAGCGGGTCAGGTTGTGGTTGGCTTGGTGACACAAAAAGGGGACCATGTTTGGGTTAATTTGGAGGCGTTGATTCGGAAGTGTCGCATGTGCACAAAACAGACGTGCGTGACGACATGTAATTCTCCAGGAGGACCGCAAACACCTCTGTTTAATTCTCCCGTGGCCGCTCGGAGAAATGACGGTAAAGGCCGGACTGGTGGTACTTGCGGTGTCACCGCACTCAAGAGGGCAGTGAGTAAGATGCCGATCCAAGAAGTGGGGGATCTGGACGAGAGTCGAGTTGGGGTTGATCGTGGAGTTGGAAACAGCTACGATAATCTCGTTCAAATCAGCTCCGTACAGAAAGGAAGTGAAGACAGTCTTCACCATAGAAAGTCGCGGAAGAAAAAGCCAAGCAAAAAAGGAAGCGGAAAACCGCTTTCTATCGTCAAGAAACCTGAGCGCATTCGAAGTTTTGCGGAGTTTCAACGACGTTTTTCGTAGGTCGTTTCATTTTTACCCCTTCGGGGGCTGGGGCGCTTGAAAGGGCGCCTTTTTTATTCAGTTGTGTTTTTTTTGTGGTGTGTTATTATATGAGTGGTTTTAAATATATTTATAATTATGCTGGATGTCAAAAGAAAGTGGGATTGGTTCACAAAAGAAAAGAAAGCGGGGCTGGTGAGAGAAATAGTCACATATTACGAAACCAAGAGGGGTGAAGAAATTGGCGTACTCGCGGCGGAAGATTTGCTTGATTTCTTTTTGGAACTGGTCAGCAGAGATATTCACAATAAAACCATCGACGATGCGAGAAATGTCGTACGACAGAATTTAGAAAATTTGGATGTGGATTTGGACTTATTGCGCGATAAATAATTTAATCAAAAAACTCGCGAAAGTGTCGCGAGTTTTTTGATTCTGGTAGTATTTAAGCGTGCTTCACTAATTCCACAATATTTCCCACTGATAGTAAGTTTATTTTTCCCGCAGAATATCTTTTTGATGTTTGGGGTAGGATGATTCTCTTGAGGCCGAGAATTTCACATTCCTTGATCCTTTTTTCAGTTTGCGAAACAGATCGGATTTCTCCACCGAGTCCGACCTCACCAAATACCGCGAGATCGGTGCCGAGCGCTTTGTCTTTGTAGGCAGAGGCGATGGCGAGACAGACCGCGAGATCGACTGCGGGTTCGGTGGCCTCGATTCCGCCCGCTACATTGAGGTATATATCTGATTGGGCGAGATTGAGATTGGCTCGGCGCTGGAGGATAGCGGCGAGTACGTGGAGGCGGTTCAAGTCAAACCCACTGGCTTTGCGTACCGGATAGCCGAAAACGGTTTTATTCACGAGCGCTTGTACTTCGACGATAATTGGTCGAGTACCTTCGATGAGTACCGTCAAAATATTTCCCGGAGCATTTTCACCGCGCTCAGAAAGAAACGCGGCTGACGGATTCTTCACTTCATTGAGTCCTGATTCGCGCATTTCGAAGACGCCAACTTCATCGGTCGCACCGAAGCGGTTTTTCACAGCACGCAAGACGCGATAGGTGTGATATCTCTCACCCTCCAAATACAAAACCGTATCGACCATGTGTTCGAGTGTTTTCGGTCCGGCCACCGCGCCGTCTTTTGTCACGTGCCCGATAATTATGACGGCGGTGTTGGTTGTTTTCGCGACTTCGAGTAATTTGGCCGTCGCGGCGCGGATTTGTCCGGTGCCACCCGCTTCGCCGTTTGCTTCGTCCGTACGGATTGTCTGGATGGAATCAATAATTGCGAGGCAGGGTTTCGTAGAAATTATCGTGGAAGCAATTTTGTCCACATTAGTTTCAGACGCGAATTCTAGTCCAGTTGTTTTTATTTTCAATCGATCCGCGCGCATTTTCACTTGACTGCCGGATTCTTCGCCAGATACATAGAGTGTCCGGTCAATCAGTCCGGATAGTTGCATGGCGAGCGTGGATTTACCGATACCTGGCTCGCCGCCAAGCAGGATGAGAGATCCAGGCACGATTCCACCACCGAGTACGCGATCTAGTTCCGCGATGTTTGTCGGAATTCGATCGACTGGTTGTGATTTTATTTCCGAAAATTTAGTTGTTTCGGCAGGGGAGAATTTCGTGGTTTCTTTCTTTTCGGAATTTTCAAGCATTCCTTCTTTCACGCTTCCCCATGCGCCACATTCCAAACATCGCCCGGTCCATTTTTGGAATTGAGCGCCGCATTTGGAACAGGCGAAGATGGTTTTTGGCATATTAAGGGTTTGGGTTGGAGATAAAGCCAAATTTTCTTTTACCACCATTGTTTCCTGTAATGTTTGAAATCTGTACACATTGTCTTTCAACACAATGATCCTTTGCTTCTTCCTCGGCCATTCGTCTTTGAAACTTGTTGCAGTAATTACACATCGCTCCACCGTATGGAAGAGTTGGTGGACACACCCCAACTGAAGCCACGCATTCATTGTAGCTTGCAATTTGTTGACCGCCGAGAGCTCCGGGTTGAGCGTCCGCGTAGACCTGCTTTCTGGCTTGGTCGCCTTTGTATGTTTTCCCGTTGCTTGTGTATGAGCACTTTGCGTAGACTTCTTCTTTTTTGTTTCCCCAACAGGTGGAGATGTTCACATTAGAGTCGATCATCCGCATTGGGTTTGTGTTTGGATCATATACAATACCGACGTGAGTGATATTGCTTCTCTCTGTATAAAAATACACAATATCTCCTGCCTTTGGTTTAGCGCTTCCGATGTCTTTCCATCCGTTTCCATTGGTTCCTTGTGTGAGTAAGTTGGCGACCATAGTATCGGCATCGGAATTGAAATATGGTATGTCTTTTCCGTCTGGTGTTTTATTCGGGCAACCGCTGATTTCGAGCATTGTTGAGACAAACCATGCGCAAGAGCAGGAACGATTGCAGATAGGTCCTTGTTCTACGGCGGTTTTTGCTATTTGGGCTAAATTTTTTCCACACGAAGGGTTTGGAATTACCGGCTTCTGGTAGGGAGTGCCAAGCACCGTTCCAGGACCAGTCAAATTCATACCTGTCATATTTACTCCATCCTGGAAGCTGTCTGGTAGCCAGGTATTCAATTCAACCGTATCGACTATATAGACTTTCAAATTTTTTAATTTCACAAGTTCTGGATTGATAGTGTAGAGAATTACATATGAAGAGACGGCGATGATGAGCCCGATGATAGCTTGGGTGATACGGGTCTTGGCGGTGCCGACCTTGTCACTACTGCCACCGGAAAATGTGATCATGAAACCATAAAAAATAATCATACAGACAGCAATAGCAGAGGCGACAGCGATAGCGTATTGATACACCGCACCAATGTATTCAGACAGGAAAGGAAAGAAAGCGTACTTCAAACCATTTTCTTCACCGATCGTTGGATCGCTGAAACTAACGCCAGGTATCTCAATCTTTATGGATGGTTTTGTCACCATCTTCAATATTTCTTCGTCAGACATTTCTTTCAGTGTCATACCTCCCCAAAAATCCAGACCGCCACTTGCTCCTCCAGATGATGTACCGCCTGATCCACCTACCCACCCTGTGCTAGAAGGAGCGGTACCGCCTTTGCCGACGATGTCGCCAGCTTGTCCAGCTGAACTAATTATTCTTTTGTTACATTCCGTCTTTGACAGGAATTCCCAAGCGCAGTTTGCAGGGACATCTCCATGGGCTCCGCTTATGATGGCGACATATACATTGTCTTGTGAAATACTGAGGAGATTTTTTGTGGCGGCTTGATTTTTTATGGAGTTTTCGTTCCCAAACGGACCGTTTCCTGGCTGTGTCGATGAGGTGGAAACATAAGCCAGCATCGCGCCTCGCCTCGACGATCCGAGTCCGGCTACGAACTCGCACTGATCACCGTAGCATGAATCGAAGAAAAGAGTTTTTACTATGGAGACATTTGCTGGGATTTTTGATTTTTTGAAAGTGTTTGTGATTGCCGCCCCACCTCGACTATAAGAACCGAGAATTGTGTTGTTCGGCAAGGATTTTCCCAAACTTTGCATCACACCTTGTACCTCACTGTAGTAACAGGGGAAATTATATTCTGCGGACCAAGGCCCTCCTTTGTATTGTGCGGATATGGAGAAACCAATGAAAACATAATCTTTTGCTGTTTTATTGATTTTTGATGCGCTCAAACTAATGTAACGGCTCGTGGTCCATACTACATCGCCGTGTTGGAAAAAATATGCAGTACTGAATGATGTCACCTTGTTATTGAACATGATAGTCTGCTTTTCACCGGATAAGGAATCGCAGGCGGAGGTGTATTGATAAATATCCACATCGGCCAAGCCTTCCTGGGGGGAAAGTTTCACGGCTGTTGGAGCCGCTTTGGCGGGTGGTGCCCAAAACAGTAGTGTGGCAAAAACCATTATATACAAAATTCTTTTCATACTATAATCCTAAAACCGCCTCCCACTCTTCGATAAGTTGCGGTGTTTTAATTTGTTTATTGTTATAGAAAAAAGTGGGCACAGATTGGATGTTCAGCATCATGCCGAGCTCCACGTTGCGCGCGAGGAATTGAGCGGCACGACCGCTTTTCATACAGGTCTCGAGTTTGGTGAGGTCGATTTCTGCCTTTTCGACTAGGGTGTCGAGCATTTTGTCGGTGAGAATATTGTAATTGGTGAAAGTCAATTCAGCGAGTGTCTCAAATTTCTTCTGTTCGTTCGCGCAGTATAGGTATTGGATAGCTTTATCGGTCGGATAAGGGAATTTTGTCACCGGAATCATTTTGAAAACAATTCGAATTTTCTCGGGGTATTTAGCAAGCAGTGTCCGTACTAGATCAAAACTATTGGAGCAACCTTCACAGCCCGGATCTTCGAAAGCGATGACGGTGACGGGAGCTTTTTTCGATCCGATGTATGGATCATCGGCCAGTACGGGGAGGGATTTTATTTGGGCGAGTTTTTCTTGGATCTGTTTTTCGCTCGGCCGCAGTGGGGCATACTGAACAATCCGGATGGTCAAGGCCAATCCAGCGACGATGATAGCAGGAATGAAAATGTAAAGAAGGTATTTTATTTTCATATAGCAAGTTGTAATATACCGCTCGAATTATTGGTCGTGAAATAAAGAGTTTCCTGGTCTTCGGAGACGAAAAGTGTTCGAATTGTGTAATCAACAGATAGATCGATTTCTGTTTTTATTCCCGTTTCGAGGTCAACTTTGTAAATTCTATCCGGTGTGTCTTCGGCGGTGGCAGGAATGAAACCAGCTCCGGTCGCGAGTGTAGTTGGGACGGCACAATATACATAACGTTCTGTTCCGAATGTGCATTTATCCACCCAAGTGTTGAGTCCGAGCATTTTTCGCCCTGTTCCAATGGCATCTCCGGAACCGTTCACAATCCACAATTCTGGTTTGAAGTCGTTGCGTGCTGTATATACGCTATAAAGCAATTTATCACCAGAAGGCGACCACGTACCTTTGTAGCCGCGGCCTTCGACGATCATCGAGGGGAAGTTTTCTTCATTTTGGCCGACAAATAGTATTCTCTCACGATCATCGCTTATGGAATCGGCAGTTTGTGAAGTCGCGACGATTTGATTATTCGGTGACCAATTCACTTGGACACGTCGGGCGTTAGCGCCGAGATCCTCGATCATTTTTATGTTTTGTCCGTTTGGGTCAGAGGTGATGAGCCAGCGGTTTTCTGGCGATAGGCCGATACTTTTCGCGATGATTTTATTTCCTGTCGGAGCGAAATTGAATTCTTCCCAATGTCTTGGCAGTGTGGCTTTCTCTTTCGTGTCGAAATTATAAAAAATATTTGATCCATCCGGATACTCGATGATGGAGGCGTCGCTGGTTTTTGACCAGACGACATTTTTCACATTATAGAAGACTTCATCGCTCAGAGATTTTGTATTTCCGTTTTTATCGACACGATAGAACTTGCCATCGACATCGTTGTAGAATCTAGCGATGCCGCCCTGCGTATCTGGGGTGGGGCTGATGATCGGTAAATCAATCGCTTTATTAGGGATTCCGGGTATGGTTTGCTCCTGTCCGATTGTCACGGACGAAGGTTGGGTCACTCCACTACCGCCAGTAGATGGGATTTCACCAGTCGTTGACAATCCTCCGGTTGGTGCCACCACCGTACCAGCTTGTCCGGTGCCGGCAGTTGGGAATCCTGTCGTAGTTTCATCAGTGGTGATGCCAATTTCTCCTGTGCTGGGAGCAGGTTTTTTCTTGAAAAAGACGGTGTAGATAGCATAACCAATCAGAATACACAGAATGAGAAAAAGAATTAGGTAGAGGATGCGTTTTTTGTCCATAGGGAGATGTTTAATAAAATGTTAATTGAATTATTGATTTTGAGGGGAAGGTCGGTTCTGTTCGGATCCGTAAATTTCTTGATTGAGCTGTTCAATCCGAGCTTTGATCTGGGCAGTTTCCTTTTTGTAGGTTTCGTTGGAAATTTTTTGTGCTGTCATAATTTGTTTTTGGAGCCCCGCGATTTCTTTTTCGATTGTTTTGATTTGCTCTTTTGTCGTAGAAATTTGTTTTTGTAGACTGTATAGACGAGACGTAAATTGTCTTACACCCCACCACATTACATTCAGGGCGACTTCCATGAGGGGTAATCCGATTACGGCCAGAAATATGGTGATTGTCAGTAGTGCGCCGATTACTAATAAAACAAATCCAACCACTATTACGATCGTATAAAGAACTCCTTCGGCGATCATTTGTAGTCGTAGGACCAGCAGTTTAGATTTCAGAGGTGACAAAAGTTTTCGCTTGGCATTGATCAGTTTTTGGATCGGGGCGGTTATTTTTTTGAGAGCCTCAGCCGTTCTTTTTTGGATTGCTTCCACCTGTTTAATCAGTTTTTGGAGCTCTTTGATTTTTTTTCTTTTCCAAATTCTTTCAATTAGAGAAAGTTCTCGAGGGTTTGTATCTTCTGTTTCTTTTGTTGGTTGAGTTTCGACAGGAGTTTGCTCTTCAGCATTTTTTGTCTCGGTGTTTTCTGGGTTTTCTTCTTTTGGCTTATTATTTTTTTCAGCATCTGGCTCTTTTTGAGATTCTTCTGTCCTTTTTTCATTTCCATAGTGATCGCCAAACTCTTCATTGAGCCTTTTATATTCTTCAGAATTCGGATCATAGGTACCGTCATCCGCTTTTGGACCTGTTGATTCGGGATCATTTTCTGTAGGTTCTTCGGTCGGTGGGGTGATATCGTCGTCAGTTTGATCAGCTTGTTCATCGTCGGGGGTGGAATTTCCAGACATGGTCGCATCGCGCGCTTGTTCGGATTGTTTTCCGGCTTGCGCCCATTTATCCGCTTTGGTTTGACCGTCTCCTCCAGTGTCTGGTGTTGGGGCACCAGGGGGTGGATTGGCATTTTTTGGAGTATTCGGGGCGGAAGTGGGCGTCTGATTTTGATTACGGGCAGAGGTTTGTGTCTGATTTTGTACTCCGACCGCATTCGCGGCTTGGATCGCGGCTTCTTCGGCGGCGTTTTGCTTCAGAATATCTCCAGCATATTTCTCGATCTCTTCTTGCACTTCCATCGCCATTAGTTTGGCGGCCGTACTCGCTTCATTGGTCGGGAGGAAAATCGCGAGCGTGTCGAGTGAGTTTTTGAAAATACCAAATAGCTTCGGTGATTGTGTTGCCACAGCTTTTTTGGCTTGTTGAGGTATGTTTTGCGCACCGGCATTGGCCATAATTAGGGTTGTAGGATTTGATTGATAGCGAGTGTGAGCGTATAACACTCTTTGACAAAATTTTTGGTTTCAATTTTTACCGCGCTTTCACTCAAACGGCCGAATTGCTCTTGCCCGCGTTTCAGATTGTTAATCGCGATGCGAGCGCGCAGATTGCAGATAATTTCGAAATATTTGACGATTTTTTCTTTATCTCGATTTTTGATTGCTTCTACCAGTCGTGGTCTGAAATATGTAAGCTCTTCAAAAAGTTGGGTGTATTCCTGGGCAGTCGACAAGCTGGAGTTTTTTAGGACTTTTTCGGTTTGTAGATTCTTTTTCAATTTGAGTGCCCAAGCGGATTCTCTCTGAGCTTGAGTCATGTCATTGTTCATAGGATGTCGAATTTTCCACCCGTGTGCGTTAAAACAATTTTTTTATTTTTCATCTCAGTGAGAGCGGGGGAGATGGTATCGAGTAATATGTCAGAAATACGTTTCTCGATATGACGCGCGCCAGTGTCTGGGTCGAGAGAGAGCTGAATGAGGGCGTCAATGGCGGTCCGGTCGATCGCGACAGAAATCTCTCGCGCCGCGGAGATTTCTCGGGAAAGTTTCTCTACTTCGCGGCGAACGATTTTTTCCACTTCCGTCCGGGTGATTGGGCGATAAATCAAAACCTCGGAAATTCTCGAAATCACATTCGCACCCAACTCTTCGCGAATTTTTGTTTTGATATTTTCTTCGGTGTCCGATTTATTTTTTTCGGCATTGCCGCCGAAGCCGATGCCGTTGCTTTTGAAGTATTCCGTGCCAATATTCGCGGTGAGTACCACGATAGCGTGTTTGAAAATGGTTTTTTTGCCGGCACTGTCGGTCATTTCTCCGGAATCGAGAATTTGGAGGAGGAGTTTGCGCACATCCGGATGAGCTTTGTCGATCTCGTCGAACAGGACGATAGAATAAGGGCGGGCGCGCAAATCATCGAGGAAACGGTTGCGTTCGCGGTAGCCGACATATCCAGCCGGCGATCCGAGAAGTTTGGAGACGGAATGTTGTTCGCTGAATTCACCCATATCGAGACGAATGAAGGCCTTTTCATCATGAAAAAATTCACGAGCGAGGATTTTGGCTGTTTCGGTCTTGCCTGTGCCGGATGGGCCGACGATTAGAATTGAAGCGAGCGGTTTTGCGCCGGAATTTTTGAGAATGGTGGATTTGGTGAGTACTCGTTCGAGTCGCATCAATGCTTGGTCTTGGCCGAAAATATAAGTAGAAAGTCGATGTGAGAGGTTTTGGGCGGTTTTGAGATCGTCTTCGAGCAGGGTATTGGCCGCGATGCCGAGTTTGTGCGCCAAGACTTTTGCGATATCGACCATGTTCACTCGTGTGCGCTCTGAGCGAGGAGTATCATTGATTTTTTTTTGGCAAACAGCCATTTGTTTTTTCAGGCTGGTGATCTGTTTCGCGAGTTTGGTGGCAGAATTGAGGTCTTCTTGTCCGATTGCTTTGGCTTTTTCTATTTCGGCTTTCGTCATTTCTGTTTCGAGCTTGCTTAATTTTTTCTCTTGGAGATTCAGAGGGCGGCGAGTGCGCACGGCCGCGGCGGCTTCGTCGATGAGATCGATCGCTTTGTCTGGTAGGAAATTATCATGCACATATTTGGTCGACAATTCAACCGCTGTTTTCACGGCTTCTGGTGTGATTTGTACGATGTGAAAATTTTCGTAATATTTTTTGATGCCGTTTATAATTTCAATCGTTTCTTCGGTGGATGGTTCGTCTATGTGGATCATTTGGAAACGGCGCTCTAGCGCCGGATCGGAACCGATATGACGTTTGAATTCATCAATCGTCGTCGCGCCAATACAGCGCAAATCGCCGCGCGCGAGCGCGGGTTTCAAAATGTTGGCGGCATCCATCGTGCCCTGTCCAGAGCCGGCGCCGATGATGTTGTGTAGTTCGTCAATAAACAGAACACAATCATGACGTTCGCGCATTTCATCTGTAATTTGTTTCAGACGGGACTCAAACTCACCGCGATAGATCGTGCCCGAGAGAAGTAGAGGTAGATCGAGAGAGAGAATTTTTTTCTTTTTCAGGATTTCCGGGACACTGCCTTCGGCTATTCGGCGGGCGAGTCCTTCGACGATAGCCGTTTTACCGACACCTGGTTCGCCGACAAGTACAGGATTGTTTTTGTTGCGACGTGCGAGGATATGAATGATTCGTTCAATCTCTCGTTCGCGACCGACGACAGGGTCGCTTTTCTCTGCGTTTTGGGTCAGATCACGAGTGAAAAAATCCAGAGCAGTTTCTTTTGGTCTAGAGGAACTGGGAATTTTTTTGTTCTGTGCGGGCGAGTCGGCAACCAGTTCTTCGATTTTGGCGCCGATTTCTTGGAGATTATCAGTTGATTGAAATTTGGAAATAGAATTGAGGATAGTTTCACAATGATGGGTGATTGTTTTTTGATTGATTTCGAGGGCGGCGAAAATTTGTTCAACATTTGTGGATGTGCTCATCTTCGCGATCGCATAGAGCAGGTGCTCGGTGCCGACATAATTATGTTTGCGTTCATATGCCGTGAGCATGGCTTTCTCGAGAGCGGTTTTGGCATCTAGATTCATTTCCGGTATGGTCGCAGTTGTGATTTCGGAGTTCAGCCCTTTTCTCACTTCTGGGAGGGAAACAAGTAATTGAAAAACGCCATCGATTTTGGCTTTGGATTTGAGAAGAATCTCTGCTCCCACTGAGCCTTTTTCTTCGGCGAGAAATATAACAAAATGTTCTAGTCCCACGTAGGAGTGACCAGATGAGGCGGCAAAAGAGATACTTTTCGCGATTACGTCTTTGAGATGCGTCGAAAATCGATCCAGGAGTTCCTTAGGATTCATACCGTTTTACTTGCTAAATTACGATGTATATTATATACTTTTTTTATCAAATTGGCAAAATATTTATTCTTCATTATTTATACCCCTTATGAAATACCCCGCCCATGTGTTCAAAGCCTATGATATTCGCGGTCTATCAGATGTCGAAATCACCCCCGAAATGGCCCGCGATCTCGGTCGGGCTTTTGTGCTTTTTTTGCGAGAGAAAATGGGCTATGTATTCACATCAGGACAGAGACTCGTGATTGGGCGCGATATGCGGACATCTTCACCAGCACTCGTTGCTGAACTCATCGAAGGAATTTTGGAGAGCGGTGTCGGAGTGGCCGATATCGGATTATGTACCACACCGTTATTTAATTTCACCTGCGCCCACTACAATGATTTCATGGGTGGAATCATGGTGACAGCGAGTCATAATCCGGGGGAATTCAATGGTTTCAAAATTACCATGAAAGATGGTTTGCCGGTGGGGGAGACGACGGGGCTGCCAGAAATATATTTTCTCATGGAAAGAGGTTCACATGTGCCAGCCGATACACGAGGTGATCGAGTTGAATTCAATCCGTGCGAAGACTATTATGCTCGAATTTTTGCGCTCGTCGATCCGAAAGAGATCAAACCATTGAAAGTGGTGTTCGATGCGGGAAACGGAATGGCCTCGACCACATTCGATGAATTGCTCGCCAAATTGCCAGTGCAGGTAGAAAAAATGTATTTCAATCCAGATGGAAATTTCCCGAATCACGAAGCGAATCCTCTGAAAACTGAAACATTGCGCGATTTGCAGAGAAAAGTGCGCGAGACGGGTGCTGATTTCGGTTTTGCGACCGATGGTGATGCGGACCGGATCGGGCTCGTGGATGAGACAGGGGAGATCGTGCCGGCGAGTTTTGCGGGTGCGATGGTGGGAATGGAAATTTTGAAACAAAAAAAGAGCGGTCTCATGCTGTATGATCCGCGTGTCAGTCACGCAGTGCGCGAGCTGTGGGAAAAAAATGGTGCGACGACCGATATGTGTAAAGTCGGACACGCGAATATAAAAAAGATGATGAAAGAACGAAAAGCGATTTTTGCGGCTGAACTGTCATTACATCTGTATTATAGCGACGTGTATGATCTCGAATCGTCTGATTTGTCTTTTCTATATTTCGCGCATATTCTGTCGACAAGTGGCAAGAAATTAAGCGAATTGTGGAAACCAATTCAAACTAAATTTCACTCTGGAGAAATTAATTTTCGGGTCGAAGATCGCGAAGCCGTCATGGAGAGACTCCGTGAGAAATTTTCAGACGCGAAAACTTCCACCCTCGATGGATTCCTATTCGAATATACAGATTGCTGGATCAGCATGCGCATGAGTAACACCGAACCACTAGTGCGCCTCGTCGCCGAAGCTGACACTGCTGAAATGCTAGCAGAAAAAATCGCGGAGGTGGAAGGGGTGATTAAGGGGGTTTAATTATCCTTCCAAATAAGTCAAATCCATACCTGTCATCGAAAGTGGACGAGGAATTTGCATTTGGTCGAGAATGGTCGGAGTGATGTCGGCCAGGGTGCCGTGTGGGCGGAGGATGACATTTTTCTGGGTGATAATTAGTGGCACGGGGTTCAAGGTGTGGGCAGTGTGTTTTTCACCTGTCATTGGATCAACGTTTACCTCCGCATTGCCATGGTCTGCGGTGATGTAGGCGGTGCCACCTTTCGCGATAATCGCGTCCACAAAACGTCCCATTTCAGTATCGACGGTTTCGATCGCGCGAATAATTGCGGGGACATTGGCAGTATGACCGACCATATCGGGGTTGGCGTAATTTATGAAAATGAAATCTGTACCGCGTTCGATTTCTTCAATCGCTTTGTCAGTAATTTCTCGCGCGCGCATTTCTGGGGCTTCATCATGCGTCTTTACGTCTTTTCGACTTTCGATGAGAATATGTTTTTCTTCCTTGTGCGGTTCCGTGCGTCCACCATTCAGGAAATACGTCGCATGTGCGAATTTTTCTGTTTCCGCGATATGGGCTTGTGAATAATTATGTGCAGAAATTTCGCCTGCCAAAGTGGCTTCGATATTTTCTGGTGGGTAGGCAACCAGAGCGGATAAATTTTTATCGTATTCAGTCATCGTCGCGAAAAAGACATTTTTGTTGAGTGTACGTTCAAGAATTTTTTGGGAAATCATTTTTGCGCGATCGGCGCGAAAGTTAAAAAAGAACACAGCGTCATTTTCACGAATTGGAAACGTTTTGCCGGAGCCGTCAGCGAAGACGACCGGTTCGATATGTTCGTCGAAAATATCATTATTATACATTTCGGCAATAATTTCAGAAGGTTTACGTGTCGTCGTAATTTTTTCGTGCGGAGCGAATAAGGCCTCTTCGGCGCGGGCGAGTCGGTCCCAATTTTGATCACGATCCATCGCATAGAATCGACCGGAAACTGTGGCGATGAAACCGATGCCAATTTCCGCGAGAGTGTTTTCGAGAGTGGTCAAATAGTCGCGCGCGCTGGTCGGTGAAGTATCACGTCCATCGGTGAAAGCATGAATCGCGATTTGTTTCACTCCTTGTGCTTGAGCGACACGGAGAAAGGCGATAAGATGATCTGTGTGACTATGAATTCCGCCCGGACTGACGAGTCCTTGTACATGAAGTGTGGAATTGTGATTTTTGACATGATTGAACATGTCGAGAAAAATTTGGTTTTTGGCGAAATCACCCGTTTTTATGGCATTAGAAATCCGGACGAGATCTGCATAAATTTGCCGGCCGGCACCGATCGTCATGTGACCAATTTCGGAGTTGCCCATTTGCCCCTCGGGTAGTCCGACACTCTCACCGCTGGCTTCGAGTAGGGTATGAGGGTATTCCGCCCACAGACGGTCGAAATTAGGGGTTTTGGCGATATGAATAGCGTTATTGGTCGGATCTTCACGATATCCCCAGCCGTCGAGGATTATGAGAGCAATTGGTGGGTTATTTGTGTGCATATTTTTTGTGTTAAAACATATCGATTTTACTCTGTTTTTGGTAGGTTGGCAAGGTGGTTTCGGCTTGACAGGGGGGTGTTTTGGTGTTATCGTGACATCGTGCAATTGTGCACATTGTGTTCTTTTCATCATGGCTGCGTAATGCGGCAACAAAACAGAGAGGTGTCTCATGGTTACAGAAAGAAAGAAGGTTGGAGATCAGGTCTCGACAGGCGAAGGTCGTGTGGAGGTCGCAAAAAAAGTACCTCCTCGACATATCGCACCGAGGTCGGGAGACGCGCTTTTGTCCGAACTGTTTAGGACTCGGAGTTTTGGTGAGGGTTCACCAATTGATTGCCCTAGAGCAGTTTCGGAATTTAATACCTTGATGGGTTTTGGTAAAGCGGGTGATTTGTTGATTTCGCCAATGGATCAAATGCTGGCCGACAGTCTTTCGTACAAGCGGTTTCTCGAGATGTTTCTCGAGGGAAGGGTTTTGGAAGGGAAGATCGTTAAATGGATAAGGCTCTTCGGCTTTGAGCGTTTTTCTGCAGTTCTCTATGATCGCATGATTGAGCAGGTGGCGGAAATAAATATCGGGAATTTATTTTTGCCTTATGAGATTGGAAGTCGGGAATATTTGAGGTATACAATCGAGGATCGTAGAGAGGTATTGATCAAGAAGAGTTGGCTCCATTTTCTTTTCTCGTCCGATCGCCAACGTTTCAACCTCTTGCACGAGAAGGCTATCGAGAAAGGGGTTCTGCCGTCTTGGGATGTGTATTTTTTGGCAGTAGAATTCCTCATGTGGTCGGAGAAAGTTTCGGCCACAGCACTTTATCGACAGATGTCCTTCATTGGTCATTTGTTGAAAAAATGCAATTTCGCTGGTCTCAAAGTGAATGGTCGAGAACATCAGGCGTGTCTTTTTGCTTCGGAACACTTCGTCCATTTGGATGAGTCTGTCCGGTCGTGGCGGTACAAGCTGAATGTTGATTCTGTGAATGTTTCGGTGAAATCAATTATGATGATTTCTGCTTCTTCTTGTGATGAGAATGTCCCGTTCAACCCATGGCATACTGTTTTGCTCAGCAGGATCCGTGGGGAAATTGAGTCTATCGTACGAAAAATGATAGACTTCCCCGCGATTGAGCAAGAGGTCGCGCCGGCTGTGGCTGGTGTCATCATCCATCTTTGTGAGGTGCAACCGGGTTTCTTCACTGCTTACCATAGTAGCTTTCTGGACTATTTAATGATGCGTCCGGATTCGGTATTCTGGCGGGAACAGAGCCTATTGGAAAAACTGTATAATGGGTTAGGCATGCGTCTCGTCCGGGATAAAAAAACCCTGATCAAACAGGTGGCGATGGGGAGTTTCAATTCGATTTATCTTCTACCCGAGAAATTCAATAGAGCGCTCCTGCGTAAGTTTCTGGAAGAATGTGTTGTTGATGAAAATAATATGCATGTTATGAATATCTGGTGGGTGGAGAGTATGATGGTGGCTGATCGGTTTGGCGATTCCACGTGCGATCACTCCAAGCGGGTTGCGCTTGCTAGAGAAGTAAAAGTGTTGATTGAGGATGAGGTATTACGATCTCCTGACCGAAGAAGGGTAGATCTGTCAAATTTTTGTGGTTCGGGTTATAGTTGTTTGCTGACAGGAAATGTCGATGCGGTGGGTAAGGCTAGTATTGCCCATCTTGATTCGAACCGTTATTCGGCGCTTCCTGTGTATTTGCTTGAACGTAGAAATCGGGGTACCTATGTTCGACGTCTACTACAGAAGTTCTTGGTCGATCCTCGTTTAGATTTTGAATTTGCTTTGCAGGTTTTCAGTAATGATCGGTGGCAACCAATTTGCATCTCTCGTTCACATGCTGAATTCAAAAAAGGACATGTGACGCACTTTGATCCTTTGCAGGATCCCGACGTCGTGCAGGCTTTCGAGGAAAGATTTATGGAGCTTAGTAAGGTGGTCGAGAAAATCAATATCTTTGATTCCTCGGTCGACTCCATTGTGGGGCTTTTTCCTGTGTTTGAGGGCTGTGTCTTCGCGAGTCGTTTCATATCGTTGTGGCAGGATAAGATTGAGAGCGCTATTATGGATATGCCGTCGAGGAAGTCTCACAGGTTCGAAGGTTATGTGAGATTCCTCTGTCGTCTCATCAAAGGTTTGGCGGAAACGAAGATCACTACTCTCAAGAAGGACAATCGTCAGTCCGCAACGACGATTGATCATCTCACCAAGCTTGTTTTGTGGCGCTATCTGAGTCTTTTCCCTGTCCAGCTGGAAGATAGTGGAACCAAACCGCAGGGCGAAAACACCGTCGAAACAGCCGAGAAATAGCTGGTTAGACAGGTATTTGCGGTAGAGTTGTTTTTTTGGCTTATTTCGGCCGTTGTCTCATGACATCGGCCGTATTTTTTTGGAAAAACAATAAAAGGTCAATCAAATTTTCTTGCTATTGACATTTGCCCATTTTCTGGATATAATTGTCTTCGTTCGTCATGGATCAGCTCAATTGGTAGATGGAGTCGAGCATGGCGGGTTATAATAATAATCTTTTTTTATATGTCGTTAGAGCGAGAAAACATGATAAAGTTCGAGTGTTCAGTGTGTAAATACACCAACTATTTTTCCCGTAAAAATAAAAAGATTTTGAAAAATCGGTTGGAACTCAGTAAATATTGCCGACACTGTCGCAAACACACGAAGCACAAAGAAACAAAATAAGACAAATCGAGATTTTATAGCCCCTCTTTCAGAAAAAGAGGGGTTTGTGTATAAAAAAGCCACCTCTAGCTTTATTACTGATTTCAGTAAAAAATTGTAGGTGGCAGAAAGTGTGATGAAACTTCGCCTGGTCTAGATTAGGATGTCGCGACTTGAATTTCCATCAGCCATGTTGGGGGTACTCTCGATTCGTGTTGGTGAAAATTCTGAGGTGACTGATTTGGGTCGTTAGTGGGGGAATAGAATTTTTCTATCGCCCCACACTCTGAACAGACCAGCTCAATTAGGTAGCAAGGTGTTTGCGTGTTGGGATAGAAAGTTGGGATGAAGGCCTTTTGCTCGGTTTGTGTGACGAACTTACGATTGCATTGACAACCGAGACAGTAGAGGTTTTCTCCGGGTTTTTTACGGAGGAGATCGAGCGTTGTTTTACCATGTATATAATTAACCATGTAATTCTCCCTACCAGTTCATTGTTGTTTGTTATGTATCTTTGGCGCGTTCGCTTGTCTCGTGCGAGGTCTGTGGGCGTGATTGTGCTTGTTGCCCGTGGTGAGAGCCTCTGACAAAATTTCCGCAAACATCGTATTTTCTTTGCGATAAGAGATTGATCTGCAGATGGAACAGCGCATTTGGTAGTATTTGGTGCTGGTTGGTAGGATTTCGACCGTTTGAGATTGCCCTGTGTTTTCATGGGGTGTGGTTTTGTTGCATCTTCCCATACACATCAGATTGAATAAATTATCAGCAATGTATAGTTTGAAGAATTCTGATACGGTCGGAATCAAGACGTTTTTGGCTTTTTTCCCCATTCGTGTCCCCCTCAAGATTTAAAGGTTCAAAAGAGCTTTTTCGCACAATATAAGAGTGGAAGTATTACATTCCACTACTCGTGTCAGAGGGCGGAGTCGAACCGCCGACCTAGGGGTTATGAATCCCTCGCTCTTACCAACTGAGCTACCCTGACATAAAAACAGGTTTGATTATACATCGATTGGTAGATTTTGTAAAGGGAATTTTCCCCAGAAAGAAAAACAACCGTGGTTATCCCGCGATTGTTTTTGGTAATAATTTTCGGGTCGATTACGCCTTTTTCTTCAGAGCATCTTTGAGACCCTTGCCAGCCTTGAATTTCGGGACTGTGACTGGTGGGATTTGGATTTTTTGGGTTGGGTTTTGTGGGTTCACACCGACGCGGCCGGCGCGAGTTTTCGCGCTGAAAGCACCGAATCCGGCGATTGTCACTTCACCGCCCGAAGCGAGAGTGGTTGTCACGATATCTACGAATGTCTCGACCATGTTTTCAGCGTCTTTTTTGGAGGCGTTGATTTTTTCGGCGATTTTCTGCGCCAATTCTGCTTTGTTCATAAAATTTTCTTTTTGCGAATGTCGAATATTACATTCGCGAATTAATTTAACTTACAACGATATTCTATCACTTCTGTCAATTTGTGTCAATGTAGGCAAATTTTTTATCCACATCTCTCGTTTAAATCAAAACCCCGCACTTTTTGAGCGCAGGGTTCGGAATTTTTTGCCTTATCTCGCGTATTCGATCACGCGCGCTTCGCGGATGACCATTACCTTGATTTCACCCGGATATTGCAGTTCACCTTCGATCTTGCGAGCAATGTCTTTGGCGAGGTTGTAGGCTTGGTAGTCATCGACTTCATTTGGTTTCACGAATACTCGAATTTCACGACCGGCTTGAATAGCATAGACTTTTTCAATACCGGGGAATTCTTTGGCGGTTTTTTCGAGCTCATCGAGGCGGGCGACATATTGTTCATAGGTGTCGCGTCTCGCACCGACACGTGCGCCAGAGATCGCGTCAGCCGATTTGACCACTTGAGAAATTAGTTTTTCCGGTTTGTCGAGGTGGTGGGTGAGAGCGGCATCTTGGCAGTCTTCGTCCATGTTGAATTTTTTCAAAATCATGGCGCCAATCTCCGGATGAGTTCCTTGGGTGTCCTGATCCACCGCTTTGCCGATATCGTGGAAGAAGCCAGCGCGTTTCGCTTTGGCGACATCGAGGCCGAGTTCTTCGGCCATGAGACCAGAGAGGTAGGCGACTTCCATCGAATGATTGAGAATGTTCTGACCATAACTGGTACGATATTTGAGACGTCCTGCGATTGAGACTAGTTTCGGATCAATACCGGTAATGCCGAGTTTGTAGAGAGCTTCCTCGCCGGCTTTTTTGATGTCCACAGCTAGTTCTTTTTTGGATTCTTCGATGAATTCTTCGATGCGAGCTGGTTGGATGCGACCGTCTTTGATGAGTTTCTCGAGCGCGAGTTGGCAGATACGGCGGCGAATAGGGGAGAATGAAGAAATCAGAATAATATCAGGGGTTTCATCGATGATTAGTTCACAGCCTGTCATTTTTTCAATTGTTTTGATATTACGCCCATCTTTGCCGATGATACGCCCTTTCATTTCGTCGCTCGGCAGATTGACGACCGATGAAGTCGTTTCGGAAGAATGGTCGGTCGCGCAACGTTGGATAGCGTCGAGGACAATTTCGCGAGCTTTGTTGTCGATAGCTTCACTATTTTCTCTTTCGAGTTTCATGATTCGTACGGACAAGTCTTCGTGGATCGATTTTTCTACGTTATTGAAAAGCACTTCCTTGGCCTCATCTTTGGAGTAGCCAGAAATTGTTTGTAGTTTTTCTTCAGCGATTTGGTAGGCTTCGTCTACGCGTTTTTTGACGGCTTGCACCTCTTCGACTTTTTGTTGAAGTTTGGTTTTGCGTTCGTCGAAGTCGAGCATTTGTTTATCGAACATTGTTTCGCGCTGTTCGAGACGCTGTTGCATTTGGCGTAAATCTTGGTGACGCACATCTTCTTCTTTTTTGGCGTCATCGATGATTTTGATTGCTTTTTCTTTGGCATGGAGAAGTAATTCTTGTTCCTTGGTCTTGGCTTCGGCGATGATTTTTTCAATCTTGGACTCAGCCGAGTTCATCTTGGCTTGGGCGACCTGCTTACGCAGATACCAGCCGACCGCGACACCTGCGCCGATACCAGCGAGGATGCCGAGGATGGTTAAAACTTCCGACATATTAAAAATTCTTATGTCAGTCACAAGAATCACGGTTTTACCGCTTTACAGAAGAAAAAATGCTTAATTATGCCAAAATTACCCAATCAGGTGGGTAGAAATAGCCAGAAAAGAGAAGTTGTTTTTGACCGCCAAATTACGCATAAATTTTGCTAAAACTTCGTCTTTTTCATTACTTTCGCATTTGAATTCTGTAACATCCGGATTCTATGGACTGATCTGTTGTTGAATGAATATGGGGGGATTATAGCACATTTGGGGGTGTCTGTCAATCGACGAGAAAATTGCTAGTATTGTTCATGTTTGGAACAGTAGTTGTTGGATGTTTTCCTTATTGACTTTATCCACAGGGCTGGCCGATTCGACACTGTACTCACCAATCTTGGTGCGCCGCAGTACATCACAGTATGCGCCACAGCCCAATTCCTTCCCAATATCCTCAGCCAGAGTGCGGATATATGTGCCGACGGAACAGCGGACGGTAATTTTCAGGTTCGGCCAGGTGTATTCATTTATTTTGATTTCATATATTTCGATCTCGTTTGGCTGTCTCTCGATTTCAATCCCGCGTCGGGCGAGGTCGTAGAGTTTTTGGCCGTTGACCTTTTTCGCAGAATACATAGGCGGGGTTTGGAGTTGTTTGCCGACAAATTTTTTGAGAACTTTGGTGACTGTGTCGAGGTTGAGAATTTCACTTTCGAGAATTGATTTTTCGGTGATTGTGCCAGTATTATCTCCGGTGTCAGAAGTCGCCCCGAGGCGAATTGTGGCCTCGTAGGTCTTCGGCATATCGCGAAATGTGTCGATGTCGCGGGTCGCTTCGCGTCCGATGGCGACAATGAGGAGGCCAGTCGCAAACGGGTCGAGGGTGCCAGCATGCCCCACCTTCACTCTATGAGCTTCGGCGGGCAAGCCGATATTTTTGGCGGAGACAATTTTTCGGATGAAAGCCACAACATCAAAAGATGTCCAGTCGATGGGTTTGTCGATGAGGATGAATCCGGTCATAGGAATTATTATGATCCCATGATATAATATTTTCGTATGTTGGGCAAGGATGTATCCGATTTTTCTTTTTGGGGCGGACAATTACCAGAACGGGATGTCTCAATTGATTTGCCCCAAGCATATTTCAAAAATGAAGTCGCCACCCGAGAGGAATGGCGTGCCTTGCGTTTGCGTCCTCTTCGGTATTTTTTGTATCGCGAATTAGTGAAGATTTTGCGTCCCGGTAAATTTGAACATTTGCCGCGTCTGTTGTTCATCGGTGCGGAGGCGATTGGTATGGCGATGGATGCGAAAAAAATGTTTGGTCGCGGTGTGAGTGTGGTCGCGCTCGAAGAGACGGCGATTGCCGCGGATCTCGCGCGTAGTGCGGTGCGCAATAATGGTCTCTGGCTCGATGTGGTCGTGGGTGATTTGCATGAATTGCCTTTTGAAGATGAAGAATTTGATGTTGTGGTCGCGAACTTGTCGTATGGCGAAGATAATTTCGAAGTGGTTCGGGCGGAAATTCATCGCGTGCTCGCATATCAGGGCGAAGTCCTGTTGCGTGTTTTCGATTCAGACAAAATTTTTCCTTGGCGCAAAAATGATCTCGAAAAATGGCGCGAACATGGTGGATTTTATTCGGCGCGTAAATATGGAGTGGTGTTTTCCGGTGCAGGTCTCGGGCTCGACGACATGCGTGGTGGGATGTTTGTTTATTGGGTGAAACGATTATTGCGATTTGCGCGCGCGCGGAATGTGATTGTTAAATTAATAAAATAAAACGTGAGATTAGCGAGCCTTATATACACCTTAGAACACCCCAATTTGTTTCTGGCGCAACTCGGCGAGTTCGCGGGCATGGTTTTTTCACGATAGTGAAAAAGAGCG
>DAOOSC010000013.1:0-14140 GCA_035389585.1 Candidatus Magasanikiibacteriota bacterium
AAATAGATTGTGAATCACCTTGTAGAAACTATATACACAAATGCTTGAGTCTCGTCCCTAATGCGGGCCAAGATTTATTCAGCCAAGGTCTCGAGTCTTGCATGGGTGAGTGTAGGGGTTGGAATGACCAAAAAAATAAATGTATATTGAATGCTACTAATTGTGAGGATATGACTTTGGTTTGTGGTTTATAAATAATTGCGGAATTGTCATAAAACTGAAACTGTAGGGTTGATTAATCATGACCTAAAAAGTCAAAATATGCGTATTTTCATTCAATTCATGTCTAGTCTAGTGTGTAGTGTGCTCATGGGCATATTTGGCCTAATATTCGGAGCGACAATTGGTGGCAATTTTGGTTTTCCGGCTTTTGGGGGAAATGTCGGCTATGAATCAGGTGGGGTGTTTTTTGCTATTGTCGGACTGTCGCTCGGTAGTTTGCTCGGAATGATGATTGTGAAAAATATCCAAAAAGAAAAATTTTCATATAAATTAGCCACAATAATTGCTATTGTGGTAGTTTGTATTAGTGTGGTATTGTTTGATTATAATATGCCACGAGTTGTGGGGTTGATGATTGTTTTGTTGCCCTCGAGCGTACTGACCGTGGTGTCGGTTTGCAAAAAAGGAAAAATTTGAATTATTACATCATGTGAGGTTTTTAATCAATTAATTAATTTCTTTGGTCAGAAACGGCCAGTGGAAAAAATAAAAAAATATGCTTGAAAATGAATTTAATATTCCAGAAGCTGAATCATCGAGTTTGAGATGTCAATTTACGCGAGAAGTTAGCATCCGAGACGGCAGTGGAACTGCCACGGTATTTAATTTTCCAAAAGCGCCAGAGTGGAATCCGCGTTCTTATCTTGATGAGGACGAAAAAAGACAATTAAATGCTGTACAGTATCTAAATGAGCCTTCTGAAAAGGAAATAGAGGAAATCCGTAGGCTTTTTTGCAAAGCCAGAATGGTTTATTTGGATGAATATAAAAAAAATATCTTACCATTCCAAAAGGAACTTATCGAACAAATCCGACACATGTCTCTTGCGGGTCTTGGTCAATTATGGTTTATAAAAGATAAGCGTCAAAGAATTGTTGATATTCGACGAGCACATGAATGTATGTTTAATTTTGGCGATAGGTATGGAGATCCCGCTCCTACCTCTAGGGGAGTACAAATTGGGATATACGAAAGTGATTTCGATTCGCAAAAACTTATTGATTATAAGCAAAATTATGAAGATTTGCCTAATTTCATTGCAGAATCAGAAAACGATGAGGCTGTTATTGCTGGCAGTTGTCTTGTTGGTGTGGATACCATTTCAGAATACGAACGATTGGCTGGAAATATACCGGAGGAAACACTTTTGATTGGCAAGCACTGGTTTGAAGAGGAGGTAAGAAAAACAGAAAGCGTTAATAAGAAAGAACACTATTCCAGAACTCCTCATTCCATAACTCCTCCCCCAAGGTTTTCGGTCAGAAGTTTTTTTGTTGAGTCAAAGGATCAGTCTGTGGATTCAGATGGTCAAGAGTTGATATCTTTTTTGGATTTGTGTCTAGCCGAGCACTGGTTTCACGGCTATTCAATGGGTAGCCCGGGGTATACAGCCGGGAGAGCACATGATTCGATGACAGAGTTTGAACTTAGTGAACTGTTCAATTTGGAAAAAATCAATCGGGGCAGTTTTGCTAACATCTTTAAAGAATGGTGCATCAACACAAAACTTGATCTAAAATTATTTAAAGGTTGTAAATTAAAGCTCGGGTACGATACAGATCGTGGAAAGGCGTATTTTCTTTTAGAAGATGGCTATTTTTATCTTGTTGAATTTAAACAAGGTGATTGTGCTGGGGGTGAAACGATAGATGTTTTGGGTCGGGTTAGTGGAATTTCTGTGGATAATAATTTGCAAGAGTTAATGTCCTTTTTCCGATCTGGAAAACCAAAAATAGAGAAGTTGGATGAAGAACAGCTCGATGAGCTAACTGAGTGGTTATCAGATTATTTGGAGTAGAGTATTGCATATTTTGTAGAGTGAAAAACACCAGATATGGTTAATCAAATCGCCGTTTTCAAGGGTAAAAAAATCAGGAAAACTCTTTTTCAAAAAGAGTGGTGGTTTTCGGTTGTTGATGTGGTGGAGGCGCTTACGGATAGTAATGACGCTCGAGATTATTGGTATAGAATGAAAGTTCGTGTTAGTGGTGAGGAGGGGATCCAGCTGTCGACATTTTGTCGACAGCTGAAATTGGAATCTACCGACGGTAAAAAATACGAAACCGACTGTGCCGACACAGAAGGCATCTTTCGCATAATCCAATCAATACCGTCACCCAAGGCCGAACCATTCAAACGCTGGCTCGCCAAGGTTGGTTATGAAAGGATTCAGGAGATAGAAAACCCCGAACTCGCGACCAAAAGAACCATGGTGCTGTACAAATTAAAGGGGTATCCAGAAGACTGGATTGAAAAACGCATGCGAGGTATCGCTGTTCGTGAAGAATGGACTGATGAGTGGCAAAAAAGAGGGGTGGAGCATGAAAAAGATTATGAAATTTTGACTGCGGAAATTTCTCAGGCCACCTTTGGTCTGAAGCCTTGTGAATACAAAAAATTGAAAGGGTTAAAGCGGGAAAATTTGCGCGACCACATGAATGATTTCGAGTTGATCCTCACCATGCTCGGAGAAAAAACAACGACAGAAATACACCGCACAAAAGATTCAAAAGGTGTCCCGAGGCTGAAAGATGATGCGCGTGTCGGTGGACAAATCGCTGGTACTGCCAGAAAACAAATTGAAAGAAAGCTCGGGCGTTCTGTAATTTCGGATGAAAATTTTTTGAAAAATAAAAAACATAAGAGGATTGAGAAAAAATAAAGCCACCGAAGGTCGGTGGCGAGAGTGTCGTGGGCGATGTAAAACAATGAGCAGAAAGAGCGTGCTGTTTTGGTTGGGAGATATGGCGACTTATCTATCTTCGCCACATTCTTCGCAGAGAGTTCCGTCGCAGTCGACGCAGTGATTGGCGGGTTCTTCGTTGGCGTCGAGGGTGAGTTCTTCAGATACGGCTACCCCGATTTGTCGAGCGAGAGGTGAATTCAGAGAAATGACCACTTCCGTTTCGGAGTTGACGATTTCAATGAGCCCCGTGCTGAGAGTCTCTCCCCGTTCGTCGTACTCGATTCGTAGAAAGGGCTTTGGTGGATTGTTTTTGGTGTAGCACCGGTATTCAATCCCGTTCACTGTGACGAATGTGCATTTGTCGTAAGTTCCTTCCATTAATTTCCTCCAAAATTGTGTAGATGAACATTTTCATCCAGCCAAAAAGATACCATGTTTTTCGAAAGCTGTCAATTGTTCCCCTTGAAAAATCCCCCAAAAATGATAGAATAGAATCTGTAATCAATACACTCGATATGGCCGACCTGAAATCGTTCCTCGCAAAAATTAAAGAAGCCCAAGGTTTGCTGAAAATTGGCGAACTGAAGGCGAAAATGAAAACTTTGGGGGACGAGATGAATGCGTCTGGTTTTTGGGATAATCCGAATCGGGCGAAGGTGGTGGCACAGGAATATGAGGGCATAAAGGAAGAAATTGATAAGTGGGAATCGCTCGAAAAACGCACGCTGGATCTGATTGAACTATCTGAAGTCGGGGATTCGACACTCGCAGACGAAATCGAATCACAATTCGCTGAATTACAAAAAGAATTTGAAAAAAATGAGTTTTTTCTCCTGTTCGACGGTCCACATGATAAAAACAATGCGATCATCACTTTTCATGCTGGCTCGGGTGGCACCGAAGCGCAGGATTGGGCCGAGATGCTCGCACGAATGGTCTCACGTTTCGCCGAAAAAATGGATTGGAAAGTGACAATTCTATCAGAATCTCGTGGTCAGGAGGCGGGTATCAAATCGCTCATGGTCCGCGTCGTCGGGCGTTATGCCTATGGCTACCTCAAATCCGAACACGGCACACATCGTCTCGTGCGTATTTCACCATTTGACGCCGAAAAAATGCGCCATACTTCATTTGCCGGAATTGAGGTGTTGCCGGAGATCGAAGAGGGGGCGGAAGTCGATATTGATCCGAAAGATTTGCGTATCGATACTTTCATGTCTGGTGGCAAAGGTGGTCAATCCGTGAATACGACATACAGTGCTGTCCGCATCGTGCATGTGCCGACAGGTGTCACCGTGCAATGCCAGAACGAGCGTTCGCAAATGCAGAATAAAGAAGTGGCGATGCGAATTTTGCAATCCAAATTACAAAAAATGAAAGAAGAAGAGGAATTAAAAAAGATGAATGATCTCCGCGGTGAATATAAAAGTGCGGAGTGGGGAAATCAAATTCGTTCCTATGTGCTCCACCCATATCATCTCGTGAAAGATTTGCGCAGTGATTATGAATCGACCGATCCGGAAAGTGTGCTCGAGGGTGAATTATTGCCACTTTCGGAAGCGTATTTGCGTTGGTGCAAGAAAAAATAATATGAAAATTGTTGCCGCGAAAAATTTTGAAGAAATAAAGAATGAATTACGAAATAGTGATTCGGTTTTCATATATCCGACGGAGACTTGTTATGGAATTGGCGCGGACGCGACGGATGCCGAAGTAGTACGGAGAATTTATGAAATAAAAAAAAGACCAAACGATAAGAGCGCGATTATTCTCGTCTCCGATATGCAAATGGCGGAAAAATATGCGGAGTTTGGTGATAAGGCGCGAGAGCTGGCAAATAAATTTTGGCCTGGTGCTCTGACTCTAGTATTGCCAGCGCGAGCGGGGAGTGATTTGGCACCGGAATTGATTTCAGATTCAGGTGAGGTGGCGATGCGAATTTCCGGATATATTTTGGCGAAGAAAATTGTAGAATTTGTCGGCCGCCCGATAGTCTCCACTTCGGCCAATATTTCTGGTGGAAAAAATATTTACAAATCATCGGAAATTAATGCGGTTTTTTCTTCGGCGAATCCTGCTCCTGATTTTTTTATCGATGATGGAGATTTGGTGGAGAATTCACCGACGACATTGTTGCGGGTGAGAGGTGGTGAAGTTGAAGTATTACGACAAGGTGGGGTGGTAATATAAATTATATGACACATGAAAAAAAGATTTTACCGGAATATTTTCAGAAAATTTTTGATGGTGAAAAAACATTTGAATTACGACTTGCGGATTGGCAGTGCAGTCCGGGTGATATTTTGGTGTTGCGTGAGTGGGATGAAGACAAAAAAGAATACACAGAAAGGGTTTTGGAGAAGACCGTCACTTATGTTTTGAAAACAAAAGACATTGATTTTTGGCCAAAGGAGGCCGTAGAAAAATTTGGTTATCAGATTATTTCTTTTTAGCATTATATTTACTAATTTCACATTGTGTATCATCGGACGTATACATTAATTCTCGTGATTATCGGTGTCATTGCGGCACTGTTTATGATATTTGCTTGGAAAACCACGGTCGTCTCTCTCGAAGCGCAAGCAGCCGTCGATGGGGCGAATGATGGTCCAGTATCAGAATATCCGCTCGTGCGCATGCGTCAGAAAAAAATGAAACCGGCGCGAATCGCAGTCAAAGGTGTGTATCTGACCGCGTATTCAGCAGGCAATTCGAAGAAGATGGATGAAATTATAAAATTGATTGATGACACAGAATTAAATGCGGTAGTGATTGATATCAAAGATTACAGCGGAAAAATTCTATTTGCTAGTAAAAATACACAGGCGCAGGATTTGAAATTGATTGATAATCGCGTTGGTGATTTGCGCGCGCTTGTTTTGAAATTGAAGAAACATGGCATATATACAATTGCGCGACAAACAGTTTTTCAAGATCCGATTTTGGCGGAGAAAAAACCAGAGTGGGCGTTGAAAAGTGTGAGTGGGGGATTGTGGCGTGACAACAAAGGTTTGGCTTGGGTAAATCCAAATAATCAAGCGGTTTGGGATTATAACGTCGCAATCGCAAAAGAGGCGATTGGTTTGGGGTTTGACGAAATTAATTTTGATTATGTCCGTTTTCCATCCGATGGAGTGATGAGAAATATTGTTTATGCAAATGGTGATAAAACACGCGAAGAAGTGATGGGTGAATTTTTCAAATATTTGCGCACTGAATTAGGTCGCGAACCAGCCTGGCTTTCGATCGATATGTTCGGTTTCGTGATGGAGCGCCATGATGGTATGTCGATCGGCCAGCGTCTCGAGGATGCGGTCGATAGTATTGATTATATTTGCCCGATGATGTATCCGTCTCACTATCCGTCAGGCCACCTGGGACTCGTAAATCCCGCCGCTTATCCACGTGAAGTATTCGAAAATGGTATGAAAAAAGGCTTGCCGTATTTCGAAGGCAAAAGGGCGAGTGTGCGCCCGTGGATTCAGGCTTTCAATATGGGTGCAGTCTACGATGCCGAAAAAATCCGCGCGCAAATCGACATAGTCGAAAAATATTCCGATGCCGGCTGGCTCATGTGGAATGCGGCGAATCGGTATACGGGGGCGGGGTTAAATAAGTAAATGTCAAAGTTCAAATTACAAATGACAAAAATTTGAAATTTGACATTGGAATTTTGAAATTAAAATTGTATGACTCCATCCGAAATCAAACAACTCTGTGAAAAATATGGCTTCGCTCCTAGTAAAAACTATGGGCAGAATTATCTGATCTCCGATGTGCCGGTGAAAAAGATGATCGAGGCGGGGAAGATTGGTGCGGAGGATACGGTGCTCGAGGTGGGGCCTGGGTTCGGTGTACTCACTTTTGCGCTCGCGGAGAGGGCGAAAAATGTGGTGGCTTTTGAGATTGAGAAAAGGCTCGAAACATATTGGGCAGAGGAGTGCTTAAAGCATCCAAATATCGAAATTGTGTGGGGGAATGCACTCGCGCATTGGGATAAATATACGGAGGGGCTCAGGGAATTCAAGGTGGTGGCAAATGTGCCGTATCAAATCACCTCCGATATTGTGCGTACAGTTTTGACTGGTAAAAATCGCCCGTCTTGTCTACTGTTCATGGTGCAGAAAGAAGTTGCCGAGAGAATTTGTGCGGTACCGGGGCGGGATGGCTCGGATGTCAGTCTGCTCACGGTGATTACTCAATACTTCGGCCGACCGAAATCAATTGCCAATGTCTCCGCTGGATCTTTTTGGCCTGCTCCGAAGGTGGATTCTGCGGTGCTCATGGTGTCAGACATAAAAAAATCGGATTTTGTGGCGGAAGCGATGTTTCTACGTGTCGTGAAAGCGGGCTTTTCGGCGAAGAGGCGACAGCTCGCAGCGAATTTGTCGGGTCAATTGAAAATTCCTCGACCGAAATTGGTGGAAGCGATGGAAAAGTGCGGAATTGAGGCGACGGCGCGGGCGGAAGAGCTATCAGTGGACGAGTGGAAGAAATTAGTGGTGGAAATATCCGAATTTTTGAGCTAAATATAGTATTTCTGGAGAACTCTCGGTAAAGATGTGGGTCGGCGGTGTATAACTTCCGAAAATTATCCCCAAGTGCTGAACAATTATTGTTTGTTCGGCATTTTTTTGGTATAATATAAACAATCTGCGAAATCCATGCGTGAAAATTATGGATAATGAACAAAATAAAGTAGGCCTGACCAAGGAACAAAAGACCGGTGTGGTTTTGTTGCTTGTTTTTGCGTTGATTGTGGTAGGGCTCGGATTCCTCCAGATGCGTAATACGATTTACGGACCATTTGTGTTGCGTTTGCCGGATACGCCTGCAGATTACCAGCTCGCTTTCAGTGATGAGGCTACTCGCTCGAAAATGATTGATACCGATCATGATGGTCTCACTGACTACGATGAATTGAATTCATACGGGACTTCACCATATATTCCAGATACCGATTCGGATGGAATTGATGATAAGACCGAGATCGACCAAGGCACTGATCCGAATTGTCCAGAGGGACAGGAGTGTGCTGTGGCCGAGGCGGTGGCGACGAGCACTACCGATGTGGTCGATAATTTATTACCAGATCAAGGTGTGGGGACCGCCTCTATTATGGCGAACTCAGCCAGCACTCTCGGTACGGGTGTCAATGCACAACCTAATACTGACGTCGATGTCAATTCTCTCTTGAAAGATCCGGCGCAATTGCGCGAAATGGTGCGACAGAGCGGCGCACTCACTGAGGAGCAGTTGGCGAAGATTGATGATGCGACATTGATGCGAGTTTTCGCGGAGAGCGCGAAGACTATTCCAGCGCCTTCTTCTACTGATTCAAATATATTATCTGGGAACTCGACCAATCCGACGGCCAATACGGGTGCGGTTTCCAGCACCACAAAAAAATAAACTTTATGTTCGATTTTTTGTTTAGAGAAAAAAAACGTTTGAGTGTTGTTGGTTTGATTTTGTGTGTTGTTTTTGGTCAGGTGATTTCGGTTTTAAGACCGGTCGCCACTCATGCGATTCCAGGTGATACGGTTTATGTTTTGAATCCATCAGCAAATATGCCCGCTGTCGGTGCCGGTTCTCCGACATATGAGGTTGGAAGTCTCCCGGAATTAAAAAAAGAAGCCAAAACCAGTATTTCGGATGAATTGTATGCCGCCGCCATGGGCGCACTCATCAACAGCGCTTCGTATTTTTTGAATAAATTAGCCTACGACTCGGCCATGAACATCGCTCAGGGTAATTGGGGTAAGTTGCCACTGGCTGATACAGAGACCACGGCGAACTATTTCGAGTCTCTCGCTCTTGATTCCGTCGCCACCTTCGCCAACGATTTCGCGAGTGGTTTTGGAGTCGATCTGTGTACACCGGCAAATTTCGACGTTTCACTCTTCATCACTATCGGTCTGCGTCGTATGTATGCGAGTGGCACTCCGGGTGGTCCGACACCGTCTTGTAAATGGCAGGATTTGCAGTTGAAACAGAGATTCACCGCGTTTGGTGATCTGGCTGAGGGAACAATCGGAGATCCGGGTGCTTTTTTCGCACGTTCGATCAATATCCAGGAATCAGATTTCGGGATTGCAATGGGTGCGATGGCTCGGGCGGATCGTCTAGTGGTCTCGAAACAAGAGGGTAATATGGTGGATCGGATCATGGGCCAAGGTTTCAAGTCTTTCACGGATATGGTATCCGGTAAAATTTTGACACCAGCTATTATTTTCGGTGAGGAGGCCAAAGGTTTGACAAACAAAAATCAAGGACAGCTGACATCAAACCAAATCTCGGGTGTATATGCCGCGAAAGCGTGGCAGATTTTCCCAATGGCCGGTTCGGTGTTTTTGAACACTCTTCTTTCGGAGTCTCTGGTTCAATTACAGAAGAAATTACTTGAGACGAGCGACAGCGCTACGGAGGCATTTGCTGGTGTATTGGATTATGAAGAAGGTGGTTATACACGGACGAGGAAACAAATGGAAGAAGTTTTCGCAGATTTACTCGCGATCAAAATCGGATCGGTAGATAATTATGGATTAGTAGAGGAATTTCTAGCTTGTCCGAAGGGTTCGGTGGCTTTACCTGGTTTGAATAATTGTGTGATCGATAGTGATTTCGCTCAGGCTCTGAGTGAAGCTCGGTCTGGTAAGCCACTGACGATCAGAGAAGCGATCAAGCGGGGGTATTTACATGGTAATTGGCCACTCATTTCTCCGCGTCGGGTGATTGATAATACCAATTTGAATGGTGAAAAAGGCGGTTGTGCTCAATTTGGTTACTGTTATTCGAATATCCAAAAATTACGCCGTGCTCGTATTCTGCCACTCGGTTTCGAGATTGCGGCCAATAAAGCAGATCCGGACAATCCAGTCCAAGAAGGTTGGACACTCGAGAATGTAGTGAAAAATTTTGACACTTGCGATTGGGCTGGTGAGGATGCGAATGGTAGCAAAATCCCCAAAGCAACACAGACTGGTAATAATAAATTTTGTCGTTTGATCGATCCGAATTGGCTCATCACTCTACCGGAGACACGATGCAATGCGCGTGTGTTCTCTTCCAATTTGATGGATACGAAGACTGGTTTGCGAGCAGAGGAGTGTGTCGATGCTCCGAGTTGTTTGGCGACGGACGGTTCGGGTAATTGTAATTCGTTTGGTTATTGTACGCGGGAGCGTAATATCTGGAAGATTGGTTCGGATGTGTGTCCGGCGTATTACAATACTTGCAAAACATACTTCGGTAGTGACAAACAAGCCGTATCATATCTATCTCGCACGGTTGATTCACTGTATTGTGACGCTGAATCGGTCGGGTGCGCGCCGTATTCTCTCGAACAGAATACCGATGGTACTTGGGTGAAGAGTACCGCGACCAATCAGGATTTGCGCAACGCCGGTCGTCCGCAGGTGGCGTATTTCAATGCGAAAATAAAAGAAGACGCCGCGAGGTGTAGTGAATCTGACGAGGGGTGCAGTGCTTTCTACGGGGCTGATTTGAGTGGGGAGATTGGTGATTATGATTTTTCCAAAAATACTGCCACATCGTTTTTGCGTAAAGCACCAGATTATTTGGGTTGTTATGATATTATTCCCAGCACTTCAGCGGTCGATTGGCCGATGACGAAGCCACAGTTGTTGGATTTGCCACAGAAAGAAGAGTGTGGAAAATTCGCCAACGCTTGCGTGCCGGAGGAAGTCGGTTGTGACTTATTTACGCCGGTATTGTCTGGTCCGACAGCGATTCCTGGACAGTATAGTTCGGCGAACAAGTGCGCCGCCGAGTGCGTCGGATACAATACTTTCAAACAAGAATCCAATTCTTTCTACGGAGAGGAATACCCAATGTATTTCATCCCCGCCAATGCGAAGACTTGCGCGGCGGAAAATGTCGGTTGTGAGGAATTCACCAATTTGGATACGGTGGCGAATAGTGGGGAAAAATTGGAATATTACAAAAGTATCAAATATTGTGAGAAACCAAACGGTCTCAACAAAAAAGTTTATTATTCTTGGGAAGGTACCGCTGAAGAAGGTTTTGTCCTACGCACGCATGAGATGAAACCGGTTGATTTGACTTATCGTGATTATGTCCAGGGACTGACTGATTTCGGCGACGATGCTACGAGTGATGTGATCGCGAAAATCAAAGCGGATTTCCCGATTGGTTCACCGGCTTATGCGGACGATCGGGGTGTTTCTTTGAAAGTTGATTATGATCTCTGCAATGAAGATGCGTATAATATTTTGATAAACAAAGATTCTGTTGCAGACGGTTGGTCATTCGGCCAGGCTAGTCCGGGCTGTCGCGCTCTGTATGATAGTGACGGTAAGATTTATTATAGACTTCTCAGTAGTGTTATTACCGTATCTGATGCTTGTCACCCTCTGCGTAAGACGAAGACGGAGCTGTACACTGACACTAGTTTGGATAATGCGACGAAATGTGAGAAATATGGCGGATTTTGGAATACCGCTACGAGTACCGTGAATCCAAGCGTCAGATGTGAACGTTGTTATGGCGGCGGATCATATGACAAGACTTCGGGTACCTGTGTGTTCAACGCTATCGACGCGACGGGTGAATCGGTGAGTTGTTCGGCTGAGGCGGCAGGTTGTCGCGCCTACACCGGTAATGCGGCCAACAATATCGAACAGGTGTCATACGATAGTTTCGAAGATGCTGGAGAAGATATTTTCTCGGGCTGGAGGTCGATGGGCGCAAGTAATTCCTTGACGATTTCGACGGAATCGACTCAGGTAGGTATGCACTCTCTCCGAGTGCCGGCTGGGACGAGTGGTGATCAAATTTCTAAGGAATTTGAGATGGGGACGATCAATTACCTCGATCAATATCAGGTTTCATTTTGGGCGAAAGGTAATCCACAAAATTTGAAATTATATTTCAGACAAGCGGGTGTATCGGTCGGTGAATTCAATTATGATTTGAGTTCGTCTGAGACAGTGTATTCACCGGTGAGCGCTGACTGGCGCGAATATACGCTCGGTCCAGTATATTTCAGAGGTGATACATATAGTACTACCACGCCAGTGAGTCTAGTAATCGAGAGAACGGCGTCCGGCAGTGGCGATCCGGGGGACTATTATTTGGATCATATTCGTCTATTGCACATCAACGGTTCGGTGAATTTGATTGCAGATTCTTGGAAGACTTCAGATGGCTATGATGTACCGGTCACTTGCGATCAATACCCGTATGACGCTCTACCAGGTACGGCGCTCGGTTGTGCCGCATATACTAATCAAGCGGGTGAGCCTGTGACTGTGACTGGATTCGAAAGATTGTGTCGTATGGAAGCAGTCGGCTGTCAGGCGCTCTATGAGACAAAGAATACCTATGCCAATTCCGAAGGAGACGGTTTGGAGGCGGACAAAGTTGCTTATAATGTCGAGTGTCGGTTGAATCCGACACAGTTTCCGGCCGGTCAGAAACATAATTTATCATTTTGTTCTGTCACACTAGATAATACCACCTATTCTTGCAGTTTGCAGAATAATATCACTTCTTGTTTCATAGACGAGCCGATAGTGATTAATTCTCCACTGGAGATTGTCCCAAATAATGGCGGATTACTTACTGACGGTGGAGCTGGTTTCACAATTGAGAGTTTTGGTAGTTGGTATTGGTTAAAAGAGCTCCCTGCGTCTCTTTATATTTCCCCATCGACTGTGGTGATTGCAGAGGATAGCGGTCCGATTTTCCTTGCTGGTCGCAGTGAGTATTCTTGCGCGGAGTCGGAAGTTGGTTGTACTCGCGCGGCTCTCGAACACAGAATCCTGCCGGGTGCCGGCGCGGGGGCGATGGAGTATGTTGAGACATACATAAAAAACAATCCGACAAATTACAAAGATACGCTATGTGTCGAACGTCAGTCGGGCTGTGAAGCTTTCACATACAGCAAAAATATTCAGTATTTCAAAGATCCGCAATTGACGGGCGGGGCTCTCTGCGACTATCGTGCGCAGAGCGATGAGAGCGGTAAAGCAGGCTGGTATTTGCGTGGTGTCGGCCAGTGTTCCAATTCCGCTTCGGCTTATTGTAATTCGGACGATGATTGTCCGACAGGTGGTGTCTGCGGTACTGTGGGTGAGGTGCCTTGCTATTCTAATTATATTTTACCGAACGGAGAATTAGGTATCTGGTCGAATAATACGACACAGTATGAGAACAAAGTCGGCGTCTGTGAGGCGGAGGCGAATGGTTGTACCGAGCTTATCGATCCGGTCGATACAGCGGACTATCCGAGTGGCCGACCGTATTATGTGATTGATAATAAGAAATTACAAAGTCGGGTCACCGAGTGTGGTGGTAAAGTGAGTCAGAAAGAAGGCTGTGTTCTGTTCAATCAGACTGAACAGCCAAAATTGTCATACGACGCGGCGGCTTCATACAAATTGAGCGATGCGAAATTGGGTGAAGATGACAAACTAGTGTCACCTGTATCGACCGACGCGAATTCTGCCAATTTGATTTTGAAAGTGGATCGCGAGCGTGAGTGTGGAGAGTGGTTGTCGTGCCGGGGTTCGATGCCGGTGTTCGATGCTCGTACTGGGAAAACGAAGTATGCTTGCTATGATTTGCAGTTATGTCAACAAGGTACAAATGAATTTTGTACGAAATCCGCGGAAAATTCCAACGAGTTCATGAGCACATTCCTGACATATGAACAGTATATAAAACGTAATGTATCTTGGTCGAATGGTCGTGAGTTCAGTGGTTATTCGATCTATGATCAATATTCGCCCGCGGCTTTGAAACTGATTTCTCCGGAAAACAAGACAAAGAATGTAGGAGACGATTTGTCGGTGAATAAAAATAAGTATTATCTTGGTTTTGTGAATAATGAAGCACAGGATCAGTGTTCTGGTCCAGCCTCTGAGAGTAATGAGACCGAGTGTGGAATTGGTGGTATGTGTTGGAATAATGAGTGTGTCCAGCTACCAGAAAGCGTGGGGGTAGAAGAGGCGCTGACATCATCTTCACTATTTGGTAAGTATTTGATACCGCCAGAATGTCGTGGTTATCCAAGTGAAGATAGCCCATTTCCTATTTCGATCGTGTCTAGTGATAAAGATTGGTTTTATAATGATTATGTTTGGTCACCGAAGTCTTTTGCGCCTGGTTTTGATAGTGCTAATGTGTGTTTTAGAGGAGAGAAAACATCTGTTGAAAATTGTGATTGTTCATACAATAAAGTAGAAT
>DAOOSC010000013.1:14240-23711 GCA_035389585.1 Candidatus Magasanikiibacteriota bacterium
AGAGGAGAGAAAACATCTGTTGAAAATTGTGATTGTTCATACAATAAAGTAGAATTTACTGGTGGAGAGAAACCGAGGTACTATGCCTATGCTTCCGACAGTAATATCAGTGGTGTCTGTAGTGGTCAGGTTGCTAACGGAGAAGACGCATTCGTTGGTAAGCCTTGTGATAAGGATGCGGATTGTAATCCTCCTGTTGAGGAGGGTGAAACCGCGACGACGGCGAACACCTGTGTTTTCAAAAACAAAGAAACCAAACTGTTGGGTTGGAAGGGTTTTTGTCTCGAATATGATGATTCACGAAGTATTAACGGTTATGGTTTCAAGGAGAATGAAACAAAATCGTATCCGGATCAGCCGTGTTTGACATGGTACCCGCTGGATTATTTGCCAATCAACGAAGTAGATGTGTATTTCAACGATGTAAATACTGGATATGTGGCTCCGGGTGGTAAGAGAAGCACCCAATATTGTGCGGAGGCTTCTCCATCTTCGGATCTTTCTTATATTTCAGCAGTAAAGAATTTGGATTTCAGCGAAAATACAAATACTGAAGGATATGATTGGTATAATCAACAAATCAATGGGTGTAAGAGCGAGTCGCCATTAGATGGGTATTCTGATAATGATGGGTGTGTTGCCGCTTGCAATTATCAATTTCCGCAAGGGCAGGATGTAAATAAAAATGTGGCTTGCCAAACTGCTTGTAATGCCTGCTATCCGGGAGATGGTAATACTTTTGTGTCTACTTGTGGCTTAGTAGAAGATCTTCCAGCTGGCAAAGCTATCGAGGGGGCGAAACTAGAATGTACTGTGTATGATAGTAGTAATAATCTAATTTCGATTTCAAGCAAAGCTTTTACTGATCTAAGATTGTATAACTATCATAACTCAGAGAATGGTGGGGATGAAGGCTATACATATAATACTGAAGCCGACTGCCCATATTCGAACGATTGTCCTTTAGATGGTGGTCCAGAGATGGTGTGTTTGGACAATAGTAGCGTGGGAAAATTGAAGAGGGACTTCGTGTGTAATGTACCTGCGACTGGGAAAAATTTTCCGAATAAAGATTTCTGTCGAAAGACCTATTATAATAAAATCTTTAAACAGGTGGTGGTTGGTGGTGGTGAAATTCCGGTGGCAAGTTCATATTTGTTCACTAACGCACGAGTGAACAATAACCCAGATTCACCTAGTTTGAACTACAATGAATTAGATCCATTTAAACTGTCAATGGGATATGTAGGGTATAAAGATAAGAGTGTGAATAGTGGGGGTAAAAATTATAGTTCCTTCTCAGAATGTGCTTATGAACGAGCGGAGCACTTTGGTTTTGATTATTCATATTTCAGCAAAATGGCCTTCTCCTACTTCTCTAATTTGGGGTTTGATTTTGGTGGCGACCCTGTTTCCTGGGACTCTTATAGTAGTACTGAGGGCACAGCCCCCAATTCCTTTCAGGCAACAGAAATGGCTGGTGATATCTACCCGAACGGATATATAACGAGGTTTGATACTAGTTATGGGCTGTCTGTCGAAGACAGTGGATGGGTACTCTCGGATAAGTTCAATTGTGCCGGGGATATGAAATATTTTAATGTCGCAAATCCCGTGTATTATGACAAAGCGGCTCGTTTGTGCCACCTCAAGTTCATGTCGAGACTGATGTCGGCGTATGCTTATGATGGTGCAGATTATCAGGTTTCTCTGTTTCCGGGGTCACGTTATGCGAGATATGGTTATAGTGCTATTCCGACTTCTAATGATGATAACAATAGTGTGTCATATTTATCAGAGCCGGTGGATAATCTCGACAGCGGAATCATAGTCCATAAACCAAATAAGTTCGAAGCACAAATTGATTTATCAATGTTCGATGGTGTCACGCTTGTTTTCGTGGATGAGGAGTATGTGAAAAAAGATGATACGCCTGAATGGTCTACCGGATCACAGTCTGCTCCTGTTGATAGTAAAGTTTTAGAACATGCTAGTTCTGATTCTAAACCAGCACACAAGAGACTTGTTTTGGATTTCGGTGGTTTTTCAGCTGATTCTCTGGTTTCTGATGAAGTACAATTTAGACAAGATAGTAGTAATTGTGAGTACTGTAAATATATAACGAAAAAATATGAAGATGATTCATCGGGAGCGAAGGAGGTGGTTTATCAATGGCAGTGGTGGCAAAAGGATCCAAGTAGTATCCCGGTAATAGATAATAAATCAATATTAGAAATCAATCCGTTGGTATTGTCAGAAGAATTAGATAATGCAGAAAATCCAAAGTTTACAGGGTGTAGTAAATTGGTAGCATCTAATTGGTTTGCTGTAGAGTTGCGATTCGACAAAGCAACCGGTGTGTTCAAGGGCTATCGTAGTCGACAGTGTGATGCTGGTGATCAGCGTGCGCGTGCGCTGTCCACAGCCGTTGTTTGGAATGTTAGCCCGATGTGTAAAAAAGCAGTGGTTGTATTTGATAAGGGGAATACAGAAAAAAAGTATACTAATAAAGCTTGGACAGATCGCGTGTGGGGGAGTACACAAATAAAGAGAAAGTATTTTGATGGGAATATAATGGAATTTGTGGAAAAAGTAAGTCCTTTTGGTAGTGGCCAGGTTACCGGTGCTGGGTTTCAGGATTCGAGAAAAGATCCCTGGTATTTTGGTGAGTATAAGGATGGTGTAGAATGGGCAGGGTTTCCTTTTGCTTGTTCAATAAATACGCAAGCTTCATGGTTTAGTGGGAAGTGCATGTACGGACCGTTGAATTATGGCGGACAAGACAGTCCAGATGTCGGGATTCCCTCGCTTCTTGGTGCGAATGGGGTGAAAACATCGGGTGTGATTGATCCATCGGAAAAATGGAATGATGAGACAAGTCTTGGTAATAGTACACAAGCTAACAGGTTAAGTCAGCTTTTTGCGCATCCTTTGTCCGTTTGGGACTACGAGTTTGATTCGTCTGTTGGAGAAATGAAGTGGAATAAAGAAACTTCCTCGACAGGTAGTTATGATGTGTCTTTCAAAGAAGGCAAACCGCCTGTAATATTCCCCGCGATATCCTGCAAAGGTGAGACTTGCAATTCAGAACAATATTCAATAAAGAGACAATTGAAAAACAAGTTTGCCATTAATGATGTGTTCGGGGACGGGGCCGAGGAAAAACTGTTTGGGTGGGATAGCTATTATGCTGTCATGAGGTTCTACGCGTGGGCAGATCACAATCAGATGCCGATAAAGAGAATAAAGGTAAATTGGAATAATAATGTGTTTCAAGCTAAGGATCAGACCGGTTTGACGGATGACTCTGTGAGAGCCGGTCTTCAGGATGGTTATTTCCCGAATTTCAAGCCAGGGTGTGATGGAGATACTCAAAATGTGCGGTTTGAGTGTAAAATTGGAATTTGGGAAACCGGCTTGTCTTGTGAGGGGGAGGAAGACACAGAGAGCTGTGGGGCATATCCTGGGAGTATTTGCGCTCCAGTTTCTCCGAAATTTGGCAATCGTCCAGAGTCATGTGTGCCACAGCCAGTAATCAGGCAATTTAATTACACTTGTGAAAATTTGGATGTGCCAGAAGGAGGAACAGCGGTAGATAATAATTCGTTTAATGTTACCCCTGTTGGTATATTGCAAGCTAGACTCATGAATTATTTTGGTCTATCGGCAGACGCCGCGAAAGAGTGGTACAATTATCTGAGGAATGTGCGTAATTTGGAAAACTCCGACTATGTTTGTGTGTACCAACCGAAAGTACAGGTGCTCGATAATTGGGGGTGGTGTACGGGAAGTTGTAAGACGACGGGGAGTGGGGGATGTTACAATGGTGACATTGGAGAAAATGTGAAACAATGTGAAGAAAGTGGTGATCCTTCGATGATTTATGGTAAAGAATGGGTCAGGTTTCAAAATGTCATCATCGTAGCTCCAAATCGTAAGTAAAATTAGCCAAAAACATGTCCACAGCCTCTCATTGACAATTGGGGGGTTGTGTTGTACTGTAATATGTCAGAGGTATATAATATATTTGAGGACGGCTCCTTACAAAATATATTTGGTTGAGATTTGACCAAAAAGGTTAAAATTTGCGATCTGTATTTTTGCGGATCACAATCATAACCTTTTTGGTTTGGGGGTGCGCAATGAATAAATTTGCTTGTGTTGCCTTGGTGTTTGGTACCTTCGTTCTCTTCGGGTGTGAACTTTCGCGCGACAATATCGCCGGACAGTCGGATGTCGCCTATGAGGAAGATAGCACGTCGGCCACGGTAGAGGACAATCATGGTCAGGATCCGCCTGATGTAGCTGGGGCTGAGTTGACTACCGATTTGGTCGCGGACTTTGAAATCGAAGAGACGAGCACCGCAGTTGACTTGGAACAGAAATGTTCCGCATATTGCGGGGTGTGGGACTGTTACCGAAATGATGGAAGTTATCTCAGAACCGCAGTGGTCGAGATCTTTGAAAGGCATGAGATGGAGTTCACTCTGAGGTATGAGAATGTCACGATAGGGGGTATCTACTTCTTTTCTTGTCCCTCTGTTGGAAAGGTGACGGATGGTTATTATACAACGTTCGAGTTGTTGCCCGATGGCACGATACAGGGTACCGCCACCGATATGTGGGATTCCACTATCCAGAGCACATACTACTGTGTAATTAGATAATTCTCCACCCATCTCAGCTAGGTCGTCCTTCACGCCGCCACTATCCACTCCGGATAGTAGGCGGCAATTTTTTTTTATGGTATAATAATCACATAAAACTAGCTCTTGTCCCATGCCGAGAGAAGAGGGGAAAAAACGCCAAGCGAGCTGTTCGTTTTGTAGTAAGTCCGGGCACACAAAAATCAATTGTCCGGAGTTTTTGCGTATTCGCAGAGAAAAAAAGAATGCGGTCATCGGTAATGGAGGCGGACATTCTATTTTCGTGCGTACATTTTCTGGGAATATTCCTTCCAAATTCATACTTGATCTCGGCCATGATGATGAGGCTGTCGAATTACCCTCATATTCCAACCCAGTGCGACAGGAACTGCCATTTATTCGTCCCGAAAATTTCGATCGTTCTCTGTCGGTCGTGAGTGTCCATCCGGATTTGAAATTACTTGACACCTCGAATCAATTCAATTCAATTAAACGCGAACGAAATATTATCACCCCAGAACCGAAGCGGGAGAGTATAATGAAAAATTTTTCGGTAGGCTTTGTTCCGGAAGTGAGTGTGGGGCAGGATATTCAGAATGGAGATTCGCCTGATTCGAGAGTGGAGGAGGAGATGGTGGACAGGGATTCTCTCAGACAATCAATGTGGAATTTTTTTGCATCCAAAAAACCCAACTTTCAGTCACCAAAATTTATTTTTGCGGCGGTCGGATTGTTTCTCGTTCTCATTCTGCCATATCCGGCTTATGGTTATTTGAAGAATTTACGTGATACCGGGAATCGAGTAATGTCGGCGAGTACCAACGCTTTCGCTCTCTTGCAGAGTTCTACAGTGGCGGCTTTTTCGGCCAATATTCCGCAGGCTGAGAGCGATTTGAATGGTGCTTTGTCGTCTTTTTATGAGGCTACAAATATCATGGACAAGGAACACCGAGCGGCGCAGTTCGTCGCCGGACTTCTGCCGGTGATCGGAGAGAAAATCATCAGTCGCCAACACCTGCTCACAGCTGGTCAACATCTCGCGCTCGGCAATACTTACTTGGTCAAGGGTGTTTCCGAGGCGGAGAAGAGGAAGGATCTATCTCTGACAGACCGAATTGAGCTTTTGCGTATTCACCTGCAGAGTGGGGTTCCGGAATACGAGCGAGCTTTGGCGGATTTGAGTCAGGTCTCAGCCGAATCTCTCCCTGTCGAGTATCAGTCAGCTTTTGCCGATTTCAAAGTGTTATTTTCCGCCTTTATTGGGGACATGAGTAGTCTGCAGGAGTTGTCTCGTTCCATAAAATTAATTTTTGGATCGGATCAGCTCCAACGTTATCTCGTGATGTTCCAGAATGAGAATGAGCTCCGCCCGACGGGTGGTTTCTGGGGTTCTTTCGCTGTCATGGGTGTTCAGAAGGGTAAAATCATCCAATTTGAAATTCCTGGTGGTGGGACTTATGATTTACAGGGTCAATATGATATCTCGGTGAAACCTCCATTGCCTCTTCAAATTATCAACAAACGTTGGGAATTGCAGGACGCTAATTGGTTTCCAGATTTCGCGGCGAGTGCTGCCAAAGCGAGCTGGTTCTATCGTCATGGTCGGGGTGCGTCTATCGATGGTGTGATCGCGATCAACGCGTCTGTTTTGGAGCGTTTGCTCCGGGTAGTGGGTCCAGTCGAATCAAGTAATTTCGGTGTGGCAATTTCAGCCGATGATGCGGTGGACAAGATTCAGAAACATGTGGAAATTGATTATGATAAGACGGAAAATAAACCCAAGGCATTGCTTGGTGATTTGACAAATGAATTGGCAGGAAAACTCACTTCGTTGAATTCAGCCAGCGCGATCAAATTACTCGGTGAATTGAATGAAGCGCTCGCCGAGAAAGAAATTCAAATATATTCCACCAATTCGGAAGTACAAGCCAAAATGGCGGAATATGGTTGGACGGGGGAGATCTATGACGCTGTGCCGGGTGAGGATTATTTGAACGTCATTTCAGCTAATATTTTCGGTGGCAAAACAAACGCTGTCACTAATCAGACGATTCGTCACGAAGTGCAAGTGACAGATAGTGGGGAAGTGTATGACACAGTGAGAATTTCTCGCACACATGTCGGTCTCGCGGGGCAGTTATTCTATGGTCAGAAGAACATTGAGTATATTCGCATATATGTACCGCTCGGAGCGGAGCTGATCGATGCGGGTGGTTTCAAGTATCCGGAGGAGTCCGCTTTCACTGTGCCAGAGAGTTGGTACGAGAACGACGCGGATTTGAATAATTTCGAACGAGAAGTGAGTATTCATGGCAAGACTGGGACGCGCATTACCGAAGAGTTCGGTAAGACGGTGTTTGGTAATTGGTCGATTGTAGCGCCGGGGGCGACGGAGGAAGTGTATTTCCGTTATAAATTGCCATTTAATATTGGTATCGAAGAGCGCAGTGAATCCAATTTGACGAGAGCGCGTGAGGTCGTACTCGGTCGCGCCAGAGAAGTCTCTTCCTATCGGGTGGTTTATCAGAAACAATCCGGTACGAATCCAAATTTGAAAATAAGTATTGCTTATCCGGATGAATGGCGCGAGGTGTGGGATTCGGAGACGGATGAGACTGTCACTCAGGGCAAAAACAAAATTTCTTTTTCACAAGTTTTGACGGAGGATAAGGCGTTCGGTATTCTAATGGCCAAAGAATAATCATATGATCAAAACTAAAAAACTAGTACGGAAGCAGACGGAGAATTTCGCGCGGATTGATCAGGAGCTCACTGATATTTATCGTAATTCAGATGGTAGTATGCCCAATATGAAAAATTTTGAAGCCAAAAAACGCAGTCGATTCGTTTCCGCTTTTGTGTTTTTATTGTTTTCTTGTGTGATACTCGCGGGTGTTGTTTGGGCCGGTTTTTTCTTTTTCGAACCGAAATCTGGATTTCGTGAACAGGATATTATTCTCACAGTATTGGGAGATGGGTCTGTGACGCCCGGTGGAAATATGACATTTCGGGTCAAATATCGCAACGATCAACCGATTGGTTTGAATAAGGTGGTTTTGGAATTACGTTATCCAGAAGGTTTTGTCTTCGGCGCCAGTTCGATACCTGTCGGTAATGATAAAAAAGATAGTTGGGATCTGGGGGTGGTGGCGGCCGGTGAGGGGGGCTCGATTGAGATTTCTGGTCGTTATTACGGCTCGTTCGGTGAAAAGCAGTCCGTCCGCGCTTTTTTGAATTATGAACCGGCGAATTTCAATTCACAATTTCAAAAAGTGGCCAATTTAAATGTGGTCGGAGACAAACCGTGTTTGGATTTGCAAGTCGTATTGCCTGAGAAATCGCCAGTTGGTTCAGAGGTTGGTGTCGGTGTTTCGGTTGTTCGTTTGCCAGAGTTTGTCGAAAAACTTGACGGTCTGAAAATTTTTGTCGATAACACTTCTGGTTTCAGTGTGAAATCAGCCAAACCAATAGCAGACAAAAACAGCCAAAACATTTGGACAATTGGTGATTTGACTACTACCACGAAACTGGATTTACGTGGAGTTTTCGCGAATAGTGGAGAGGAGTCCGCAATGGTGAAATTCAGTATTATTGGTCGATATGGTGAGAGGGGGGAGGGAGAATATGTGCTCACAGAGAAAACAGTCACCACCACTCTCACGAAGACTTCTGTGGATCTCTCACTCGCGGCCAACGGATCGGCAGGTTTATTGACGTTGAAACCGGGAGATGATTTCAATGTGGCTTTGGTTCTCAACAACTCTGGTTCGGCTGACATCACTAACGCACGGATTCGTTTTGTTCTCGATGCGCCTTCGGTCAATTCGAAGAGTATTATGGCTTGGAGCCGAATTGAAGACACGCATGATGGCACGATTGATGGGGAGCAACTATCCGACACACTGCGACGCGGTATTCTGACTTGGACAGCGAAGGAAGAGAAAAAATTAGCCAAAATCAAACCAGGCGAGAGGGTCGAAATTGATTTTAATTTGCCGGTCAAAAATTCTAAAGATATGGATTTAGCGACATTCTTGACTGCCTCGGGTACGGCCTCGGTAGAGGTGCAGTTTGATGAAGCGGGAGAGAATAAAATTGTTTCGGGAAATAAAATTGAAATTAAATATAATTCAGATTTGAAATTTTCTACACAGGACGAAATTGGTGCGGATGGTCTGACTCATGGTATCTCATGGGTTTTGGAGAATAGTTTCCACGATTTGGTGGATATTTCTCTCGAAGCTGATTTGTACGGGAATATTGAGTTTGATGAGACAGCTCTCGTCGTGCCAGCCGGAGAAGTGAAATTTGACGCTGAAAAAAAGAAGCTGACTTGGAAAATTCCAAGTCTTCCGATTGCTGTCGATACTTCGGCATTGCAATTTCGTGTGAAGATCCTGAAAGCCAACCCCTCTCAAACAAATTTGACTTCGAAAGTGAAATTGATCGCTCGGGATGTCATAAGTGGTGAAAATATTTTGCTTTCGGGGGATGAAGTATTGTTGAAAGTGGTGGGTGAGTGAGTTTTGTGGCGCTGGGGGGGCGGGTGTTTTTGGCTTCGAGTGAGGGGGAATCTCACGCGTCGCTTCCCTTCGTACACACAATAAAAATATTCCAACAAAAGTTGGAATATTTTTTTGTGCTCCCGAAGGGAATCTCACGCGCTCACTTCGTTCGCTTTCACGAAAACCTTCGGGTTTTCGTGGGCTTTCCTCCGCAAGAGAAAACTCACGTTTTCTCCCTTTCCTGTTCGCTTCCCTTCGTACACACAATAAAAATATTCCAACAAAAGTTGGAATATTTTTTTGTGCTCCCGAAGGGAATC
>DAOOSC010000014.1:0-22458 GCA_035389585.1 Candidatus Magasanikiibacteriota bacterium
CCGCAAGAGAAAACAAAAACAGACCATGTTTGATCTGTTTTTGACTTTGCCCTGTGGATTTATGAGCCCAGGGCGAAGCTCTATTGCGGCGGTGTTCTTACTTATCGACGACCACGGTGTAGCTGTTGGCGGAACGCCACGGCATGTCGCAATCGTTGTTGTCCGGAGCGGTACGCTCCAGGAAGATGACGTTCGCGACCTGGCGATGTTTCCAGCTCCTCGGACGAAAGACCGTTGTCCGACCACCACAATCGTGCTGATGCCACCCGATCCCGATCGAACCGTCGCCGTTGGTACCGGTGTATTCGATCTTGCCGACAACCGGCCCTTCCGAGCGGTGCTCGATGATCGTGCACCCGATCAACTTCTCGAACTTATCCATTGCAGTCCCCCAAAATTGTACACATTGCCACCATGGTAATGTGACTACTCATCCTACAATAATTAATTAACTTTGTCAACCCCCCGTACAGCAGAAACAAAAAAACGAATAGTAAATTGATATATTAGCTAAAACAAACAAAAAAGAATCCATTTTTAAATAGATTCTCTTTAAGTAGCGCTACGGAGAATCGAACTCCGATTACAAGCTTGAAAAGCTCGTGTCCTAACCATTAGACGATAGCGCCATAAATTTCGTGAATATTATACCCCGCACAATTAAAAAAGTCAATACCTAAAATCTGCTTTTCCACACCATATAAAAAGAGGGGCGGAACGAATCCACCCCCACCAAACCCGAACTACTCGAAATCACTGGCCCCAGTCATGGCAGTAATCACATCTTTCAAGATGATCACACCCACGACTTTACCAGCATCTTCAACAATCCCGACTGGCGCCTTTTTCAGTGTTGGGAAAATCGTAGTTATATAGGCATTTGCGTCCACATGGACAGTACCCTCACCTGCCACTGACAGATTCAGTACATCATCATGTGTCCTATACATCACATCTACCGCATCATCGGCTGATAGATGCCCCACCACCTGTTCTTTTTCATTGATTACGAGAACCGGCAAATCCTTTTTATCCGAACCCATAGAGGCGACCAGCTGACCGAGTTTCACTTTCATTGGAACACGAATACACTCAGACAATGGAACCATTAGATCTCGGACTTTTTTGTTGCCAACGGCGATCACACGCTCGATCAGATCAGCTTCACCTGGGGCAATCGCCTTCGTCTCCGCCGCCGCTCGCGCTGTCGCTATCACATGTTCCTCCTTGATCGGTACACCTTTGACACCAGTAAAACGATTCAATAAACGTAATAACCGAGTCACCGGCACGAACACACGCAATAACCAAACTAACACACAAGAGAAATATACCATGAACCAGACACGATGTTTGTACCCGAGATTCTTGGAAATAATTTCCCCCGCAAAAAATCTCACGAGCGGATACATCCAAAGAAAAACTCCGTGTGCCCAATTCATTTCCACATGCGCGAGAACGAATCCACTCAATAACGGCCCAATATACAAAACCGTGTCCAACATTAACAAGATGAAATTCACTGTCGTCATCCGATCAGCGATCAGTTTTTGTGCTAGTGTAATTTTACGCATCATTCGCTGGTTGCCAGTGCCGATCGAATTTTTGAAAGCCATTACCTCGATCGACGATACCGACCAAGCGGCACCTTCAGCAAAAGATACAACAAAAACCAAAATAATCGACCCGACCGCGATCAGGATCAAATTAACCCAAACCATAATTTCGGGCCAAAATTGTTCTAACCAACCTTCTGTACCCATTATTATTCCTCCACCAAATTAGGTTGAAATGAACCATCAAACGAACAGACAATACTATACCAAAAACCACCACCTTGTCAAGCCGGTGTCCATAACACAATTTTGCATAAAAAAACAGCGGTGGCCCAGTGATTACTCACCGGATCCACCGCCTAATATTACCAAATCCGGAACTCGCGTCAGCGAGCCGGACTACTAACCTCTGGCAGACCTCCTCTTACTGCCATTGTCTTTCTTCTCCTCCTGCTTTCCCCTCTTCGCGGGTGCCTTATGGCAGACACCGAAGGTGGTGGACGCCTTGTGCAGGAGAACTTCCTCCTGACATTTCGCCCTCTTCGCCCGGAGAGCATCCACCTCAGCCCCCAATGTCTCCGCATCGCGCCCGAGAACGATGGCGATCTGGAACGGGACCCTGTCCAAATCAATCGCCTGGTCACTGCGGTTCACCGCATATTCCCAGAGATGGTCTTCTACCTTGTGCAGAAGACTGACTGCCAACGACTCGCTGTTCAGGCCGCAAGCCTTACCCCGTTTGTCAAACAAACGCAAGGCAATCCTCGAAATCTCTCCGGCTTCGATCCCAGACTTGCCAAGTAATTCCTTGACACAGTCCAGGTATCGAGTCTTAAGTCTAGGTGCACCCTGAACGTGAACAACGGGGGGCTTGGGCGACGACGGAACCGCCGAGCGCATGATGATCGCGTACAAAATCCCGTTATCATCTCTCTGCTGGGGCAGTTCCACGCTCCGATAAGCCTCCTTCGCCTTCCAATTGGGGTCAGACAGCGCCTTCACAGCCGCCATCCTCTTCTCGGGAGACTGGAGTTGGCTCGGGAGAAGATACAGCAACGCGCCAAGTTCGCCACCAGCCACCATCTCGGAGACCGCGTAGAACACATGTCGCGGAGGGCAGAAGTGTTCCGGATCAATCCCGAACACATCCCAGACAATCTCCCCGAGCCTCTTAGCCACTACCTCGAGCAGATCCCGTGCCGGACCCTTCCCAATCTCATAGTTCTCCTTGAGATAGGAGTTGGCCTTGGGGTTCAGAGGGCGGCTGATATACCCCCTGATCGCCAGAATGACGTACCAAGGGAGCCGGTGGAAATTCGGAGGGAAGGCCGGTGCGAAACATGTCGGGCACTTCAACCGAACACGTCTGGTGACATGATCGTCCGGGGAACCGTCTCGAAGTGCAGAACGGATCTCGTCGATCACCTGTTCCTTGGTGTCAGGGATTACCCCGAGACCACCACCAGATCTTCGCGCACCACCCACCGCCTTTTCCTTGGTGACGATAGGGGAAGACACCTCCTTCTCAGGCGAAGTCTCCACCACGATCGCCTCGGTGACAGCCACCGGAGCCGGAGTAGGAAGAACTTCCTGAACGGCCGGAACCGGAAGAACGACTTCCTGCGTCTCGACCGTCTGGCCAGAAACCTCCCCCACCATCTTCGCCGCCAACTCATCCAACTTCCGATTGTGAGGAACCCGACTTTCACAGTGCTTCAAAAAGGCGACTATCGCCTTCCGATTCCGCTCCGAATCAGAGAGGAATTCCTTCGCCGAGACATCGGCACCCTCCTTCTTCAACCACGACCGGACGAACCTCAGGAACTTCTCCCGTTCCTTTCTCGCCGCCGTCCGCTCGTCCTGAGCATGAACACCACCAACCACCTGCAAGTCATTCTTTCCCAATTTCTGGCTCATGGAACCCTCCATTGTCCGCGTCCCGTAGACGCAAAAGAAAAAAGAAAATTGAAACGAACGCTCCCCGTAGGCAAAAACCCACAGACAGAACCACATACAATAGCACAAAAAACCGCTTTTGTCAACCCCTTGTACACAGCCCGTCGCCAACTCTTCCCACACACAAACAAAAATGCCTAATATAAGCGAAATATTAGACATTAAAACACTGAAAAATTAGTTTTTCCACACACCCAGACCTCTCCGAAAAACTACAATAACTCCCCCTCCCGATCCTCCAAATCCGTCTCTTGTCTCTTCAAGATATACACATCCCCCCGATATTCATCCTCGCCCACATACTCACCCTTCCCCGCCACAATGTCCTCGAACGGCCTACAAGCCGGACAACCATCTTCACCATTCGGACACTTGAAACGAACAATTTGCCGCGCCAATTTCATTTGCCTCGCCACCTCCAAAACCCTCTTTTGCGCATCTCCGAGATCAGGCAACTTCTTTTCTACTGGTACATCATCGGTCGCGAGATACCAATACGCCGCTGAATCTGCCCGTCTTTTCTGACAATTATGTACGAGCAGAGAATAGATTGGTAATTGCAGAGAATCATCCGACTCATTTGATTTACCTGTTTTGAAATCCAAAATTTTCACCGAATCGGTTTCGGGTAAATATTGCAACCAGTCCACCTTACCACACAAAATTAAATTTTCTTCTTCCGAAAGCCAATACCACGGTAAATCCATTTTTATTTTCACCGACAATTCTGTGAGTGGCCCTGGTTTATTCATGACCCTCCGCATCATTTCCATTCCTCGCTCACGATATTTATATTCCGAATCCATATCCAGAAAACCACCCTTTTTTCCAGAAAATTTTTCCCAAACTTTTTCAAATTTTGTAGTGAGCGGCTCAGTGAATCTCCTGTCACGCGCCAAGACCGACAACCCCTCGAGCACTTCATGTACCGCCTGCCCGAGAGCGAGCGCTGGTGACATGATTTTTATTTTATGTTTCGTTTTTGGATCCTTATAGACATTTTTCAGGTAATACGCCCGTGGACAACGCAAAAAATCCGAGATCGAAGTATGAGACACCCACACGGCCGTAAATTTATCAGACATAATATTTCGGTTAAGTATAGGTATTTTAGCGGATAATGGTAATTTTGTAAATGCGATAAAATGCGCCAGACTGTACAGAGACTTGACAATCTTCGAAAATATGATAATATGCCTTGTCTTACCCACCTACGGTAGGTGGCAATGACAAAAACAAGGGAGGATAAGATGTCAGAATTTAATTGGCGCCTCAAACTCAAGAATGAAACTTGGGAAGAGGGCAAAGTCGTCACGCTCGTAGACGGATCTTACCGAATACGGTGCGTAGTTACATGCTACGCGGCCGGCCGACAAACAGCCGAATTTGCCAATGGGATTCACAAAATCGGTGCATATGCCGAACTGATGCGCCCCGATGGGACGTGGATCTACCAAGGCACGAATATCGTGCCTGTTCTGCCAGACGGCAGGCTCATCATGATCGTAGAACAGCGCCCCCCACAATTCCGCTTGCCCGCCCAACCCAGATCAATCGCACTTTTTGGCGATAATAGATCCATTGATCTGAGCACGTTTGGGCCGTACAGCTCACTCGAATTTCCCGGTGGTGCAGTCGACGAAACTGACAAGTTCGATGCCGGATTCTTGAGAGAACTCACGGAAGAGACCGAAGTTGAACCTCAGCCCGTACAGCTCTACTTGCGCCGGCCACCGTTCTTTCCTCAGGGATCAGATATCGCCCTCGAAATGTCTGTCGGCGTTGTTTTTCTCACAAGACATCGTTTCAGTAATTTCGTCAACAACGACGGCGGATTGCACGTATTAGCTCTCACCCCCGACGAAATCCAGATGAACATCTGGGCCGGCAATATACGCTCGGGCCAGGCCGCCCTGCACGGCTGGGCATTCTATCAAGAGGTCATGAATGCGCGCCGCAACGAAAACCTTCTTCGAGCAATGAAGGATTCAGGGTACATTTCCGTCCGCCCTGTGACCATAAAATAGGGCTCCACTGCCGATTTATTTCAATGTCGAATGACGAAGAAATAAATCGGCATATTTTTTTCCAAAAATTTGTACCACCAAGGAGAATCTCACGCGCTCACTTCGTTCGCTTTCACGAAAACCAGCGGGTTTTCGTGTGCTTTCCTCCGCAAGAGAAAACTCCCCGCCTAGACTCGACGTCTAGTCGAGGCTGGACGTTTTCTCCCTTTCTTGTTCGATTCATCCTAGTTGCGAGACAAAAAAAGAACAGCACCTTTTCAGGAGCCGTTCTTTTTTTGTACCACCAAGGAGAATCGAACTCCTATTTCCGCCTTGAGAGGGCAGCGTCCTAGCCGTTAGACGATGATGGCATAAAATTGTGCCGATATAATAGCACAATTCCGCTCTAATTGTCAACCTTAAACCTTTTTCCAAACGATCATTTCTCCCGCCCGATCTGGATCCGCCATTACCTCATACACCACCTTTTCGAGATGCATTCCCCGCGATCCTTTCACATACACGATATCTCCTTCTTCTAATTTGTCCTGCAAAAATTTCCCCGCCTCAAACGCAGTATCGAATCGCGCCATCCGATGCTCTTCCATTCCTGACATGCGTGCCGCCTCTGCCGCTTCGACCATCGCGGGCCCGACAAAAATTACAAAATCAAATTTATTTTCTACGACCGCCATTCCGATTCGTCGGTGTGCCTCGCGTGTATATTCACCGAGTTCGAGCATGTCCCCGAGCACAGCATAGCGTTCCGCCCCAGAACGCAAATTGATTCCACCCACAGTTTTCATCCCTGCGAGCGCCGCCTCAGGTGAGGAATTATACGAATCGTCAATAATTGTCGTGTATTTAATACCTGATACAATTCTCATTCTACCTGGTGCCGTCGCAACATTTCGTAGAGCCGCCGCAATCTCCACCAAATTCATCCCGAGTGCGATCCCCGTCGCCGTCGCGCACATCGCCGCGTTTGCCAAATGTGCCCCGATCACACCTGGTACATATACCGGCACAATCGCTCCGCCAAATTCAATTTTGAAAAGCAAACCTTCCGGACTACCATCAGGCGCATATTTCACCCCCGGCTCACTCGCCCGCACATCCGATCCATCCGCATACCCGAAAGAAATCACTCGTGCCCCTACCACATCGCGCATCGCCCACACCCGCGCGTCATCTCGATTTAGAATTGCCACACCATTTTTTTGTAAGTGTTTCACCATGATTGATTTTTCTACTGCTACTTTTTCCACTGTTTTGAAAAACTCCAGATGCGTCGGTGCCACCGCCGTCACAATCCCGACATTGCATGGCGCAATTTCGGTTAGATACTTGATATCACCCTCATGATCCGCCGCCATTTCGAGAACCAAAACTTCCGGATATTCAGAATCCACTCGAGACAACAGCTTTTGCGCTCGTCGAAAAACTTTCAACCAACCAAAAATTGATTTACCTTGCGTACCGGCTCCAATAATCGTGAGCGGTACACCAAGTTCGTTGTTGTAGCTCCCCACATTTCCTCGCACGCGAAATTTAGTCGACAGGACTTCGACCACCATTTCTTTTGTAGTTGTCTTCCCCATCGACCCTGTCACCCCGATTACTTTCGGTTTATATTTTTCGAGAATCTTCCGTGCCTTTTTAGCCAAAATTTTCTGCAGTAATTTTTTCATATATTTTATTTTCTAGTTGGTGGAATTTGATAATAGCGCAGAGCGAATTCAGCCACATCATGAAACACCGGTGTCGCGGTTGATTCTGCCCACATTGCTTTCGGCTTTTCAAATTTCACAATTATTACAAATTTAGGATCATCCACCGGTGCTATGCCGACAAAAGAATGGTTTGTGTTTTCTTCACTATATCCGCCCGAGCCAGCGATCTGCGCCGTACCGGTTTTACCGCCGATATAATATCCCCTAATCCTTCCTCCCGCGCTATGACCATTCTCAATCACGCTCCCTAGCATTCCTGATACAAGTCGCGCCGTCCTCTCATCCATCACCCGACGCACTTCTTGTGGTTTAGTCTTCTCTCTGTGCCCATCCGCGTACACGACCTCATCCACGATCATCGGCTTCATTAATTTTCCACCATTCGCAATTGCCCCATACGCCATCACCATCTGCAGTGGTGTCGCCATCACACCCTGACCGAAAGAAGCCGTCGCCATTTCACAAGTAATTTTTCCGCTTTTACTTTTTTTCCCCAAACTTTCAACAGTTCCCCCTACCTCCGAATCGAGCGGTATTCCAGTTTTTACCCCGAAACCATATTTACTGAAATACTCACGAAATTTTTCTGCCCCTAATTTTTCTGCCACAAACACCATTCCTGTATTAATCGAATTTTCGAGAACACCAGTCATATTCACATCGCCATATTTTTTATCATCTGCGTTCTGAATTGGTGTGTCACATAGCCCTACCCGCTCTCCCGAATCATGAAACGGCGAAGTCGGTGACACCACGCCTTCATTCACACCCGCCGCCATCACAATCGGCTTCATTATAGAACCCGGCTCATAGGCGCGAAAAATCGCCGAGTTGTTGAACGCCTCAGAATTTTCTACTTTGCCGTACTCATTTGGATTATAGTCAGGCAGAGAACACATCGCTCGAATTACCCCCGTATCCGGCTCAATCATGATTAGCGCCGCTGACACCGCCCCGAACTCCACCATACCAGCTCGCAATCGTTCACAGGCTTTGTATTGTAAAGTCCGATCAATTGTGAGATACACATCCGCCCCATCCGCCGCCCGCTCAAACGACCAATCCTGCAGAGGAATCAGACTACCTTTGGCACTTCGCGCCCCGACCATGAGCCCGCCACTTCCCGACATTTCTTTGTTCCAGTATCCCTCAACCCCATATCGTCCGACATCGACATCGTTGTCATCTTTACCTACGAAACCAGAGACAGCCGAAGCCATGACATTTTCCGGATAAAATCGATATGATCGTCGTGAAAAATTCGCTCCAGGCAAATTCATTGCTTCGATTTTTTTCATCACGTTGTCTTCTAATTTTTTCTCAACAATTTCATACAAATCCGTCCGTTTATTCAACTGAGAAAAAACTACCGCCTGTCGTGCTGTATCATAATTGAAAATTTCCGCTAATTTCGCCACCGTCGTACTCGCCGTCTCATCATCCTTGATTTTTGTCGTGTCGAAATACAGAGCATAGTAATCCCGATTCATCGCCAACGGATAGTTCTCATTTGTGCGAGAATCACGAATAAAAACTTCTCCCCGCTCCGGAAAAAGTTTCGAGTAAAGTTCATGTGAGCCGGTCGCAATCGCCAAATAGAAATCGTGCTGATAGACCGCAATATAGAATAATCGAGCCGCCGCCGCAATAGCCAAAATTACAAAACAAAAATACAGGAAATTCAGCCGCCAATTCCCGGAAAACTTGAACGATTCTCTTTTTTCCACGTGCGCATTCATCATTTGTGATAAATCGTTTAATATTTTTTCTGTCTCCCCGAACGTCTTTCTACCGTTTCTTTATCAATCAAACCATCCTTGAACAAATCTTTCAGCGCGTTTTCCATTGTTTGCATACCGTCTTTTGCGCCTGTCTGAATTGCGGAACGAATTTGGGAGATATTATTTTCTTTGATCAAATTAGCTACGGCCGGAGTATTCACGAGAATTTCCCGCGCCGCTACTCGCCCGCCTTTTTTGGTCATTATCAATTGTTGCGACACTACACCACGCAGAACCGAGCCAAGCTGAGTCAAAACTTGTTTTTGCTTCGCCCCCTCGAAAACATCGACGATTCTCTCCACCGCTTCAGCCGCACTCGAAGTATGTAGCGTCGAGAGGACGAGATGTCCAGTCTCAGCCGCTGTGAGCACAGTCGCGATTGTCTCCGGATCGCGCATTTCACCGACAAGAATCACATTTGGATCCTGACGCAGAACATGTTTCAAAGCTGACGCAAACGAAACGGTATCAGTGCCAATTTCACGCTGTTCAATTAAACTCATTTTATCTTTGAAAACAAATTCGACCGGATCTTCCACTGTGACAATATGCGTTTTACGAGTTTTGTTTATCTCCTCGATCATCGAAGCGAGCGTGGTCGATTTACCATGTCCTGTCGGACCGACGACGAGCACTAGACCGTCCAAAAGTTTTGTAAATTCCGTCAAAATTGGCTCAAACCGAAGATCTTCCGGAGTAGGAATGTCCGCCGGAATCGCGCGCGCCGCAAAACCAATTTTCCCCTCTTGACGATGTACATTGACACGAAAACGTACACCACCATTCTCCAAACCGAAATCCAAATCCATCTCTTCTATAAATTTTTTCTTTTGATCAACACTCAGTAGGCCTAAAATTTCCCGCTCTAATTCTTTTTCTGGCAACTCAATTTTTTCAATTTCGATAAGTTCCCCCTCAACTCGAATTACAGGTTTTTCACCGGCAATCAAGTGCAGATCGGAAGCGTCCTTTTTTATAGCCTCCTCCAAGTATGATTTAATTGATTTCATAGAGAAAAATAAGGGTACCCCCTTTTGAGATATTTTACCATACTACCGTGCATAGGGCAACGCTTGATTTATTTCACTGATTGATATATAATGGACAGCATCAATCGGGCTATATGTTCGCATATAGCTCCTCTTCGCTCGGGAAACAACAAGATTGCTCCTACTGTTTCCCTCGCTCATCGGGCTATAGCGCAGTTGGTAGCGCGCATCGTTCGGGACGATGAGGCCGTGAGTTCAAATCTCACTAGCCCGACTAACAAAAACAATCTCACGAATAGTGGGATTATTTTTGTTAGCGAGTTTGGATGAGAGGGCTTGAACAGGAAAGGATGAAAACGGGCCTGCCCGCAATGCTACGCACAGCGTTGCAGGCGAGAGGTTTTTCCAAGAGGCCACAATTGTGACCGAGTGAAATGTCCTCTCAGCCCGATAAATTATCCACACTCCCATTGACATTGTATTACATATGTAATACAATGTAATCATAATTAACATTACTATATGAGACAAGTTCTTAGTCTATCACTTCCAACCACTGATGTTCGTCAGATAAAATTGTTAGCAAAACAGCGTGGTTTTGATTCTTTGAGTGCCTACGTAAAATATCTATTTAAAGCCGATGAGAATCTCATAACAGAAACTGAATTACTAAAAACAGCTGAATTATCTCGTCGAGAATACGCTGCTGGAAAATCTATAAAAGCAAAATCTTTGGCTGATTTAGTATGATTGTCAAAGTAATTTTGTACTCTACAAAATTTGCAAGTGAGTTGAAAGACATACCGCGGGGCTTGATTAAAACTGCCATAAGAAAAGAAAAAATATTCAAACAAAACCCACTTCACCCCTCTCTTAGACTTCACCAACTAAACGGAAAGCTTGATGGCCTTTGGTCTATTTCTATTACCGACAGCTACAGAATAATTTTTGAGCGCCAAGAAAACGGCGACATTCTTTTTATCTCTATTGGCAAACATGATATCTACAAAAATTTGTAAAAAAATACCCCCGCTCAATCCCACAAGTATAGTGAGTATCGAACGAAGGAAGTGTGACCTCTACTAGATATCCAAATTCATTAAAACACTTCTGAGAACACTCTTAAGTCGTTCTCCATCCCTAATCCACAAATTATCTGTTGGGAGATTTCTCGGCAAAGCCCCAACCACAGCCGAAACGAATTCCGCAAATTGATCCACTCTTTTATTCTGTCCCTTAATATATTGAGCCTCAACATCGCGAATATAATAATCCGAGCGATACCAACTAAGAGAAGCAAACAAGACCGTTGAAAGTCCTCTCCTATTTGTAATCCAAAACTGCATTACATGACCAGGCAGATCTACAGGCATTGCGCGCAAAACCGCCCCTACCAAATCCTTGTGACGCTGTAATTCTCTCACGCTTGCTCCTGGACCAGTTCTTTGCTTTTTTCGTCGTATTGTATTCATAGGCCCCTCGACGTATCTCCATCTGATTTATGGAGACTTATCGCGAATGACTAGGAACCATTCCCAGTCTTCTTTTGACACACCAATCGGCACACCAAAAGAAAACTGGGACAAAGAAAAGAACATTACATTTCTTTAGTAAATTACCATAACACATTTTGACTGTCAACAACAATCACGGATTGTACACTTATCCACATATCCACACCCGAAAAACCTTTTCAATTAGCGACGATTTGATATAATTGGCGCGCAATCCCAATGAACTGATTTTTACGCAGAATAAAGCCAAAACAAACAATCCCCCTCCTGCTATTGACAAAAACGCCCAAAAGTGTATAATTAAGCGTTTTTTATAAACAATACAATTCGATCACGAGTGTGATCGGGCAAAGCATGAATTTTTCCTCAAAAATACATCCTTTGCTCATTCCAACAAACACAACTTAATCCGGCGGTCGGATTTTGGTTGTTAAGTGAAATACATTTTTGGAGCATACCGCTCCCAGGAGGAACAATGAGTTCAGAACTTAGTGGCAGTAACCGTTTCGAAATAAACCCATGGGGGATGTACGCAATCAAAGAGATTAGCACTACGATCCTCGAAGATCCAGGCGCCCTCAGACGTCACGTGTTAGACAAAATTGTCCAACAACAAAAATATGGGCGATGTTTCGTGAAATGTCTTGTTGGGCATATGGTCAACATGGAAGAGACCCGAAACATGGTACTAAAGTGCGGAGATCGCAAAATCAGATGTGAGGTACTGATGCCAGTCTGGAATCATAAGGATATTCAAACGGTAGCGTGTTTTGGTTGGACACACCAAAGTGTGAACCTGCCCCCCCATTTCCGAGAAGCCGAACATCAGTTGCTCGAAAGTATCCTGAGCACAAAACAAAGGACAACAAAGAATCTTCCCTTGGGCTATTCCCTGAAGTTTCATCGCAAGGGTGAAACTTGGGAGGACAGAGATATAGACGCAATTCTTGCGATGTATCTTGAGGCTTTCCCTGAATATGTTGGGGGCAACTTCACGACAGACACAGTTCAGTGGCTGTTGTACGAAGATTGGTCGGTAGTAATCCGAGACAACTCTGGTACCCCCGTCGGCATCGCTTTGGCCGATGTTCATCGTATTCAAAACGAGCATGGTTGCTCGTTCAAGAAAGGTGACATCACCGAAGTGGCTGTCCGTGCTTCTGAGCGGGGCAAAGGTTTGGCACAGATCATGTATGAGGAACTTCTCAAACACCTGCGTGAAGAGAAATTTGACCTCGTTGTGAGTGAGTGTCGAGCTGGTTGCGCCGGCATAATCTCAGCCGCACACAATGCGGGGATGAAGTATGTTGGGATGTTGCCTAGCCATATTCCATGCTCATCACCTGTGTGGGACATTGGAGAAAACCACGATATCCAGAAGTATGAGGACCTCCAAGTCTTCACCGCTTGTCTCAATCAGTAGGACCGCAAACCACCCCCACCCCTCTTCGCCTCGTGCGAAGTTGGGTAGGAGGTGGTTATTTTTTTACAAAAAATCTCCACAAAAAGTGCCGATAAACACATACTAAATCAAAACTAAAACCGACGCATCCGACTCTTCATGTAATTTTCGCACGATTTTTTGTGCCCGTAAATATTTCAAAATCTCTGCACGCAATATTCCCTGACCTCCACCATAAATAATCCGCAAAATTTTGGCATTCGGATTTTTGTACAAAAACATATCTGCCTCGAACAGAGCTTCGCTCGGGCACATGCCATGCAAATCAATTTGTGGAATTTCGGCCCCAATCTGCGCCGCGAATATCAGATCTTCACCATCGAACATACTCACGCGATTATTTTTTTCAACTCCCCCAACTCCGCCATCATCGCCTCGCGGCCAATTGCTACCAAAGTATCGACATCAAAAAAATTCTTCAACCCGAGAATACTCGTAATCCCCGTATCCGGATTCAGAACAATATCTGCCTGTCTCGTCTCGTATTCCGACAAATGATGACGAACAATATTCAATGCCTGTTGACTGACACTCGCAAAAGTAAATTTCTTCGCGGTCGCAGGGTGAGCGAGGAATCCACCATCCAAATTCACCGCCACCACGACGTCCGCTCCCATACTTCTCACCTCTTCGACCGGCACCGGTCGGGTCAGTCCACCATCGACCAGTTTCAACCCACCAATTTCCGCTGGTCGAAAAAATAACGGCACGGACATACTAGCTCGTACGCACGGCGCTAATTCACCGCTCGTGAATTTGACCGGCAAACCATGTTCTATATCCGTCGCGACCACCGTCACGGGAAATGATAAATCCGAAAATTTCTTCTTACCGATCATTTTCTCGATGAAGGCTTCGAGCTTGCGTCCATTTATCAATCCCCCTCCGAGCCCAAAATCCATCATGACTTCTGCCATGTCTTTTGGTTTTTTCTTTTTGATTTCCTCAACCATGAAATAGGGACCGCGACAAAGTGCATACCACACACCCATGAACGCCCCGATACTTGACCCTGCAATCATGTTCACCTCAATCTTATTTTCGACAAGTACCTGCAATACACCGAGGTGCGCCAAACCACGCGCCCCACCAGAGCCGAGCGCTAGACCAATTTTTTTCGACATACTATTTCACCTCATCGAACTCCGATTTCAAATTATTCCACTGCGCCGTCACAATCTTCATTACCATATTTTTCACATTATCTGCGAGCCCATTGTCGATCGCATATTTCTCGACATATTTCCGTGCCAACTTGACATATTCACTCTTGGTCAAACTGTGATAAGTGGAAGAATTTTTAATTTCCACTTTCAGTCTACCATAAGCATCTTCTGCTGTATTCAAAATTTGTTCCCGCACCTCTTTGCCTTTTTTGGTCGTATTGAGCCAAACCAATCCCGCACCAATCAAGGCACCGATAAACATACCCTTTTTTAGGTTTCCCATATATCTAAACATAGCATGGCACATAACTGCGCCTTATGACCGTATTATACCGCAATTTCTTCAAAAATAAAACACGCCCCGCGAAATAAAGGCGGGGCGTGTAAATCTCGTCATTTTACCATCCAAAAATATTATTTCAAACCAATCTCATCCGCCGCTTTCTTGAAATTGTCAACACTGAGCTGTTGATTGCCTGAAAGGGCGAACAATTTGGTGTACATTTCCCAACCTTTATCCTGCTCTTTGGCACACTCAAAAGCTTCGGCCGCTTTTTGTGCATTCTGATGGAAAGAAAGCGGGAAGTGACGATAGGTGAAACGAATCTTGTCTTTATATTCTGTGACAATTTTTTCGATTGTCGGAGTGAATCGAGCACAATACGGACATTCAAAATCACTAAATTCAACGAGTGTTACTTTGGCATTTTCATTACCTCTCCAAATCACATCATCCAATTCTGGAATCGTCACTGGTTTCACATAATTGCCATTTTCGTCTTTTAGCGCTTCCAAATTCATCGATTTTCCCGCCAATGCCGCATCGATTACTTGTTTGATTGATTCATATGGTAAAGCGCCGGAAACCAAATAACCATTGATGAATGTGGCTGGGGTACCATTGACGCCGAGCGACGCGCCAAGTTGTTCATCAGCTGAAACCTTTGCTGCCATTTTACCCTCATCGAGACAAGCGCTAAACTTCTTTGGATAATTACCACTAATCTTTTCACCGGCCACCGATCCACCACCCAAATTTCCCGAAAAATACAAACCGAGCATGACAAAAAATCCAAGTGTGCAGAGTACAAGTAAACCAACCACCGTCCCAACAATGAAAGCCTGGCGATTGTCCAAAAGCTCAAAAACGCTTTTCTTTGGTGTTTCCATATATTCTATATTTTTATTTTTTCTGCCCAAATAGGGCTTAATTTTCTTCACTCATTTTATCATTTTCTCAATTTTTTGACAAGTACCTCATACTGCGGAATCAAATCGGTGGCAATTTTATCCCAAGAATACACATCTTCGGCCACTTGCCGCGCTACGAGACAGCAACCCGCCTGATCCACATCGCCAGCAAAATATTCCACAATTTTCTCCGCCAAAGACCCACTATCCCCGACAGTGAACACCTGCCCTGCCTGACCAGCCACTACCCTCACCCCAGGCAAATCACTCGCGATCACCGGCACACCACTCGCATAGGCTTCTACCAACACTATTCCAAACGCTTCACCAACGGTAGTAGATGGTAATACAAACAAATCCGCCAAACGATAAAACTCCGGCAAATCCTCATCATCGATTGCCCCCACAAAACGCACATTTTCCCGAATTCCCATTCCCCACGCCATATTTTCAAAATCATTTTTTAAATTACCTTCACCTATGAGCACTGCTTGTACTTCATTACCGTTTTTTTTCAAATGCGCAATCGCCTGCAATAAAACTGGCACACCTTTGAAATAGTGCGCCTCATCCATTCCACCCACAAATAGAATTACTGGCTTCGCCAAATCAATTTGCAACGCGTCCGCAAGTTCGCTAGATTTATCTCCTGGTATAAATCTTTCCGTATCGACCCCGAACGGTAATTCAATCCACTTTTCTGGATGCTTCGCATAAATCCGAGACGCGTCACTAGACTGAATATAGTCCAACGTGCTCCCAATCAATAAGTCCGCCGACTCCAAAATTCGAGGCATCCAAAATTTGGCATACGCCGAAAAAATCAACCCCTTGAGCCCACTTGCCCGATTGTCCATGTGATAAGTGACGACGAGTGGAATCCGCGGATGACGAATTTTGAAACGTCGTACTGCACCAGCCGTACCGAAAAAAGGATAATGCAAATGAATCAAATCAAACTCCGCCAAAATCTGATTCATATTCGGCAAAATCGCCGCATTACCGAAAGTAAAAGAAGCTGGCAGACGTCGAGCGAAATCCTGTAATTCCTCATCAGTTTTTTTCTGTTCTTCAATTCCTCCCCCCTCGTCACTCCGATAATACTGCGGTGTCAGAACCTCCACATCAATTCCTTGGTTTGCCAAAGCCGCCGACAACTCATACACGGAATTCCCCATACCGCTATAATACGGTGGATATGTACAAACAATTTGAGCAACACGCATACAGATACAATGAAAACTAAAAGACTACAAGATTAAAAAATAAATTTCCCCGAACACGCAACCAATCTTTCAATCTTTCAATCTTTCAATCTTTCAATCTTCCCCCTACCAAACGCCTCATCACGCACTTTTTTCGTCAAACTTCTCCGCAACGACTCAATCGCAATCCCCTGCCGAAACAAAAGAAAGAAAACCATCGATAGTGCCACATACACAATCATATCCGCCCCTCGCCCAATCCCCAAATAGCCGGCCCAAATCGACGTCACACTCGGATACAGAACCACAAATAGTGCGAAAAGCCAGAATATTGCCCAAAATAATCCATCCGAACGACGTAATCGGCCTTCACGCATTCTCCGATATACCGACCACTCCGCTGTGAGGAAAAACCCGAAAAACAAAATTTGAAAAATTAATAACATATTTTATTTAATAAATTTACCCATTAATAAATCTCCAACTATTTTCACCGCCCCACTGAGTCTCTGTCCATACTCATGATAATACACCCGCACTGGATACTCACATAATTTCAGACCCGCCTTATGAGCCAACACCGGGATCTCTGACGCATGCGCCATTCGATCTTGTCTAATAAAAATCTCATTTAACGCTCGTTTCGTATAAACTCGAAAACCATTATGTGCATCACTCATCTTCACCCCCAGAAAAATCCGATTAAACAAACGTGCCAACGGCAACAAAAAATATTTTTTGAAAAACGGTATTTTATTTCCACCCACACCAAACCGCGTTCCAATCAAAATATCGGTAGTGGATTTTTGCAAAAAATCAATCGCCGGTCTAATATCGGCTGGTTCAAATTGTCCATCCGCATCGAAGTCCACCACGAAATCAGCCCCCAGACGACGAGCATATTCATGCCCAGTCTCGAGCGCCGCTCCTTGCCCACGATTGATCTCATGTGTAATTACCTGCGCCCCAGCCGCCACAGCGACCTCTGCTGTATTATCATCCGAAGCATCATTCACCACTACGACAAAATCCGGGCGCGCGATCGCTATCACCGACCTGACCACCTGAGCAACTTTTTTTTCTTCATTGTACGCCGGTATGACGATTCCCACCATAAACTAAAAAGAAGACTCCTTCAAAGCGATCGTATAATCAATCGTCTTACGCAGACCATCCTCGAGACGCACAAGTGGCAACCAACCTAACTTTTCTTTTGCTTGTGTCAAATCAGGGATCCCTTTCGGAGTCAGAAACACGAGAGGTTCTTCAAAAGCAACTTTCGATTTGGAACCCGTCATCTCGATCACCATATGCGCCACATCTACCATTTTGAGCATGACATCACTCCCGACATTGACCAAATTAATTTCTGGACCAGTCCGCATGAGACGAACGAGCGCATCAATCGCGTCCGACACATAACAAAACGATTGAAAAAATGTCTCATCACCATATATCACCACATCCCGCTCCTCGAGCGCATCCAAAATGAAATCCGGAATAAGCAATCCATCACGCAGTTTCATGCGCGGCCCATAGGTCGTGAAAATGCGTGCAATCTTCGCATCAATCCCATACACCTGACGATATGTCTCTACACATGTCTCTGCGAACCTCTTACCCTCGTCATAACAAGCGCGTGGCGACAAATGATTTACCGCCCCTTCGTCAGTCTCTGAAAAAATCACTTTGTCATGACTCGGCGCACCATAGACCACCGAACTCGAGCCGAACACATATTTCGCCCGATATTTCACCGCCAAATCCAAAGTATTGATCATCGCATTCGAATTCGCCCAGAGAGAATTCATGCGCAAGTCCATGAAATTTTTCGGACTCGTCGGGCAAGCCATGTGATAAATTTCTTGCACACCCTGAAATTTCACCCGAAATTTATCGAGCTCGTCGAACTCATCCAGATTGATCGGCTTATTCACATCATATTTCACAAACTCAAAATCAGGATACTGGAGGAGATGCTCGATATTGCGCACCGAAGAATTGGACAGATCATCCATGCAGATCACCTTGGCTTCTTTCAGTAATCGCTCACACAAATTCGAACCAATAAATCCAGCGCCGCCGGTAATGAGCACGTTCTTTTTTTCAAAAATTGGGATATCGTTCATCATATACTAAATTGTTTTAATTATTGGTATTTTATCACAAAAATTCAATCCAATCAATCGATTAATTTCGAAAACCACCGATCACGCTCGCCCTACTCGGGGGGATCACCCCGGTCACCGCATACTCCACCGCCCGATCCGCCTGAATAAACCCTGCTCCATACAGATTCGCATAGGTATCTTCATCCTGGCTTGGGGTATGATGAACAGTCGAGAGGATTGCTTTGGTAATTTGTGGCGCGCGCCAGCTCGGACGCACACTTTTGATTAGCGCCGCCACCCCAGACACCATCGGTGCCGCGAACGATGTCCCATTCCACCCTCCGAGATACATTTCTTTCAGACCGTTTTTGGGAGAATATCTCACCGTAGAAGATATGTTCGTACCTGGCGCTGTAATATCAATACAGTTTTTACCGATATTTGAAAAACTGGCCAAACGATGCAACTCACTCACGGCCGAGACTCCGATCACCCATTCCGCATTCTCACCATCATCCGCACAAATCGGATAAATCGGATCATTCTCATCCAAAAGATAGCTCCCATTACCAGCGGCCGCGACCACGACCACACCCCGCTTATACGCATATTGAATCGCCTTTTTGACTGCCAAATTTTCCGGTCCGACCATACTCAGATTGATCACATCCGCCCCATTCACGACCGCATAACGAATCGCTTTGGCGACCACATTCAAATCCGAAGAAATTCCCAAATTACCCACCACTTTCAAATTCATCAATCTCACCCGCCAATTAATTCCCGCACCCGCTTTTTTGTTATTTCCCACACCACCGATAATCCCCGCCACAATCGTGCCATGACTGAAAACAAATTCTTCTTTCTCTGAATCTGCCAAACTATTTACATCCGGACGTGGATTATTATTTCCCCTTTTCTCATCCGAATCAATTACGCCATTATTATCACTATCCGAGACCACGAAATTCCATCCCCAGACATCATCGATATAACCATTGAAATCATCATCTTCTCCATTGTCTGGGATTTCGTCTTCATTTTTCCAAACATTATTGCGCAAATCCGGATGCTGGGTGTCGAAACCATTATCAATCACTGCCACCAATACCTTCCTCGAACCGGTCGACCAATCCCAGGCGTCATAAATCCCGGCGTCTTTATACGCCCATTGATAGAAATTAGGGTCATTTGACACCTTCGCACTGACTGAATTTACTTGAAAAAATCCGCTAAACAAGCCAATAAAAGCTATCCCCAGCACCCTCGAAATCCATCCCGCATACTTGATTTTTTTCATAAAATAAGCTATAATCCCCAATATAACCACTTCATAAGTATATCTAATTTAGGCTATTTTGGCAATCTATGCGCCATATTTACAGATTGAAACAATTTATCGTTATCATAAGTGACTTAATCGCCTTTTTCATCGGGCTGTATATTGCCCTATTTTTGCGTTTTTTCACCATTCCCGAAACTAACACATACATCTACCATCTACCACTTTTTAGTGTTATATTTTTATTTTGGATTGCAGTCAATTACATGACAGGGCTTTATGACTTGACGAGTCGGAAACAAATCCGCAATTACGCTCTCGCGGGACAAGCCGCCATTTTATCTTTTATCGCCACGATTACCATTCTCTACCTCGTACCCCAAAAAGAAATAACACCGAAAACCATCCTCGCCCTCGCTGTTGTATTTGGATATATTTTATCTTTCATTTTCCGTATTTTATTTTACAAAATATTTTCCAAGTCTGGCCTCGCCATGCCACTGTATTTTGTCGGCACTCATAGAGAAATCGACGAGATGATTGAAATTGTACAAAAAAACCCAGAAATGGGCTATCGCGTAGCGGCAATTTTCGACCCGAAAGAACCGAACGCAAATATTGATAAAATTCTCACCAGCGCCCAATCAGATGGTGGATATTTAATTGTATCATCTGAATTACACACCGATCCAGAAATGCAAAAAAAATTATATAGCCTACTGTTCACAAATGTTCCAATCATAAATCATTCTTCTTTTTACGAAGTCCTCACCGGTCGAGTGGCCCCATCAATGTTCTCCGAAGCTTGGTTCCTCGAAAATTTAGGCCGACTCAATCACCCTATCTATGACCGTCTCAGTCGTCTTTTTGATTATATTATCGCCGTAATTCTTTTCGTGTTTTTCATAATCACGTGGCCAATTGTCGCCATTCTAATCAAAATCACCTCTCGTGGCCCAATTTTCTTCATCCAAAACCGTGTCGGACTACACGGCCAAGTTTTCAAACTATACAAATACCGTAGTATGTACGCCCTCGCAAGTGACGGCAGTGCCGAGATAGATGGCGTCAAATTTGCCGAGAGAAATGACAACCGCATCACACTCTTTGGGAAATTTTTACGCAAAAGCCGATTGGATGAATTGCCACAATGCCTCAACCTACTGAAAGGTGATCTCACCCTCATCGGACCGAGACCAGAGCGACCCGAGATTGTCAGTATTCTCACTGAGAAAATGCCCTACTACTCTCTCCGCCATATCGTGAAACCAGGTATCACCGGCTGGGCGGTGGTCAGACAGAACTATACCGCCGATCTCGAAAGCTCCCTCGTGAAATTACAATATGATTTATTTTATATCAAAAACCGATCATGGCTTCTTGATATGTCGATTGTTCTGCGGACGGTTAATTTGATTGTGAGGATGCTGGGACAATAGAAATGCAAAATTTAAAAATCAAAATGTAAAATTAATGTAAAATTTTTGAGTCGCTTTGCGACAATTTTGTAATAAAAAATGTGGGCACCTGCCCACACCAAAATTTTTCATTTTGATTTTTACATTTTACATTACATTCCATTCTTTCTTCAACGCCCCAAGTCCTTCTTCAAACCCCATCTTCGGTTCCCACCCCAAACCCCTCTTCGCCTTACTATTATCCGCCTCCACAAACCGCATTTCCCCCCGTCGTGCCGGCACCATCTTCGTTTTACCACCGATGAGAGTGGCGATTTCATTCACACTCACCTGTCTCCCCGTTCCGACATTATAGACTCCACCATCGCCAATTTTGGACTCCCACGCAGAGATATTTGCCTGTACCACATCAGACACATGCACATAATCACGGGTTGATTTGCCGTCGCCGACAATTGTCAGTTTTTGCCCACGCTTCTTTTGATCTAGAAAAATCGGGATGACCATTGGATAACTACCATTGGCCAATTTGCGCGGACCAAAGACATTGAAATAGCGCAGACATACCGTCTCGACCTGAAAAAGAGAACTATACAAACGACAGTATTCCTCCCCCATTAATTTGTGCAAGCTGTATGGATTCAGCGGTGCTGGAATAAATTCTTCACGAAATGGTACAGGTTGATCACCATACACCGCACACGAGGAAGAAAAAATTACTTTTTTCACTTTTCCGAGACGCGCCGCTTCGAGCACATTCAATGTGCCTGTCACATTGATCTCATGTGTAGTTTTCGGATCTTCGATCGAAAGCGGTAGGCGTGGATCCGCCGCGAGATGAAATACCGCATCCGCTCCGCGCAAAATCTTTTTCATGACAGCGAAATTTCGAATATCCGCTTTTACAAATTTCGCTTTTTTGTTTACAAATTTTTTCTGACCGAGCATGAGATTGTCCACCACGATGACGCGGTGCCCGCGGGCGACGAGTGCGTCCGTGAGATGACTGCCGATAAATCCTGCCCCACCAGTGACGATTAGTTTTGCCATAAAATTCTTCAATTATGTTTCTCTATTTTTTACCACCC
>DAOOSC010000015.1:0-9415 GCA_035389585.1 Candidatus Magasanikiibacteriota bacterium
AAAAATGACAAAGAAATGTATTACACGGCGACGGTCAATGATCGTTCGACATTCTACAAGAGTGATGACGGTGGTGCGACTTGGATAACGAAGAAAATGCCGACTGGCCAGATTCCAGTATTCATCAGGGTGAATCCAAGCACACCGGAAACATTGTTCATGGGTTTCACTATGCCACCGGCGAAGAAATAAATAATAAAAACAAAAATATGAATTTAGTTCAAGTTAATCGAGAAAAATTTGATCTGACGGTTGAGCATTACAAAAAAGACATCTCGTCTCTCCGGACTGGTCGAGCTACGCCGGCAATCGTTGAGGATGTCATGGTCGAGGCGTATGGTACGCATCAGCCACTGAAAAATGTCGCTTCGATCTCTGTTCAGGATGCGAAGACTTTATTGATTGAGCCTTGGGACAAGTCTATCGTCGGTGCGATTGATTCTGCTTTGCGTAATTCCACGATGGGATTCAATCCAGTGAATGATGGTCGTCTGATTCGTATTCCACTCCAATCTCTCTCGACCGAGAGACGGGCAGAACTCGTGAAAGTATTACACCAGAAGACCGAAGCGGCGAAAATTTCCGTGCGCAAAGTGCGGGAAGAGGTAAAAGATTTGATCGATAAAACAGAAAAAAATAAAGAAATGAGTGAGGATGAGAAATTCAACCAGTTGGATGAGTTAGAAAAATCGGTCAAAGAGTTCAATGAAAAAATTAAGGTAATTTCCGAAGAAAAAGAAAAAGAAATAAACACGATTTAATCTTATCTGTGCGACAGTGGGGTGTCGCGTGTCAATCTAATATGCCAGTATCACTTGAAACAATTGCCGCTTTCGCGAAACGTCGAGGGTTTATCTATCAGACTGCCGAAATTTATGGCGGTATGGCGTCCACCTATGACTACGGTCCACTTGGTGTTTTGCTGAAGAATAATATCAAAGCATCTTGGTGGAAACAAATGGTGCAGATGAGAAATGATGTGGTCGGTTTGGATTCATCAATTTTGACTCCACCGATTGTTTGGGAAGCGAGTGGACACATGCAGAGTTTTCATGACCCATTGTCAGAATGTGTGGTCTGCCATCACCGTTTTCGTTTCGATCATTTGCTCGAGGCGAAGCAGGCGGAGCCGGGATATATCAAGGAAGCCCCGATTGATCCGAAAAGCATTCGTTGCCCTGATTGCGGTGGCGAACTTTCTGAACCGCGCAGTTTCAGTTTGCTCATGAAGACAGAACTCGGTTCGGTCGATGGAGAAAAGACTGAAGCATATATGCGTGGTGAAACTTGCCAAGGAATTTATTTGAATTTCCAAAACGTGCGCGAAGCCATGCGCCTCAAATTGCCTTTTGGTATTGCGCAAATTGGAAAAGCTTTCCGAAATGAAATTACAACAAAGCATTTCACTTTCCGCACACGTGAATTCGAACAAATGGAAATGCAATTTTTCGTGAAACCTGATGAAGCGGCGAAGTGGATGGAACATTGGCACGATTTCAATGCGAAGTGGTATGAGAGTATTGGTATCAAGCCAGAAAATATTCGCTGGCGCCAACATGCTCCGGATGAACGGGCGCACTATGCGAAAGACGCTTGGGATGTAGAATACAATACACCGTGGGCTGGATGGAAAGAATTATCCGGTTTGCATAATCGTGGTGATTGGGATTTGACCCGCCATAGTGAATTTTCCAAACAAGATTTGTCGTATCGTGATCAGGTGACAAATGAAAAATTTGTGCCATATATTATCGAAACTTCGGTCGGTGCGGATCGAGCGACTTTGCTCGCACTCGCTGACGCATATACAGAGGTAGAAGCACGCAGTGGCGAGGATGATGCGAAACATGAAAAAGAAGTTGTCCTTCGTCTGCATCACAGTCTCGCTCCGATCAAGATCGCTTTCTTACCATTATCGAAAAAAGAACCACTTGCAAATTTGACCGAAGAAATTCAGGGCAAATTGCGTTCACGCTGGATGACACAGTACGATGAGACTGGTTCAATCGGTAAACGCTATCGTCGTCAAGATGAAATTGGTACACCGTATTGTGTGACCGTCGATTTCGAATCGCTCGAAGATAAGAAAGTGACAGTGCGTGATCGTGACACGATGGCGCAGGAGCGAATTGCGATTGCTGATCTCGAAAATTATTTTGCGGAGAAGATGAAATAATTTGTTTAGTTTTGTGGTATTAAACTGTGCTATTTCTAACTGAAGTAAAATGTTCAAACAAACCGAACTAAAAAACAAAGTTAAATTAATTACCATACCGATGGAAGGTACAGCGGCGGTGAGTGTATTTGTAATGTTTCCGGTCGGGTCTCGTTTCGAGAAGGCTGGGCTTTATGGTGCGTCACATTACGTCGAGCATCTCATGTTCAAAGGCACGAAGAAACGTCCGAATACTTTGGTTTTGACACGTGAAATTGATCGCCTTGGTGCCGCCTACAACGCCTTCACCTCGAAAGAATGTACTGGTTACTATATCACTACTGCTTCGAAGTACGTCGAAACCGCAATCGACATTTTGTCCGACATGCTTTTCAATTCCAAATTCGATCAGAAAGAAATGGAACGCGAAAAGACCGTCATCGCCGAAGAAATTCGCATGTATCGCGACAATCCGCTCATGAATATTGAAAATATTTTCGAAGAATTGATGTATCGTGGGGATCTCGGTCGTGACGTGGCAGGATCCGTCGAAAGTGTCATGAAAATGAAGCGTGATGTGGTCGTGAAATATCGCGATAGTCACTATCACCCAGGAAATACTTATGTAGTCGTCGCTGGCAAAATCGATGAAAAGACAGAAAAATTAGTGCATAAATATTTCGGCGTGCGTGGTAAAAATACCGAGCGTGAAACTCCATCCAAAGCGATTTGGGGGGAAGTAGAAAAAAGTAAACGCTTGCGTGTCGAACAGAAAAAGACTGATCAGACCCAGCTCATGATGGGCTTTCCTGGATTTGATTATAATGACAAACGCAACGCCGCCATGTCAGTCATGAATACGATTCTCGGCGGTTCGATGAGCTCGCGCCTCTTTATTCAAGTGCGCGAACGCCGTGGTCTCGCGTATATGGTCAGAAGTGGTGCCGAATGTTTCATCGACTCAGGTTATTATTTCGTCCGTATCGGACTCGAAGCGAAAAATATCAATCTCGCCCTCGGTGTGGTGAAAAAAGAAATAATGAAATTCACTAAATCTGGCCCAACCAAAAAAGAATTAGCAGATGCGAAAACCCACATGCGAGGATCTATGACACTCGGTCTCGAAGATTCAGGTGCGATGGCGCATTATTTCGCGAATGAGGTGTTGTTCAAAAAAGAAATAAAAACTCCGGAAGAACGCATGAAGAGAATCGAGCAGGTGACGGCCGAAGATGTGCGCGCGGTGGCACGAGACTTGTTTGATTTCAATAAAATGCGTGTGGCGGTAATTGGCGATATTGATCCGAAGAAAATTAAGTTTTAGATATAATAAACCGTGGTAATTAATTTCTAGCAGACTCGGTTCGTGAGCGGGCCCGCCTGCAACGTATGTGCGTAGCACTGCGGGCAGGCATGGATTTTTCACGAAGTGAAAAAGAGCGAACGAAGCCGCGTCAGTGCAGCGAGCTCGCAGGGCGAGCAAACGGTGATAGAAATTAATTGCCATGGTTTATAGAGTGTGGAAATATTTTAAGAGTTTTAACGAAAAATTTATGAAATACGTTTTTGGGAATTGGAAAATGTACATGAACTACGATGAGACTGTCGCACTCGCGAATACTTTGGCGACTGCCAGTATTTCAGAACACGATTTGACTCTCGCGGTATTTCCGCTCGCCATCGCCACGAAGCCGGTTGTTGACGCTTTTGCGAACACAAAATTTGCTGTCGGCGCCCAAAACGTAAGTTGGACTCCGAAAGGTGCGTACACAGGCGCAGTGTCGGCTCTCATGTATCGTGAATTGGGTTGTAAATATGCACTCATCGGGCATTCCGAGCGTCGCCATATCTTCGGTGAAACAGACGAAGCCGTGAGACGTAAAATCGAAGCCTGTCTCGAAAATGGCTTGACACCGGTCGTGTGTATTGGTGAGACCAAGGCCGAACGCGATAGTGGTGGAAGAGAAGAGCGATTAATTGCACAAATTGAAAGCGCTTTTTCTGGATTGAATATAAACGGAAATGAAATGATTGTTGCCTATGAACCTGTTTGGGCAATCGGTACAGGAGATGCTTGTGATGTCGCCGAAGCGGTGAAAGTCCACACATTTATCGACACTCAAATCCAAAAAACCTGTGGTAAATCTCTACCGATCCTCTATGGAGGTAGCGTCAACGCCAAAAATGTGCTATCATATCTGAATGAAGGTAATATCAATGGTGTACTTGTCGGAAATGCTTCGGCCAAAGCGGACACTTTTGTGCCCCTGATCGATTCCGCTTCAGAAATTTCTAAATAATTATGACATATAGTCTGGCGCCTTTTGCCCTTGTTGTCATCGCTCTTGCCATCATCATTACGATTGTAGCGAGACGATTACCCCAACTCACATTGTTAGATGTGGATTCTTTGCCGGAGGTGAAAGAGGGGAAGAAAAAAGACGAAATTATTCGAAAAAAAGCCATCAAAAAGATTGTTGAGACGAAAGAAAGTAGGCGAGAAGCTCTCGCACCGTTTTTCGCGCGCATTCATGCTTGGCGTGAGAGATTTTGGAATTATTTGAGACGTTTGGAGAAGTCAATTATTTCCGAATCAAAAAAGAAAAAAACAGCAATGTCAAATAAGACGGATATTAGTTTAGAGGAAATGCGCGCAATCATCAGGGGTGGTGATTATCATCTCGAGCGCGGGGAGCTCGAAGCGGCAGAGCAGAAGTATATCGAGGCGATCAAACTCGATGCAAAAAATGTCGATGCTTATTACGGTCTCGGTAATGTGTATTTGCGCAATGATCATTTGGCAGAGGCGGAAGAGACGTTCAAATTCCTGCTTCGACTTCAGCCGAATAATTGTATGGCTGTGGATAAACTCGGCGAATTGGCCGAGCGAAAAGGGGATACACAGAAGGCGATTGAGTATTATTCTAAGTGTGTTCTCATGGATGATGCGAAAGCCAGTCGTTATGCCAAAATTGCCGAATTGATGCTGTCCGCGGGGGCGCCTGATACGGCCTGTGAGGCTGCCCGCCAGGCTGTGGATATCGAGCCACAGAACCCCAAATACCTTGACTTATTCATAGAAAGTAGTATAATATCGGGGAACAAAAAATTGGCCGAGGATGGTTTCCAGCGTTTGCGTATGGTGAACCCTGAAAATCAAAAATTATCCTCGTTCCTAGACAGGATAGAGACAATGCCCAATTAGGGCTTATGCCATCTTAGCTCAGCTGGTAGAGCAACAGTTTTGTAAACTGTGGGTCGTCGGTTCGAATCCGACAGATGGCTCCAGGTCGTGACCGAGGGGCAGATTCCCGAGCGGTCAAAGGGGACAGACTGTAAATCTGTTGGCTCCGCCTTCGAAGGTTCGAATCCTTCTCTGCCCACACATGAACACTCCGATATTAAGGGTGTTTTTTGTTTGACTTTGGTTGCGCATGTGTTAGTATAATAGATACTATGCCCGAACTCCCAGAAGTAGAAACAATCCGACGTGATTTGGAAAAGAAAATATTGCATCGGAAAATCACGGCGGTGCATCTCACGGAAAAAATGCGGATCAAAACGCCATCTTTGGATGTGTGCGAAATTTTGTTGAATAATAAAATTGTTGGTGCGCATCGCATTGGTAAATTATTATATTTTGAATTGCCGAAAAAATTGTTTTGGCTCGTGCATTTGAAAATGACTGGACAACTGATTTGGGTGAAAGGCAGACAGTCGGTCGGTGGTGGGCATTCGCTTCGTGATGAGCGAGCCAGTGCGGGGGAGAATAAGTATATGCGGGCGTGGCTGGATTTTTCTGATGGTTCACGTTTGTATTTCAATGATTTGCGTCGGTTCGGATATTGGCAAGTGGTAGAGGAGAACGATTTGAAAAAAGTTTTACGAAATTATGGTATTGAACCACTTACAGCGTCGTTCATTTGGGAAAATTTCAAAGGAGTATTTGTCGGCAGAAAAACTTCGGTCAAGGCACTTTTGCTCAATCAAAAAATATTTTCCGGATTAGGTAATATTTATGTGGACGAGGCTTGTTTTCTTGCTGGAGTGCGACCGATGCGGCGGGCAGACAGTCTCACGATTGGTGAGAGAAAAAAGCTATTTTCAAGTATCAAAAAAGTGATCAACAAAGCTATCGCAAAACGCGGTACGACATTCAATAGTTTCGTCGATAGTGATGGTCAAAAAGGCAATTTCGTGAAGTATTTACAAGTCTATGGCCGGTCAGGCGAAAAGTGTAAGAAGTGTAAAACAGGCCTAATTTGCCGTGTGAAGACCGCCGGGCGGGGGACTTGTTATTGTCCACATTGCCAGAAGTAGCTCGGTTGACATTCGGGTGGTATTTATAGTAAAATACTGGCACTTTATGCTTGCGTGACGAAGCTTTAGCGAAGTAATGCCGTTGTAGCTCAGTTGGTAGAGCATTTCCATGGTAAGGAAAAGGTCTCGGGTTCAATTCCCGACAACGGCTCCAAAAAATCCCACCTTTCGGTGGGATTTTGTAATAGATTTTTAGGCCATTCCACGCAATTTTTTGATTCTCTCTTCAATCGGTGGGTGTGTCGAGAAAAGTCCGGCGACCGACATGCCGGGTTTTAGTGGGTTCGAGATGAAGAGGTGGGCGGTCGCAGTACTGGCAGTCGCGAGTGGGGTTTTGGATACGGAAATTTTTTCGAGGGCGCGGGCGAGGCCTTCTGGGTAGCGTGTGAGTAGGGCACCAGAGGCATCAGCGAGGTATTCGCGTTTGCGTGAGATTGCGAGTTTGATTAATTCAGAAATAATCGGTGAGAGAATGAGAAGAACGATACCGACAATCGCCAAAATGCCACCAATCGAGGAGTTGCTGTCATTATTTGAACTGCGTCGTCCGCGAAACATTCCTCCGTGGAAAAACATATTCGACATGAGTGCGATGGCGCCGACGAGCACGACGACCATGGTCATGAGGCGAATATCATAATTCTGGACATGGGAGAGTTCGTGAGCGATCACACCTTCGAGCTCTTCATTTTCGAGAGCTTCTATAATACCAGTCGTGAGTGCGATACTCGCGTGCTGTGGATCTCGCCCTGTCGCGAAAGCGTTCAAGGCAGGGGACTGGATGATATAGATTTTCGGAGTTGGTAGGCCGGCGGTGATGCAGAGATTTTCTACCATTCGGTAAATGTATGGATTGTCGTCTTTCGCAATCGCACGAGCACCGGTCGAGGCGAGAGCGATTTTGTCTCCCTGAAAGTATGATACCAAAGTCATGCCGAGGGAAATAATAATTGCGAGAGCAAATATTCCACCATTGCCACCACCAAAGTATTTGTCCAAAAACCAGCCAAGGAAAATAAATAGAGCCAAGAAGACTGTTACGAGTAACCAGGTTTTTCTTTTGTTTGAATCAATTTCGTTATACATATGTTTTAATTACAAAATCCTAATATCTAATTACAAATCAATGTCAAAAAACAAATTCCAAATGCCAAAGACGCGATTTGTTTGGCATTTGTGATTTATTAATTACAATTTCACTTCCACATTTTCTCTCTCGGTCGCATCAGTAATTTCGAAGAAAGCGTATTTTGTGAATTTGAGCATTCCAGCAAAAATATTTGTTGGGAATGTTTCGAATTTGGTATTGAAGTCGCGGACGTTGGAATTGTAGAAGCGGCGCGCGGCTTGAATTTTGTTTTCTGTGTCGGACAATTCGTCCATGAGTTTCACGACTGTCTGGTCAGCTTTCAATGTCGGGTATGCTTCGACAGCGATCATGAGTTTGCCGAGCATGCCTCCGAGCTGGCCTTCAGCGGCTGCGAGAGCGGTGTTATCACCGGATTTCTGGGCATCCATGGCCATTCCACGGGCTTTGGTGATATTTTCGAGGAGCTCTCGTTCATGTGTCATGTATCCCTTTACTGAATTGACGAGGTTCGGGATGAGGTCATGGCGGCGTTTGAGCTGAACGTCGATGTCGCTCCAAGATTCCTTGGTACGATTGTTGAGGCGGACGAGACCGTTGTAGGTCGCGACGATATAGCCGAGGAGGATGGCGACTATGGCAATTGCGATGAGCATATTGATTTTACGTTAAATTAAATTAATTTACACCAGTCGGGTATGCTCGGCTGGGTTTTAATGACTTGAATTATCTCACCATTTATGAGATAATTTGTCTACGGGTATTTTACCCTTTTTTTTCCTTATTGTCAAAAGAATTATGCTTACCATTGTCGTGTTTATCCTGATCCTCGGTTTGCTTGTTTTGGCTCATGAATTTGGCCATTTTATCACCGCTCGGAAGTCTGGTATGCGAGTTTTTGAGTTCGGTTTCGGCTTTCCTCCGCGTGCTTTTGGTGTATACTATAATCCAGGCACAGGTAAATGGACTTGGGTGTGGGGTAAAGGCAAAAGAGGTCTGAAAGATGCGGTAGCGGCGACAGATGATGAGGAAGATGTGTATCCGACGACAATGTATTCAATCAATTGGCTACCTCTCGGAGGATTTGTGCGAATAAAGGGTGAGAATGGTGAAAAGGCCAATGAAGTTGATAGTTTTGGTGCACAGAAAGCTTGGAAAAGAGCGACTGTTCTCGCAGCTGGCGTTTTCATGAATATTTTGCTTGCGGCTGTTCTGCTATCAATCGGTTTTATGTCCGGCCTGCCGACGGATGCGTCTGCGGGATTGGATCGGAGAGCAGTCATGGTGACACCGCCACGCGTGATGGCGCAGATGGTCGAGAAAAATTCTCCAGCCGAAGTTGCCGGAATTAAATTTGGCGACGAGTTAGTGGGAATTAATGGTGCAGTCGTGACGTCATCGGCTCAATTTGTCGCGCTTGTAAAAGAGAACGGAGCCAAAGAATTGCAATTAAATTATAGGCGTAGTGGTGTGGATATGACGGCCACCACGACACCAAAAGTCTTGCGTGTGACTGATGGTGCTCCACGCCTCGGAATTATGCTCGCAGATGCGACGGTAGTACGTTATCCTTGGTATATCGCAATCGTGCGCGGTTTCATTGGAGCATTTGTTGGATTAGCGAATATCTTTATTTCGTTTTGGTTGCTTTTAAAAAATTTATTTTTGGGACAAGGTCTCGCTTTCGATGTCTCGGGTCCTGTCGGGATCGCGGTGCTCGTCGGACAGAGTGCGCGTTTGGGTTTTAGTTATTTACTGAATATTACCGCGATGATTTCACTCAGTTTGGCCGCTATCAATATTTTACCGATTCCTGCTCTCGATGGCGGACGCTTGTTATTTATTTTGATTGA
>DAOOSC010000015.1:9515-22426 GCA_035389585.1 Candidatus Magasanikiibacteriota bacterium
CCGAGTGTGAAAATCGATCGTATTTCCACTTCAGATTATGATACGGGGATATCTCGGGATTCTCTGGTAAATAAATATCGTGGGGCTTTTTTTTCGAATGCTTTCAATCAGATAGATGTTTTTTTGGATGAAATTAAAGGTAGTTCGTCGATTGGGTATGAGGCGGTAGCAGAACAAGTGAAGGATTTACGAAAGAATTTGATGGAATTTCTCAGAGAATATAAAATAAATCGTTATATACAAAAAAAGTCTCAAGTGGAAGAATTGAAAAAAGATGAAAAGTTCATAAAGATTGCAAGAGGATTGTTAGAGAAAAAAGATGATGAAAGTTTGGGGGAGGGTGATTGGGATTTTTTGGTACAGAATGTCCTGAAGACATTGGGTGATAATAGTAGTTTTTCGGAAAGAGTTGGTGAAGAATCTTTGGAGTATGTGAAAAATAAATTTAAGGTAGTTTCTAAAAAGCATTTGAATGTAGGCGAAGATGAAATTAATCAGATGGATTTACTGATATCTGCGGCGAAGCGGTTGGCAGAAGAGATTATCGATTTGGAAAATGAAGCGAGTAGTGATTATCGAGAAATAAAAAAACCTATCAATCAAAATCAATTATATGCAAGATAAAATAAAAAAAATTATCGACGATTTGCGGGTGGAAATTAAATCGGTGGTCTCGGAGGAAGCACTCGTGAATTTGGAACAAAAATATTTCTCGCGTAAATCTGGTGTTTTGTCGGATCTCATGAAAAATTTGGCGACACTCGGTGTGGAAGAGAAGAAAGTCATGGGGAAAATTTTGAACGACGCAAAGGTTCTCATGGAAGAAATTGTTGGCTCAGCTCGTTCATCTATCGAAAAATCTAATTTTGAGGAGATCGCCAAAACCGAAGCGATTGATATCACTGCTCCGCAAATTTCGGCCAAGGATCCAGGAACAATCCATATTTTGTCTCGCATCGAGCGCGATTTGGAAAAAGTTTTTACTTCGATGGGTTTTATTGTTTTTGACGGTCCTGAACTTGAAAGTGATTATTATAATTTCACTGCTGTCAATATTCCACCACATCATCCGGCGCGTGACATGCAGGATACTTTCTATATCACCGGCCATCCAAATTGGGTGTTGCGTACGCATACATCATCGACCCAGGTTCGCGCTTTACAAAAATACGGCGCGCCAATCAGAGTGATTGTCCCGGGTCGTTGTTTCCGCAATGAAGCGACTGACGCGCGCCATGAACACACCTTTGATCAGTTGGAAGGAATGGTGGTTGGTCACGATGTCAGTTTTGCACACATGAAAGGTGTGATCAAGGAGTTTTTGAGTAAAATTTTCAACACGGAAGTTGAAGTTAGGTATCGTCCGAAATTTTATCCTTTTGTCGAGCCGGGGGTCAATGTGGAATTGAGTTGTTTTTTGTGCGCGGGCAAGGGGTGTCGTGTGTGTAAAAAAACAGGTTGGCTCGAAATTGGTGGTGCTGGTATGATTCATCCAAATGTTTTGCGTGAAGGCGGTATCGATCCGGAAAACAACCAAGGTTTTGCGTTCGGGTTTGGAATCGCACGGATTGTGATGTTGCGCTATGGAATTTCTGATGCGCGATATTTTCTTTCATCCGATTTGCGTCAATATATTTCTGAATAATTATCAATATGCTTTTATCATATAAATGGATTAAGGAATTTGTCGATTTGGCTGATTCAGTCACGCCCGATGAGGTGGCGGCACGTCTCAAAGCGTCGACAGTAGAAGTGGAGAAGGTGACACATCTCGGTGAGAATTTAAATAAAATAACTGTCGGCAGAGTGATCTCGGCCGATGCTCACCCAAATGCTGATAAATTAAAAGTTTGCCAGGTTGATTTGGGTCGTGAAACGGTGCAAATTGTTTGTGGTGGGAGCAATGTTGTCGCAAATATGCTCGTCGCGGTGGCGGAAATTGGTGCGCGGGTGCGTTGGCACGGTGAAGGTGAATTAGTCGAGCTTGGGCCGGTGAAACTGCGCGGAGTGGATTCTGCCGGTATGATTTGTGCTTCGAGTGAGATTGGTTTGGGGGATATTTTTCCGGCACACGATGAAAAGGAAATTTTGGACTTGACGAAACATGATTTCAAGCCGGGGGTGAATTTGGCTGAAGCTTTGGTGTTGGACGATGCGGTTATGGAAATCGAAAATAAGTCACTGTCGAACCGTCCCGATTTGTGGGGGCATTATGGCATTGCTCGTGAAGTTTCTGTCCTTTTCCATCGTGATTTGAAAAAATACGAAACTATAAAAATCAATGAGGGGAAGTCTAAAATTAAGGTTAGTGCGGATGCGGCGTTGGCTCCACGGTATATGGCTGTGAAAATGCGAAATGTTTCTATTTCACCATCACCGAGTTGGCTGGTCAATAAATTGAATGCCGTAGGCGTAAATGCGGTCAACAACATTGTTGATGTGACAAATTTTGTAATGTTGGAGTTGGGATTGCCTTTGCACGCTTTTGACGCGCGCAGTTTTCCAAAAGATAAAATAATTGTTCGTGCGGCCGAAAGTGGTGAAAAAATAAAAACTTTGGATGGCAAAGAATATGGTCTGAAAGAGGGAGAAGATATCGTCATTGCGAATGATTCTGAGGCTCTGTGTGTCGCCGGTGTGATGGGTGGCGAGAAAAGCGGAGTTCAGTCGGATACGACAGAGATTGTGATTGAGTCAGCCAATTTTGCTCCATCCAGTATTCGTCGCACTTCGACTCGTCTCGGCTTACGCACGGATGCGGCTATGCGTTTCGAGAAGTCGTTGGATCCGAATTTGTGTCCAATCGCTTTGGCACGAGCGGTTGAATTGATTGTGAAAGTGTGTCCGGGAGCGGAAGTGGTGACAAGTGTCACTGATGTGAAAAAATTTAATTTACCAGTTGGTCCAATTAGTGTGGATTATACGAAGATTGACTCAGTCATTGGAGCGGTGGTAGATCGCAAAGAAATTAATCGTATATTGACTGCGCTCGGATTTGAATTGAAAGAAAAGAAAACCGGCGTGTCGGTAAAAATTCCAACCTGGCGCGCCACGAAAGATGTTGGTATTGCCGAAGATATTGCTGAGGAAGTTTTGCGTATTTGGGGTTATGCGAATGTAGCACCTGCGATGCCAAAATTTTCCATCACTCCTCCGGAACAAGATGCGCGTCGTCACTTGGTGTGGCAAGTCCGTGATTCTTTATCGCTGATTTCACAGTTTTCCGAATTGAAGTTGTATTCTTTTGTTTCACCAGATACTTTGAAGAAATTAAATATCAATCCGGCTGATTGTTTGACACTTGATAATCCGATCGCGAAAGATCGGCCATTTTTGCGACCAAGTATTATTGTGAATTTACTTGAAGCTCTCGAATCCAACTTGCATCGCTATGACCGAGTCGCGATTTATGAAATCGGACGAGTATTCGACCCAAATGGTTCAGGACCGAGGACGGAGAAAAATAGTCCAGAACTTCTGCCATCTCAAAATGTAAAACTGGGGATTGTATATTCTGCAAAAGGTAATGAACAGCCGTATTTCGCTGTGAAAGAAGCTTTGCGCCAGATCGCAAATGAAAGTGGTTTGGAGTTCAAATTTGTTAAGCCGAAAAATGTTTTAAGTTATGCTCACAGCGGTCGCACGGCTGAGATTTTTGTCGGGGCGGAATGTGTAGGCGTGATTGCGGAGTTGCATCCGGCAAATGCCAAAGCGATGGGAATAAGTGTGCGGGCGTCATTTGCGGAAATAGATTTGGATATTTGTGCAAATTTGAGAAAAAGTGTGCGCAAATATATTGATATTTCTGAGTTTCCACAGGTCACTCGTGATATGGCGATCATAGTGCCGAGAAATGTCCAGCATGCGGATATCGTGGCGGCGATTATGAATACGAACAGTCTCGTCACTCGGGTCAAGCTTTTCGATGTCTATGAGGGTGAAAAAATTGACGTAAAGAAAAAAAGTGTCGCTTATCATATTACACTTGGGGCAGGTGATCATACTTTGGGTACTGAAGAAATTGAAAATGTTTTGCAAATGATTTTGAAGACACTGCGGGATAAATTTACAGCGGAGTTGCGTTCCTAATTTTCTCTCAGGAGGGAAATCGTGTTATCATATATTTATGAAACGTGCATTCAAAAAATATTTTATTCCGCACGAGGAGAATAATTATAAGCCTCATTTTTTACATACCAAAAGAACTTTTTTCTATGGTTCGGTTTTTTTGGTTATGAAAATGGTTGTGGTAGGTTTTGTTTTACTATTACCGACGACCGTCTTCGTCATGCCTGATGTGCTCGCCAGCGAGGAGGCCAAGTTGGCCGGTCTGGTGAATAGATATCGGTCGGAAAATGGTGTTTCGGCTTTGTCCGGTCAGGTGAAACTGTATGGGACGGCGACCGATAAGGCGAGTGATATGGCAAGTCGGCAGTATTTTGGACATATTTCTCCGGAGGGTCGTACGCTCGCGGATATTATGTCGGCCCATGACTATTCATATGAATTTGCCGGTGAGAACTTGGCTCTCGGATTCGCTGATTCGTCGGAATTGTTGAGTGCATGGCTCGAATCACCGACTCATCGAAAAAACATCTTGGATCCTGACTTTACCGAATATGGAATCGCGATGTTGGCGGGAAATTTCGAAAATGAAGCAACTGTTTTCGCGGTCAATCATTTCGGTACCCCTCGGACAATCAGAGAACAATTAAAAACAGAGAATAAGGCGGTTTTACCGGAAAAGATAGCTAAAATAGATACAGAAAATGTCGAAACAACTAGTATTGATCAGAATGTTTCAAGTGGTCTGGTGGTAGTTGCGACGAGTACGCTTACTACTTCAAGTACTGTTACTATTACGAATGTGGCTGATCAGCCAACCATGAACGACGCGAACATTTTATCGACATATAATCACGACAATTCATTTGTGTCAGTGGTGCGTAATGAAGTGGGGGATGTAATTGTGTCGGCGCGTGTTTTCATGGGGGTAGAACCCGATTTTGCGCAAATCGAATTTGGTAAATACAAAATTCCACTGAAATATGATCTGAGTGACGGCGCTCTCGCTGGGGAGTTGTCAATTCCGAAAGCGGATAATCTATCAGTATTGATTTCACCTGTCCTCGTGGTACGAGACGCGGCTGGTGCAGAGTTGAGTGATACGGTGCCACTGCGCGACCAAGTGCTGACCTCGATGACTCCGGTGCAGAAGTACATTCGGGCGCGGAAAACTTTGAGCGACCTGATGCCGGTTTTTGTGTTTTCACGGGAAGTCTATTTGGGTTTTATGGCGATATTTGCGATTGCGCTCGCATTGAATGTGTTTATAGAGATAAAAAAACAACATCCGCATATTATACTCCAAACGTCTAGTCTCCTGATTATGTTATTCTTTTTGTGGGCGATTTAGTGTGAGCCTGTGGTTATTTGCCTGTCAATAAGCAGTGTGAATATTTTGTGGATCAGAGTGTGTCAATTTTTCTAATTGTATGGTATCCTTCGATTACTAATTTATTTATTATTTACGTATTGACCTATGCGTTATTTCAAAAAAACGTTATTGGCATTCGTTTGTCTCGCGGTACTTGTCGGGATAAACATCGGACCATCATACACAAAAGCGGAGATGTCACCAACCCCATCGGTGGTGATTTCGGAGTTTGTGCCAAAACCAAGTTCTGGTGTCGAGTGGGTTGAATTACTCAATACAACAGGTTCAGATATTGATCTGTCAGGTTATTTTTTAAAGGATGGTAATAATCCAGCAAAACCTCTTTCGGGAACCATTCCTGCGAGCGGTCTTTTTGTGTACACTGCTTCCACGTGGTTAAATCAAAATGAGGACACTCTCACACTAATTGGTCCGGGTGATGTCGAAATCATGAGAGTATCATACGGCGATACTAAAAAAAATGAGATTGCTCCACCATTACATGCTGAAGGAAAGCCGGGTAATGATCAGGCTGTAATTGTTGGTGCTGGTACTGCTCAATATGGTGTTGCGACTCGTGGTTGGTTCAATGACGCTGGTAACGGAACTATTCCAAAGCTTAGTGACATTGATAGCCTGTTAGCCTCTCAGTCTATAGAGACCAATCTCGGCGAATTAGTCGACCCAACTGTTGCTACTGGTTTGTATTTTGAAAAGATTGGCTATGGAAAAATTTCTTTTTCAAGCACCTTGAATTTAACCGATAATAAAACAGTCACAACAATAAGTTCAATCGCGGAAAAACTATCTTTTGGTCAGGGGGAAGTTGCTTTTTCTCCAGAGACTCAATCGATTTTAAAATCGATTGGTGCAAAGATTGAAATGTACAACATGAATAGCGAAACATATTCTGCGACAGATATCGCAGTTTATGATGATTCCGGCATTTTGATTGATCCATCAAGTTCTGATTATCCAACTATTTCGAACTTTGTTTTTAATAACACTTCGAATACGGTTGCTTTTGACGTCAGTCATTTTACGAAATATAAAATCTCAGAAAAAGTGGTTGATTCGGTACCGCCGGTCATTACGATAAATGGTTCATCGACAATCGCGTTGTTGGTCGGAGATAGTTATGTCGACGCTGGTGCGACAGCACTTGATGATGTCAACGGCGATATTACTGCTATGATCTCTGTGAGTAGTACGGTTGACACTAATGTTGCAGGAGATTATACCGTAATTTACTCTGTTAGAGATGTTGCAGGGAATGAAAGTTCAGCAACCAGATCAGTGCGTGTTTCAGAAAAAAATTCAATAGTTTTGTCAGAGATATCAATTATTCACCCAGCTGATAAGCTTGTGTATGAAGTGGGTGAGAATTTGGATATTTCAGGTTTGGTCATAATAGGTATTTATAGTGATGGCAGTACCACGACTGAAAATGTCGCGTCCGAAAATATATCCGGATTTGATAGTTCGAGTTCCACAGCTGATCAGATTTTAACGATAAGTATCGGGGGCAAAACGACTACTTTTACAATTGATATCGTTCCAGTACCTGACACTACCGCGCCAGTGGTATTGTCAGTGACTACGCCAGAGACTGACGGCTTATACCGCAAGGGCCAAACAATTCATATTCAAGTCAAATTCTCGGAGCCTGTTATTGTAACACCGAACCACCGTTCGGGCTGTGGTATGTGGTATGGGTCATCTTGTTGGGATGCGTATGATTATCCAAAATTAAATCTTGAGATTGGTACTTCAACACGTTGGATTGATTATTCAAGTGGTTCTGGTACAGATACTTTAGTATTTAATTATGTCGTGACGGATGGAGACGTTGATGATCAGATTAATTATGTCAGTACTACGGCTCTGATATTTAACAATGTTGATAATAGTATCGCCACAATCGCTGATGCGTCTTCTAATATTGCAAATTTAAATTTACCAGATTTTTCTGATCAAAATTCTTTTATAAATACAAAGAGTATTGCTGTCGATGGAAATTTACGAGCGTATGCCGTAGGTGTGACAAGCGATGATCTTGATAAAAATTATGTAAGCGGTGATACTCTAACAATTAAAGTCAAATTTTCTGAGCCAGTAAATGTGACGGCTTATGAATGGTTTACTTGTGGAATGTGGCGTTGTAGTCCCACATATTATGAGTATCCAAAACTTACAATCAGGTCAAACACCTCAACGGAAAAATATTTGAATTATGTCGCTGGATCCGGAACTGATGTCTTAAGTTTTTCCTATACAGTATCAAGTGAAGATGAAAGCCTTGATTTAGATTATTTTAATACCACATCCTTGTATTACAATACTCGTGACAATAATCAGGTGACAATTAAAGACGTAATAGCTGGGAACGAAGCGCTTGTTATTTTGCCTGAACCGGGCGCAGAAAATTCACTTGGTTATAATAAGAATATAACAATAAATCAGGTAGAAAAGACTCCGCCAACTGGTTATGTGTCAGATCCATCGGTTTATGGAGAAGTATCGGGAAATAATTTGGGCGTGTCTGTGACCACTGAAGACCAGGATTCACATATCAAAGATGTGTGTTTAAAATATAGTGATGGAGAAACCGAAACGCAAATTAAGTGTATGGTATTGAGTGAAAAGGACTGGAATAGTTACGATTATGCGCCGTCATTTAGTTTTCGTTGGGATACGACCCTCGCAGAAGATGGGGAGTATGATTTATACGCCGTCATGACGGATAATGCTGGTAATGTCGCGACCACATCTCCAATTTCGGTGACTGTTAATAATTATAGTTTGGGTACATCTGAAAAACCAGCATCGATTTCTACTTGTACGGATTTAGAAAACATTAATTTGCATCTCGGTTGGTATTATAAATTAGTGAACGATATCGATTGTTCCGGAGTTGGTAATTTCACCAAAATTGGTGAATTCGGTGGTCGGTTGGATGGACAAAATTTTTCTGTCAATCATCTCACGATGAATACGTCAGAGAATAGCGGTATATTTTCAAGTATTGCGGCCGGTGCAGTAATAAAAAATATCAAATTTAATGATATTGATATTACTTGCGGGTCAACATATTGTGGTGGTTTAACGAATTGGAATAGTGGTACAATCGAACGCACATCGTTAACAGGGAAAATGATTTGTAATGGCAAGTGCGGTGGTTTCGCTTCTCAGAATTCTGGTATTATCAGTGAGAGTTTTGTCAATCTCATGATGACCGAACAGACAGGGTATGGTTTGGGTTTAGGTTATGCTGGCTTATTCGCTGGACACAATTACTCTGGCCGTATTATTGATAGTTATGCGATGGGTAGCATCACAACTGCGGGTAGTGCGACGATCGGTGGACTAGTCGGTTTGAATGAGAGATGGATAAGTTATGGAGATATAATTAATTCGTATTCAACTGCGGTCGTGTCGGGTGGCACAAGTGGTGGACTTGTCGGATGGCAATATCAAGGATCGACCCAGTCAAATTCGTATTGGGATATCGATACTTCTGGAAAAACAGTGATGTGCGGTACAGAATCATATGGCGGTAGTGGTTGTACTGACGAAAACGGTTTGACGACAGCGAAGATGAAATCAGTGGAAAATTTCGTTGATTGGAATTTCGAGGATGTGTGGGGAATGAGAGCTGATTTAAATAATGGTTATCCATACTTGCGCAACAATCACGATTCTACGGCGCCTGTATATTTGAAAGCGGAGACAGTGAAGAAAAATGTTTTGGAAGTTTTCTTTGATGAAGATTTGAACGGCGATGCACTGAAAGTGGGCGATTTCAAAGTCACTGTTGGCGAGACCGATTTTGCGATTGATTCTCTGAGTGAAAATAATGGAATTGTCACATTGCGTTTAGTAAATAATTTGACGTCTTACACGCCGGATGTGATTATCAATCCAAGCGTGCCGCAAAGTATAAAGGATGTGTGGGGTAATGAGCTGGTCGAGACAATTACAAAGGTGGCAATCGATAGAGTTGATGTGACTGCGCCGACTATCACTCTCGTGGGATCGAGTACTGTAAATATCTACGTTGGTGATACATATAATGATGCTGGTGCTACGGCTACTGATAATATTGACGGTGATTTGACGGGAAAAATTTCCACAAGTAGTACGGTCAACACAAATGTGGCGGGCAATTATTCTGTGACATTTGATGTGGCTGATGAATCAGGCAATGCGGCAGTTCAGGTTTCACGTCTCGTCAGCGTGTCAGCTAGAAGTTCATCTGGCGGCGGTTCGGGTGGTGGTTCATCCGGTGGTGGTCTGTACTACTCAGCACCGATCGCACCAGCAGGTGGTTTCCGAATTGTAATTAATAATGGTGACAAAGAAACAAATACTTCGACCGTCAAATTATCTATTGTCGGCGGTCCGGATACGGTGAAAATGGCGATTTCCAATTTGGTGGATTTCAGTGATAGTGTGGTAGAAAATTATGTGACGGAAAAAGTTTGGAGATTGACAGAAAAAAACGGCACACAAACTGTATACATCAAGTTTTTCAACGCGGCGGGTTTCTCGTCATCTGTGGTAAGTGATGTGATCGACTTGAAGTTGGCCCCAAGAAAAATGGTGCTCGGTGAAAAAATCGATTATGTCGAGGAGCTTGCAAAGGGTTTGAAATACGGTGATCGTTCAGATGCGGTTCTAAAATTACAAAAAGAATTGCAACGTCTCGGTTTCATGGATGTGAAATACAAAGCAAAAGGGAAGTTCGATGGTTTGACAAAACAATCATTGCAGAAATATCGCAAAGCAATGAAAGTCAAAGTGGTGCGCGTGGTAGAGTTGATAAACACTTTACGCTATGGCATGCGCAGTCCGCTCGTGACGGAATTACAAACAATTCTCGTCAAAGAGGGGTATATCTCGAAATCATTCAAACCGACCGGGTATTATGGTGACATTACAAAAAATGGTGTAGCGAATTATTGGAAGAAGAACAAATAGCCATTTCAATTCGAAAACCGTTCCAAATTTGGAACGGTTTTTGTTTTTGTGGTATAATGAGCTAGTTAGTAATTTAAGCCTGTCAAATATGTTAAATACAAGTTTGGATCTACTCTATGTCGTACTTGCGCTCTGTATCGTGTGGATTACGATATTTCTCTGTTATCTCATGTATCACGCGGGGAGAGTGTTGCGTAATGCAAACAAAATTGTGGAATCGCTCATGGATAAATTAGAATTGATAAGTCAGGCTGTGAATTTCATTCAACAAAAAGTCGATGGATTGTCTGGGCATATGGGGAAAGTCAGTGGTATGGTGGCCGGACTCGTCGAAAAAATAATAATGAATAAATTAGAAAAAACTGTTTCTCCGAAAAAACCGGTCGCGAAGAAGAAAACGAAATTGGATCTCAGTGAGGTGGATTGGTCATAATTTCAAAGGAGGAGAAAACGACCGCAAAGTGTGGTCGATTTTTTGTGCTCAAAATGGCGGTTTTTTGCATCTTGATAAAGACGCAAAAATAGGGTAAAATTGCATTACCTATGACAGAGTTTCAGCACTTGCATGTTCACTCCCACTATTCGCTTCTGGACGGTTTAGCACAGCTCAAACCGCTTGTTCAGGCTTTCAAAAAGCGTGGTTTCAAGGCGGCCACCCTCACAGATTATGGTTCGATGTATGGGGCGATTGAGTTCTATGAAATTTGTCAGGCGGAGGAAATTAAACCAATTATTGGTTTTGAAGCCTATGTGGCACCACGGACGCGTTTCGACGTGGATCCAATTTTGGACAAAGAATTATATCATTTGGTTTTGATTGCTGAGAATTATGATGGTTATAGGAATTTGATGAAAATTTCTTCGGCAGGTCATTTGGAAGGTGCGATGGGTGGTAAACCGCGGATTGATCGAGGGGTTTTGGCGAAATATTCGAAAAATGTTTTTTGTTTGTCTGGTTGTGCGCGTGGTGAAGTGCCGAGCTTGATTAAATCCGGTAGAATGGATGATGCGAAAAAAGTGGCTTTGGCGTATAAAGAAATATTTGGGCCGGAACATTATTATTTGGAATTGCAAGATCATCCGATGATTGAGGGTCAGGTAGATATCAACGTGAAATTAATTCAACTCGGCAAGGAACTCGATATACCACTCGTCGTCACGCGTGACGTACATTATCTAGATCAGACCGATGCGGAAGCGGGGGATATTTTGACATGTATTCGTGATGGTGTGAAGGTGGGCATGGGTAATCGGGAAGATTATCGGCAGGTTGATCGATCATTGAATACGGGTGCCGATATTGCCTCGCGGTTTCGACATGTGCCTGAGGCGATTGCTAATACTGTGAAAATTGCCGACAGAATTGATTTGAAAATTGAATTGAATAAGTGGCATTTCGCGCCAGTCGATTTACCGCCAGGCAAAACTGTGGATGAGGCTTTGCGTGAGGAAGTCTTTGCTCGTGCGGATATGTATTATCCGGGTGTACCACAAAATATTCGGGAGCGTCTGGACTATGAGCTCGGTATTATCACGAAGAAGGGTTACTGTCCGTACTTTCTCTGCGTTTCTGATTATGTGCGTTATGCCAAAGCGCATGGTATCGTGGAGACGACTCGTGGATCGGCCGCTGGTTCGGTCGTCTCATATGTTCTCGGGATTACGACCGTAGATCCGATCAGATTCAAACTGCCTTTTGAACGTTTTTTGAATCCTTTCCGCCCCAGTCCGCCCGATATTGATACGGATTTTGCTGATGATCGGCGTGATGATATGATTAGTTATGTGACGGAGAAATATGGTAAGGATAAAGTTGCCCAGATTGTGACATTTGGAACAATGGCGGCGCGGGCGAGTGTGCGTGATGTCGGGCGAGCTTTGGGTTTGTCATACAGTTTTTGTGATCAAGTCTCCAAATTGATTCCGATGGGTTCACAAGGTTTCGCGATGACGCTAGAGAGAGCTCTGAAGGAGGAGCCCGATTTGAAAAAATTATATGATAGTAATGCGGATGTGAAACGTCTCCTCGACCTCGCCAAAAAGGTCGAAGGGTGTGCTCGCCATACTTCCATCCATGCGGCCGGTGTGGTGATTTCTCCGACGGATCTCACGGAATTCACTCCGGTGCAGTACGAAGTTGGTGGTTCTCGGCTCACGACACAATATGAAATGCATGCGGTCGAAGCCGCTGGTGTCCTCAAAATGGATTTTCTCGGTATCCGCAATCTTTCGATACTTGGGAAATCTGTGGAAATCGTGGAGAAAACTACGGGGGATAAAATCGACATCTATGCTTTACCGCTTGACGACAAACTCACTTTTGAGAAATTGGCCCGAGGAGAGACCATGGGGGTGTTCCAGCTCGGTGGTTCTGGCATGACTCGCTGGCTCAAAGAACTGCGGCCGAACAATATCAATGATATTATGGCGATGGTGGCGTTGTATCGTCCAGGGCCGATGGAGTCAATTCCAGAGTATATTCGACGCAAACATC
>DAOOSC010000016.1:0-22232 GCA_035389585.1 Candidatus Magasanikiibacteriota bacterium
GACACTGTGTCCTATTACCTCGGGTGGGTATTTTTATTGAAAGAGCCACAAAGAGAGAGAGGGGGGGGTTGACAAAACCCTCTTTTTATGGTAATATGCACGGTCACACTCGAAGAGTGTTCGTGGTTCATTTCCAAAAACCTGTCCAACAAAAGAGGTGTTTCATGGACAAATCAAAGAATCCTATTATCACGATCGCGTTTCTGGAGAGAAAAGGGTTCGTCCCAACCGAGACCCAAATACCCAGAACCTACAACGTGCTGTGTGTTACAAAGAGAAATGATGGGAAAGGAATCCAGAACTTCCACATTCCTATCACAGGAACCGCCATCGTTAGGAACACGCTCTGTGTTCGAGACGACATCACGGTCAGCCACACAACCGTCGAGTTCAACGGAAAAGTCTATGACCTAGCGTATCTTCGCAACGGCCTCAGTGGATCATGTCTGGTAATCAGCATCCGCAACGAGGATCAAGATCCTTACGATGAGTGGGAACTGTACACCGACACGCCGAGCGCAAATCCAGATCGCCCTGGTGAAGTGGTGACCCCCGAAGAACTTCACAGACGCGCCAAAGAAATGATCGAATGGTCTGCCCGAAACGCATAGCACACAAGCCCTTCACGGTTTTGGAAAAGCTCCAAACACCGTGCGGGGCTTTTCTTTTTTATTTCCTTAGTTTCGCAACTGGAAAAACGAAATTGAAAAATATTACCAACAAATTTTTTGCCTAAAAAAATGCGGACCCTCACGGATCCGCCCACGGAACAACGACATTCTAATTACACCCTCCACTGCATATTCTGCAAACAGGGAGTCCCACTCACTTTCCTTCACGGTGCAAATTCTCAAGAATCCGTATGGCCTCACTTCTGTCAAATGGCGAGAGGTTCCCAAACACTGTTTCGACCCGATAAATATCCTCAACAGACAGTCCCTCTTTCCAATTTGAACCGGCGCTTCCTAATCCAACACCCAATGCTTCCTTCTCCCCCTTAGACAGTTTTTCGAGACCACTCTGTCGCAGTGAATTTACTTCGGCTTCTTCATCAAGGAGAAATCCTGTAGCAATCACAGCATTATCAAAGACGAACACCCGCTTGCCGTCCGTGAGCGCAGTCACCGTATGTTTCTCTCTATAACCAGAAGATGTATTTTCTCCCATAAATCTTGTCGCAACTTCGTCTCGCAAAAAATACCGCACAATCCCGGTTTTCATCCCCTCTTTATTCATGTCATAGACCGCATACAGCTCCCTGACGAAAAACCCTTTCATTTCGCAACCAAGCCAATCCCGAACTTTAGTTTGTGCAAGCATTGATAACCTCCAAATTTTAACCAAAAGACCAAATTAATACTACTCTAAAGGTATCAAAATTATCGTGTTTTGTCAACCTTAGCATGCCCTTCAACATACCATTAAATTTTTTGCCTAAAAAAATAGCGAACCCTCACGGATCCGCATGTGGAACAATACTGTTCCCACTACTCCAACTAGGCCAGACCAAGTAACTCCTTCTCCGACTCAGTCAGCTTTGCGAGAGCGCGTTTTTTCAGTCTGGTGGATTCAGCTTTCTCATCGAAAAACTTGACATCTTGAGGATCGCCCAAGATGTAGGCTCGTATGCCGTTTGTGAAAATCGACACCAATTTAGATTTTCTATGATTACCGGCATCTTCCATCACAAACGCCCATGCGATTGTTTGGTCCCTGAAATAGCCCACAACCGAGGTCCGCTGACCATCATCATTCGTATTGTAGACCTCTACGACCTTCTCAATACGCCATCCAGTCCAATCACCTTCGAGAAGACACTCGACCATCTGTTTCACAGGCTCACTCATAGGAAACCTCCAAATTTTAACCAAAAGATCAAATAAACACTACTCTAGGGGTAACAAAATTATCATGTTTTGTCAACCATTGACAAAACACCCCGAATTAGGTATAAATTACGCACTGATCCGGTGAACAGTTCACCGAACCAGCAAAACCCCTCAAATTGTCACCGTTTGTGACAGGAGGAAGTGCCATGCATAAAGCATTTCGTCGATTTCTGATCGACAGCCCGGACGCCTTCGAGATGATTCGAACAATCGATGACGGTTGGGAAGCTGTAGAGGTTCTTTTTTTTGAGATCCAAATGCCCCCCAAAGAAGTGGTCAGCAGAATCTTCCACTTCGAATTCGCAGGAGAATTGATTTACCGGCTGGTGGGAGCACTCAGAGAAACTCCTACCTACCCCATGTTTCTCCGTGAAATCACCACTGAGATTCCCGAAGAAAATTGGGTTGAGAGCGACACCGGCGAAGTGTATCGAAAACTTGCCGATGAATACCTCATGTTGAATGTCCGCTATTACATTACTCGGAGAGACTTTCGCCGAGCATGGGACGAGACCCGTAATTTTTGGAAAGATGCCCATGATACGATCAATAGGATGGTCAACATGCGCACACTCGTTCGGGAACTTTTCTCAGCCATGCTCACCGACGACCTCGTCACACCGATCGTGGAGACCGATCGCAAGGACCAAAACAGTCGCGCACCACTCACCGCCTACGACACGAGACCCCGTGCTCACAATTCACGTCCAATCAGCCAAAGTCTCTACACGAAACGGCCGGGCTGGGATATGGCTTGCGAGCTAGGGTTCAGTACATCGGAAAAGAGTTGCCGAATATTGAACATCACCACCGAAGGGGCGATGATCCTGAAAATAGCCGCACATTTCCGCGACAAGCGTAACGAGAAACGCAAAGCGAAGCACCTCCAAGTACTTGCGGAATACGAAAAGAAAAGACAGCTTTTTACTTCCGGGCAACGTCGCCCGATCACATTGCGTGGAAATCCGTTCATTGGAACATACTTCGAGGTGACTAATCCGAAAGATAGCGCCTTCGGAAAATCGCCGACACACCGTACTTGCGATAGCTGTTTCTATCGAAACGATGCAGATGCTCGTAAGAAAGAACCTGACTGTATGGCAATAGGAGGAGCCCCGAAGAAAGCTTTCGGAATCCATCCGAACAAAATTTTGCCGGAACAGATTGACGGTCAAGAAGTTGGCTACTACTGCCCCTATTGGAAACACCCTGAGATAGATTAGGTTTTCCAATTCGAACACACCCACCACGAGAAAATGACTATTCAGTCTGAAATCTCGGGTGGGTATTTTTTATAAAAAATTTAAAAAAGGCGGGCTCAATCGAACCCGCCAAAGACGCCAAAACCCGTGAAAAATTACCGCCCGATTGAAATTACATTCGCTACGCTAAATCCGGTCTCTGGAGACCAGCCAAGTTTTTGTGCCATTCTCCAATGAGCTTCGCACATCGGGTGATATAGACTCGCCCCAGGACAAATTCCATCAGCCGGCAATTTGCCCTCGAAATATGTATGCGTTGCCGGTGTTGGACACGTCTTATCATCCACATCACAACGAGCTGTGAGTAAAATTAAATTCCCATCTTCATGATTGAGACGAAATATCGTCACCAAATCTCTATATACCGGCCAATACTTACCATCTGCCCGCTGATTCAACATGCCAAGTACCAACAACATTCTCGGACGGATACGCAACAGAGATGCGACCATACTAATTACCTCGTCTGAATTTGGAAAATGACTCTCATCCACCAACACAATGCCGTAAGGATGATCAGTTTCTCTTTCGACAACGTTGACAATCTCCGAGAGACTCTTGAATTTACGAATAGAATATTTCCTCGAATCCTCCCGCGGATTCAACACATCCTTGGTCCGTGTGTCTGTCTCTGGACAGCAGAGTAGGTGACGGTTGAAAATCGTATCTGTGTTGGCGGCAAAAAAGACAATGTCAGCAAGCACGGTTGATTTGCCTGCACACATCGGACCAGCCACAACTACGAGACCACCCCTGCTCCTCAAACGCAAATAATCCCCGTGAGTCAAAATCATTTTTCTTTCCATGGCATACCCCCTCAGTTGAAAAGGACGATCAAATGAACCCTATAAAAAAGCAAGGATTTCTCCTTGCTTTTTCAAATTATTCATTTGGGAATATTTCCCGAATCACAGACTTCCCAACCGTCCGGAACTTCACACGGTGTCGGAAACACTTCACATGAGGAATCTTTGAAATGGCGAGCATAGACGATCATCTGTGTGCAGACCTTACCGCCGCGCACGTCCCAATGTGTCGGGTTTGTCATTGTTTCCCCCTCGCCAAATGCCATACTAGCGATAACTCTGTCCAATGTTTCTTGATCGTTAGAATTAATTTCGATTACCGAATCTTTGCGCTGGATTTCGATAATGGTCAGTAAACCTTTTCCACTGTTTACAGTATAACGATAGGCGGGAATTTCACCAATTTTGATCAATTCTTTATTCTCTACCGCCACAGGATGATCCACAATCTGCCTAAAAATGCTGACATAGCTACTACTTGGGCTAATAAATTTCACCCCACCATAGGAATGTTCACTTTGCCACGAAGCGGGATAGTTTAAATTAAAATTATCAAATTCTCTCTCAGTATAACCCACAGTCAAAGCATCTTTTTCCGCGTTCGACTTCCTCATGAGCATGTCACGCAATTGCATCGGTGATACATCACCCCAGGCCTCTTTCGCTTTATTCGTCTCAGCGACACCACCCACTCGTCCACACCCTGTACCCGCCAAGATAAAACCAGCGGCGAGAAAAGCGAGAGCAAATACCAAACCAACAAATTTCACATTGGTACGTTTGCCAGTACGACCGACGGTTTTCTCGACATAAGCGATCCGCTCACGTGTCGCCACTACCGTATCCGGATTCAGAGAAATACTATCAATACCTTCACGCACGAGCATCTCCGCAAATTCTGGATAGTCACTCGGTGCTTGTCCACAAATACCAACTTTGCGACCATGTTGGTGCGCTGTCCTGATCACGGATTTGATCAAACTAATTACGGCTTTATTTTTTTCATCGTAGACATGCGCGACGAGTGCCGAATCGCGATCCACACCGAGAGTCAACTGCGTCAAATCATTCGAACCGATACTAAACCCATCGAAAATCCTCGCGAAATCCTCCGCCAGAATTACGTTCGATGGAATCTCACACATCACATAAACTTTCAAACCATTCTCACCTCGCTTCAAACCGAACTCCGCCATCGTCCGTAATACGAGCTCGCCTTCTTCTGGTGTGCGACAGAAAGGCACCATTACAATCACGTTTTCTAACCCCCAAGTCTCACGCACTTTTTTTATTGCTAGACATTCGAGCCGAAAGGCTTCTTTGTATTCTGGAGAATAATAACGACTCGCACCACGCCATCCGAGCATCGGATTTTCTTCATGCGGTTCGAATTCTTTACCACCGATCAAAGTCGCATATTCATTTGTTTTGAAATCTGACAAGCGCACAATTACATCTTTGCCGTGCATCGCCGCCGCAATTCGCCCAATTCCTTCGGCTAATTTATCGACACAATAGTCAGCTTTGTTTTTGTACCCATGTGTCATTTCTTCAATTTTTTTCTTCGCCACTTTATCACGCAATTTGTTGAAATGAATCAAAGCCAACGGATGAATTCTAATAAAATTGGTGAAAATAAATTCCTCGCGGGCGAGACCAACACCGTCATTCGGTAAAAATGATAGAGCAAAAGCATTGTCTGGATCACCGACATTCATCATGATTTTTGTTTTCGTCTTCGGTACATGGGCGATCTCAGTCTTCTTCACTTCGAATGGTAAAATACCTTCATAGATATATCCAGCCTCACCCTCGGCACACGATACTGTCACCGGTTGACCAGTTTTCAAAACCCGACGCGCATTGGCCGCCCCGACAATACATGGTACACCCAATTCGCGCGAAACAATGGCCGCATGACTAGTCTTACCACCTTGCTCAGTAATAATGGCTGACGCCATCCGCATAATCGGTTCCCAGTCCGGATCAGTGAGACGAGTGACGAGCACATCGCCTTTTTTGAAATTTTTCATTTCACGCGGATTCTCAATCACTCGAACCTTACCTGCACCAATTCTTTGACCAATTGCAATACCAGTTTGCAAAACTTTTCCTTTTGATTTCAAAATATAATTTTCAATCACAGCGTGGTTGGACTTCGCTTTCACTGTCTCTGGACGTGCTTGGACGATGAACAGCTCCCCTGTGCGACCATCTTTGGCCCATTCGATATCCTGTGGACGTTTGTAGTGATCTTCAATTGCGAGCCCACATTTGGCCAAAGCCAGAACTTCATCATCTGTGATAGAAAAACTATCACGCGCTTCTTTCTTCACCATCAATTGTTCCGTCCCGCCATTTTTGGAATAAATCAATTTCACTTCCTTCGAACCGGTAATTCTACTCAAAATCGCTTTTTTACCACGACGCAAACCATCTTTGTATACGAAAAATTGATCCGGATTCACCCGACCCTTCACGACATATTCACCGAGACCATAACTAGCATTGATGAGGATCACTCCTTCGAACCCCGATTCTGTATCGAGTGTGAACATCACACCACTCGTCGCGAGATCTGATCGCACCATCCGCTGGACTGACACCGAGAGCGCCACATCCATATGATCGAAGCCTTTTGTCTCACGATATGAAATTGCCCGATCAGTAAAAAGCGAAGCAAAACATTTTTTCACTGCTTCGAGAATTTGTTTGTCACCCGTCACATTCAAATAACTTTCCTGCTGACCCGCGAAACTCGCATCTGGCAAATCCTCCGCCGTCGCACTCGAACGCACAGCCACGGACAAATTTTTCATTTTTGCTTCAGTGGATAATTTCGCGTACGCGGACAAAATTTCTTTTTTCAAATCACTTGGTAATTCCGCACCCATAATATGCCCGCGAATTTTCGCACCGACCGAAGCGAGTGAGCGAACATCCGACACGTCCAAATCACGCAAAGCTAATTTAATTTTTTCTCGCAGACCGCTCGCGTGGAGAAAGTACCAATAAGCCGTCGAAGTAATCGCAAAACCATTCGGAATTTTCACTCCATTTTTATTATTTATTTTACTATACATTTCCCCGAGCGAAGCATTTTTGCCTCCGACGAGAGGTACATCAACAATCGTAATCTCTTTAAACCAAAGCACCCGTTTATCTGCACGGAGATCTGTTTTTTCAGTTGTCTTGGTTTTTACCATATCTATTTTGACATATTATACCACACTTTTCGCATGATGAAAAACTTGTCCCCACCTCTCGCAAGGGGTGGGGACAAGTCACATACATATAGATTTGATTTCCCTGAGAAATTGTTAGATTTTCCTGACTTCGAGGAGGTTGACATGACCGGCGTGACCGACGGGTTCACCCGCGACCACAATTATGGAGTCGCCCTTGTCCACAAATTTTTCATCTTTCAAATACACAAGCGAACGACTGACCAATTCTTCAATTGAATTACACGGCTCGAGCATGAAAGGAATAATACCCCAGGACATACAAAGCTGTCGTCGCACCCTCTCATTCATCACGCCGACCAGAATCGGCAATTCCGGACGATAGCGACCAATCAAACGAGCTGTATCTCCTGTGATCGAGGCCGTCAAAATTACTTTCGCATGCACTCGCTCGGCTAGTTCGCGCGATAATTGGCACATCACATCGTCAACTGGTCTTGATTTTTTTATTGAAGGCTCCTCCACGGTCAGGTCGTTATAGACCGACTTCTCTGTCTCGCTGACAATTTCCGCCATCGTCTTCACTGCTTGCAATGGAAATTTACCCGTCGCTGTCTCATTCGACAACATCACCGCGTCGGTATGATCAATTACCGCATTGGCCACATCAGAAACTTCCGCGCGAGTTGGGCGCATACTTTTTTGCATTGAATCGAGCATCTGTGTCGCGACTATTACCGGTTTACCCGCTGACAGACACAAGTCAATCACATGTTTTTGGATAAGTGGGACATCCGCCGCCGGCATTTCCACACCGAGGTCACCCCGCGCCACCATAATACCGTCCGCCACATCGATAATCTCCTCGATATTATCGACCGCGTCATCGCGCTCAATTTTTGCCACAATACCAATTGGCTGACGCTTGTCTTTTTTTATTTTTAATTTTTTCTCGTATTCTTCGATCAAGAATCGTAAATCCAAAATATCGGCCGCGTTCGTCACAAAAGACAAAGCGATGAAATCGACATCGTTCGCAACACCAAAACGCGCATCTTCGCGATCTTTATCAGTCATCGCGCGCACGTTTTCATCCGAGTCTGGAATATTTATACCTTTATGCCCCCCGAGGACACCCCCCATGATAATCTTGATAGAAATACGGGTACCAACGACCTTCTCCACCACGCCCTCAATCTTGCCGTCATCCATGAGAAAACGATCACCCTTTTTTAGCAATTTGTGCATGTCCTCATAATCAATCGGGATAATATTGTTTTTATATTCCTTCACTCGAGTGTCATACAAATACGTCTTCCCATCTTCGAGAGCTATACCTTCTGCCGGCAAATTACCCACGCGAATTTTCGGCCCTTGCAAATCCTGCATAATAGCGATCGGCCTGCCGGTTTCGCGCTCTACGGTGCGGATATTATTGATAATATTTTTATGGGAATCATAACTGCCGTGTGAAAAATTCAAACGCGCTATATTCATGCCAGCGTGAACCATTTTTGTAATCATCTCGACGCTGTCGCATGCCGGTCCGAGAGTGCAAATTATTTTTGTGTGTTTCTTGAACATAGACTATTTATCTTTTTTAATATTTTTTTCATCAACTTTTTCTAGTGTCCGGAGAACACTATGAAATTTGCCCACATCTTCGAAATCTCGATAGATGGAAGCAAAACGAATATAAGCGATTTTGTCGAATTTCGCCAAATGTTTCATCACAATCTCACCAATTTCCGAACTCCTCACTTCGCGCTTGCGTTTCTTCTGGATATCCCGCTCGATCGCATGAATAATGGTATCGAACTTTTCCTGAGTATACGGACGCTTCGCGAGCGAACGTAAAATTCCCTGTCGAACTTTCGCGCGAGAGTAGGCTTCACGCTGGCCATCGTTTTTCACAACCACAATATCGAGTAATTCCAATTCTTCAATCGTAGAAAAACGATAATTACATTTCTCACACTCACGCCGCCGGCGCACGCTCAAACCATCAGCCATGACGCGCGAATCCGCCACTTTGGTATCGGAATGACGACAAATCGGACACTGCATAAAACATGAATTAGAACGGCCCTATTATACAACAAAATGAAAAAACTATCAACCTAAAAAAACAAAACCCCCACAACTCACAAAAAGTGGGGTGGAAATACTCATACGACTACCTATAATTCACAGCGGGCAGAGTGCGAACAACCCAACTAGGAGTCCATTTTACGACGCAGAAAAGCCGGAATTTGTGATTCGATTTCTTCTATATCATCTACCGAAGGCGAAACTGGTAAAATCGGCCTACTGGAAGGAGGTGGGTTATTGATCGGCCGAGGAGATTGAGATGGTACCTGGGGAGAAACGGAGACAGGTCGAGACACGAAATTCTGCCGAGGTGCCGGCGATATTTCTTCAGACTGTTTTTTGGGAGATGAATTCTGATCCACTCGATCCTCCACCGCCTGAGATGATACAGCTGGTTCAATGTTCTTTTTTTCTGAAGAAAAAATACTGGACGCAAAACGTCTGGTCTCCGCGATCGGCGAACGGATTGGTCGCGGTGGACGATCATCATCTACTTCTTTCTCGTCCCCACTCGCATCATCAACCGCTTCACCCCTATCGAAACCGGTCGCGACCACAGTGATACGCAGATCTTCGCCCAAACTCTCATCAATATTCGCACCAAAAATAACTTTGACATTTTCACCGGCGGAGGACGTGATCAATTGTGCCGCATCAGATACTTCTTGCATGCCCAAAGTGTTCGAGGCCGTAATAGTGAACAAGATTCCACGTGCTCCATCGATTGATACATCGAGGAGCGGACTCGAAATCGCCGCCTTGGCGGCGTCAATAGCGCGGTTTTCACCTTTTGAAATACCAATTCCCATGAGCGCCGAACCCGCACTCTTCATGATCGTCTTCACATCAGCGAAATCGACATTGATCAACTGCGGGATAGTAATAATTTCGGAAATCCCCTGCACACCCTGACGCAAAACATCGTCCACGATTTTGAAAGCTTCAACAAGTGAAGTTTTTTTGTCAATAATTTTCAAAATTCGATCGTTTGGTATGGTAATAATTGTATCGACATTCTTGGATAATTCACGATGAGCACGCTCCGCGATTGATGTCCTCTGCGGACCTTCGAAAATAAATGGTTTGGTGACAACCGCCACCGTCAAAATTCCCAAATCCTTCGCAATCGCCGCAACGACCGGAGACGCCCCCGAACCAGTACCGCCACCGAGCCCGCAAGTCAAAAATATCATGTCAGTATCTTTCAGAATTTCTCTAATTTCGTTTTGCGCTTCCTCCGCAGAACGTTTACCCATTTCCGGATCCATGCCAGCACCGAGACCGCGTGTGACGGTCTTACCGATATGAAGTTTGTGGTTGGCGCTATTATGATGAAGAGCCTGGACATCAGTATTCATGATCACAAACTCGACGCCCTTGATTCCGGAACGCACCATTCGATCTACAGCCGAAGATCCGGAGCCACCGATCCCAACAACTTTTATTTTAGCAAATGTTTCAATTTCTGGTTTTACTTGTGGCATATTTTGTTTTTTCATTACTGAACACTTTTTGTATTCATTTTGGCTTAATAGAGAGAAAACTGTGTATATAGTGTATAATTTTTATACACTCCTAGTCAAGCACAGTATATAAGATTGTGTATAACTAAAAAAGACCTCCGGCCAAAAACCGTTAAGGTCCACAAATTAGACCAGCTAAGGCACCAATGATTTAAACCATTTTTTCACCTGATCAGACACTTTACCGAAATTTTTCAACCCCGGAACAGTTTTTCCGGCCGGATTCACGTTCGCTCCCCAACGCACGAGACCAATTGCAGTCGTGAAAGCGAGATCGTTGATCCTATCCGTCGCACTTGCTACATCTATCGGGAAACCAAGTGAGGCCGGCAAACGCATTTTATCCTTGGACAATTCCGTGAGCCCGCGCAATTTCGCTCCACCGCCGGTATAAATTATACCCGCAGGCAAAAGTCCGTTACGCCCAATACTCGACAATTCTTTTTCAATTTTTTCCATTATTTCCTCCACCCGAGCGTTGATAATTTCGGCAATATATTTTCGCGACACCACATCACTCACTTCATTACCCACATCAATCAAATCCACTACATCTTTTTTGTTCACACCCGCCGGATAACAATCACCATACTGTAATTTTATTTTCTCCGCGATATCAATCGACGTCCGTAAACCAATTGCCAAATCATTGGTGATGTGTTCACTTCCCACTGGCAAAATAGTGCTATGTAAAATATCTCCCTCTTCATAGACAATCAGACTGGTCGTGGAACCGCCCAAATTCACCACCGCCACCCCCAAATCTTTCTGTCGAGGTGTCGCGACCAAATCCCCAGCGGCGAGAGCCGACAACACGAGATCATCAATATCTACGCCCGTACGATAAATCGCTCTCGTTAAATTCTTAATCTGCGCTGAAGTTGCCATAATGATCTGCGTATCGACTTCGAGACGAATACCAGTCATGCCGATCGGATCTTTGATGCCAGTCTGCCCATCGACCGTATATGTGCGAGGTAAAACATGAACCAGCTCATAGTTCAGGGGAAGAGCAATATTTTTTGCGGCCGATACCACACGATCCACATCTTCCGGACCAATTTCACCGTTTGATTTGGCAACAGCCACCACCCCTCTATTCATCTGGGAAACAATCTGCGAACCAGAAATTCCTACCCAAACATGCTCCGGTTGAACACCAGACAAACGCTCCAACTGCTCTAATGTATTCGAAACCGAAGAGACCGTCTCCTCAATACTCGTGACAATGCCACGATGCACCCCCTCAGAGGGCACCTCCACTGCCGCGATCAGCTGTAATTCAGGTGGATTGTTCACTGAATAAGTCACTTGTCCCAAAGCAATTCGTACCGCTGTCGAACCAATATCGAGACCCGTCACGAGTTCAATTTGTTGTTTTTGCCTAAACATAATAAATATACACCGCTATTTTACCATTTTATACCAATAAATTCAAAAATATAAGGCCAAAAGATGGCAATTCCAATCACAATCGCTCCGCAGGAGGCCACAACGACCGCCCCTGCCATAATATCCTTGATCGCGCGCACCTGATCCGATAGACGCGGAGAAATCACATCCAAAAAATGTTCAATCGCACTATTCACCAATTCCAAAATCAGCACCAGAGTAATCAGTAAGCCAATCGTGACAATCTCATATTTACGCAAATCAAAAAATAAAGCGAATAATAAAACCACGATAGCGCCAAAAATCTGAATTCGGAAATTCTGTTCATGTTGCCAAGCATATTTCAACCCACAAAACGCATTTTGAAAACTATCACTAATTTTTCTCTTGCCCATACTTCAATAAAATTTTTTCCTGTAACGAAAACATCTTTATTTCTTCGGCCCGACTACATTCATGATCATACCCGGCCAAATGCAAAATACCATGTGCCACCATACGGCGCAGTTCTGACTCGAAACCGACTCCATAATCTACGGCCTGACGACGAATCACTGGCAAACAAATAAAAATATCTCCCAGGTCGTTCACACCCGAAAATTCAGCATGCTCTCCATCACACACCGAAAAAGAGAGCACATCAGTCACTTTATCTTTTTTGCGAAAAAATTTATTCATTGATCTGATTTTTTTCTCCGAAACGAAGTTAATGCTTAAACAAGCGGCCTCCAAATGTAAATAAAGCAAAACAAAACCAACAAAATTTTTTATTTCTGATGCCAAAACCTTACCACCACGCATTTTGGAATTTAGATTCAAACAAATATCCATAAACACAATTAACCTACCCCACCGATACTGCCCGCAGACTCACTAGCCGATCCTCCCGAAGTATTTTCAAGCAAAACTGATGATGAGGTCGTAATTTCCAAAGTCGTACTGTTAACCGCCGACTCAAACATCGTCGTGCTCACTATTTTTATTTCCGGATTGATCACCCCCGGTAGAATTTTCTGATCAGGAATCTCCACTATCGTCCGACCAGGACGAAAACTGCTATACATCATCTGAACGATGTGACGATACGAAACAATATTAGCTGACCCAGGATGATAGATGAACACATAGACACGGTTCGTGTTCATGAAATATGCCACAAGGCCGTCTTTACGACGATAACCAGATTCTTGGAAACGATTGGTAAAAGGCACCACGTCCGTGAACTGTTGCCCTGCAGCCGAACGTGCAAACCAATCGGCGAAAGTATCGGTGGAATTTTTTTCGAAAACAGCCACTTCAATGAAGTCCCCCGAGATCGTACTAAATAACACTTGATTAGCGGCGCTATCTACTTCGCCGATCTGCCAATTTATCGGATAATACAGACGATATTGTAAAACCGGATTGACATATTCCGCTACCAACCCGGAATCAATCAGCTTTACAGGAGCGAAGCCAAGTGGGTTATACAAATTAACTAATTCCTGGCCATCATAATATCCATCGCTATCAGTATCCCATTTCCCTGGGTCTGTACCGAAAGAATCTTCTTCAAAATCTGTGAGAGCATCACTATCCATATCGGCCGCATCAGTAATTTGTAAATTTGGGAACTCCAACCGCCCCGGTTGCGATATTGATACAACGAGAGTAGAAGTCGGAACAACTTCTGCCACTTCTACTATAGGAGTGGTGGTAGGCACTTCGGCTGTCGGAGGTACGATATCCACTACAGCAGGCAATCCATTTTCTGGCACAGGATTCGAAGTCGGACGTAAATAATACACCGACCCACCAATAACCCCAATCAAAAACACCCCACCGGCGGCAATAATCATGAATTTACGCCCAGCGAAACGACTCACCTGCCCCACCTGCACGGTTTTTTTTATATCCTGAGCCCGCACATCTTTCGTGGCCGAACTTTTGGTGGCGGTATGTGGTGAATAGATCACAGGATCTTTACCACCGTAAAACTCATCCGGAATTACTCGAATCCGTTTTATCGCCCCATTCTGACTTTTTTGTCCAAATTCTTTTTTCTTTCTCCCAAACATAATTCCTCCAAATTATTTGTTTATTTTTTTACATTGCTAGTGGTAGTGACCGAAGATGACGCCATACTACCAGATTGAGGCATGCTGACCACAGTACCGGTAGACATACCAGCTGTAACACTCGGCACAGCCAAAGCCGAAACCTCAACCGAAGATGTAGTCGTGGTCGGAGGATTAAACAATTTACCCGGACCAAGCGGACTGTAGCCATTCTTCACTTCTGAACCATCCGGATAACTATCTCCATCTGTGTCACTTTTCAATGGATCAGTCTTCCAGATAAGAATTTCATCACCATCGCTCAAACCGTCACCATCCGTATCCCAATTATTTGGATTGGTGCCAATTTGCGTTTCCCGCGTATCGTCTATATTATCGCCATCTCTATCGACTGGCGCACCAAACAATATTTCATCATCCTGAATATCCTCAGCCATCGCGTCGATTTTCTCACCCTGACTCCCCCCATTTGGTGTGGCAACCTGCTCTTCCTCGGTAGTGGATGTTATTATTGCCGATGGTGATTCAGACTCTTCAATAATCGCCCCCGTATTGATATCAGTGTTGTTTTGTTGAAAAAATCTCGAGTACAGGAACCAACCCCCACCACCAAGCACCGCAACCACGATCAGAATACCAAAAAGCTTGAACAAAAACTTTCCAATCCCCGGCTCTTTCAAGTCGTAATTTTCTTGCGCTTGCGGCATCGGTGGTGTTGGAACATTCATCACTGATCGAGGTGAAACAGGAGCACCCATGTTTGACGGATTATTGACCGCGGTCTTCGGACGCAGAATCCCCGCTTCGAGTGCCGATGTCTGATCCATGACACCATCCCCGGTTGCCCGGATTGATTCTCCACTATTTTTGTCCGCATTGGCGAAAATATCCTCCGGCTCGCCAATTGGCAAATTGGGCGGAACGTTGGCGGACGGCTGATTTGGTTGGTCGTCAAACATATTTTCAATTTAATTTATAATTATTGTGTTTTAGGCATTTTACCGGATCCGTTTGGATTATACCCATTCATTATCTCATCCGCGTCCGTATAACCATCACCATCGGTATCCATGCTCTTTGGATTAGTTTTGTAGGTATTGACTTCAGTATAATCACTGAGCCCATCGCCATCCGTATCAAACTCTGTTTCTGACAGACCAAGTTGTTTCTCCGTCGCATTATCGATACCGTCTCGATCCAGATCGTTCGGGAATCGCTCAACTTTCGGCGCGGAGTTTTGTTCTACCTGGTCATTTGTGGGCGACACCGACCCTCCACCTACCGGCACAGGAGATTTTTTCGTACCACAACCTGTGGCGATCAACATGATCACTATTATTATACCAAATTCTAAGAAAAATTTCTTTCTCATATTATTCATCATTGAGAATTTGTGAATAATCCGTTCTGATTTTGTTCACCGGCTCGATTTTGAAGACCTGACTGCCGACACTTTTCACGAGATTGAATACATGCCAATACTGCGCCGAGGCATTATCTGATGTGCCGGCTGAATTTTGAATTTGGAATACTTGATCCGGCTGATACATGTTCACGCGTGAATTTGATTGAGATGGATTAAACCGATAAATTTCAACCCGAATATCATCATACTGGAAAGGGAGGATCGGGGTAGCAATAGCGTCCACGAAGAAACGATACTTCTCCGAAGCTGTCGATATCGTCGATGACGGAATGATTGTGTAGGCTTGAGCGAAGACCGTCTTCAGGGTAGAGCCAACGATCGGGTGAGCATAAAAACCATATTTATCACCATAGGAGCATAGAGATAGATCCATTTTCCGACACAGGAAATCTCCATCTCCCAAGAAATAGTCAGTATAACCCACCTGCTTACCATTATTTAGATTATCGTTCTGCCAAATTCCGACGAATTTAACGGCTTTATTTTTCTCTGTCCAACGCACGACGACACGAATCTGACCTGGAGCTACGGGCGGTGAATATAAATACTCATTGATAATTTCGTTTTTTTCATTTACCTTACTATCATCGACTTCGTATTGGAACACCCGATTGAAACTACCACCCTCATCGCCAAATGTGAACCAGTAACCTTTTCTAAAGAAGCCATTCTCACCAATCTTTGGCTGGCTACACAAATTGTCGGTTTCTATTTTTCCACCACCTGGAGCAGTGCTACTAGCGAGACTTATTGTCTGATCATTCGGAGAAACAGCAAATCTGACACTACTCGAAGAAGCACTAAGGAATTCAGACGGATTAGGTAAAAACATCTGCCACCATTGGACATAAGCAAAACGTAAAACCTGTTTAAACGATAATGTCTGATTTACCGACCAAACAAACCCATCACTATCGCCTGGATTATCTAATACACTAGCTATCACTGCCTGATCTTTCGGACAATAAAACCCAGAACCAGCATATTCGGTATAAAACAAGTTTAGTATTGAGTTCGACTTTATTTCTGAAGTTAGTGGGTTGCACAATAATTGTGTCTGAGGAACATTCTTGCTCCAACAAAACATTGAATCCCTCGGTATACTTCCACACCCATCAACATCTTCGCACCGTTCACAAGCAGTAAGTCCCAAAGCTTCGACTTTTTCCTCATCACTTTTTGGTGCCACAGAACCAGTCAAATCAAAATTTCCAGAGTTCAAATACGGCTTATCCGACCCAGTCACCACATTGAGGAAAGTGATTTTCGGAATGGCACCGCCTTCTGGCTTGACACCACAATTCACGCAGAAAGATTCTAGTTTGCAACCGTTTCGACATTCGACATAACCTTTGTCGGAACATTGCAAATATGAACCACCTGTCACAGTACTCGTCACCACATTGGTCGTCAATCCGACATAATCACACTGTTCAAATTTGTTTTCCCCCTCTTGCCACACTTTGTCTCCATTCTTATCATCGAAATCTACTTTGCCATTGCCACAATACAGCGGTGAATCCTTCGTAAATATCTTCGTACAATCAGCCGAACAATACACGCAGGATTTATTGTACGATGGTGTACAAATCTTACCATTGTTCACACCCTCATCACAGAGTTCCACCACTTTCGCGCCACCCTCCTGCTCATATGTCTCAATTATGCCATTACCGCAAGTTTGTGCTGTGTCTGTCTCAGCATACGAATCATCCACTTCCGGAAGTGTTCCATATTTACAATCCGAACTACAGCCATCGCCATTGATATTGTTGCCATCGTCGCACTCTTCTTCCGGAGTATGTAATTTACCATCGCCACAATATTCGCCATAGTTCTGGCAATCCCATGAACAGGAGTTTTCTTTTTTCAAATTGTATGATGTGATGAATGGAATACATGTTCCACCGTTGACATTTGTAATACTCGGATCCTTGCTCGCCAACATCAAACTGGTGAGAGACGGATCAAACAAATTGCTTGGCCAATTTTCCACTTTCGGAGTTTTGGCTGGATCAGGGATATTTGCACAGTCACTATTACTGGAACAAGCTTGGCTCGGCAAATTCGAACACCAGCCAATCGCGGAGCCACATACCTTATCTCTTTTTTCTTCTAACAACTCCAACACAGCGCCATAAAAACCCACAAAAAACTTTTCAAAATCACTAGCACAAGCGTCACCAGTACCATTATTATTCATATCGTGCTGGCTAGGATTGTATGTGTCAGGACAATTATCTGCTGGAGCAAAATCAGTTGGCACCACATCAATGTCGCTATTCACTGTTTCCTCTCCGCCCACTTCACAATACTGGTCATTGTCCGGATCCACTTCCGTACCCCACACTTTTTTCGCGCTATTTATACACGGATCACAGACATCCCCAATCCCATCACCATCTGTATCGGTTTGACGTTTATTCGCAACAATCGGACAGTTGTCGTTGATATTTATAATACCATCATTGTCGGTATCTATGCTTTCTTCCAATTTTTTATCACAAACCGTATTTAGGTTGGTTGGAATTTTTGGGCAAAGATCATAACTACCAATGCGAGGTATTATATTTTGGAAACCATCGTCATCTAAATCTGTATAATACCCACCACCCATTTGACCACTTTCTACCGTTCTGGTATTTTCGTTATCCACATCTGTGACTTTACGTAGTAAATGCTCATAATATGATTCCGTATCCACCACCGGCATCTGTGCTCCGCATTTGGCTTGCCAACGATAAAGCCCGGAGACACTCGAAGAGCTAAATTCTACCGAAACATACAAATTATTGGCATTTTGCAATTCCGTGAAATCACACTTTTCGAGCGGCTTGCCACCCGCCATATCGACGGTATAATTATGACACTTCGCCGCAGTGTACCCTTTGCAACCTTCAGCGCATTTACCATAAGTACCATTTAGCGCGCCATCATCACAGATTTCACTTCCTTCTACTTTCCCATTACCACACTCAAATGGGGTCTGGCACATGCGATAGTCATACCGACAACTACTGTTACACACCAAAGCCCCCACTTTACCAGTGCCACATTCTTTGATAGTTGCATCTTCGTAGCCAAAACATGTTCTATTGTTACCAGAACTTGCCAGTTCTGCACCATCGAGGCTCTCCTCTATTACATCACAGAGAAATTCCCCCTCTAGCGGGTCAGCCTGATTGTACAGATCCAAAACTTGACCTGTTTTGATCACAACAACCCTATCTTCATTACCGTATTTTTCAGGATTTTGACAATCACTATGCTGACCACAGGGAAAAACTCTGAAGTCTCTACTCTGCCCAATCTCAACACCAACCACCCGACCATCATATGTACAAACAGGAGAAGTTGATAAAACATTAATAGTACTATTACCCTCACCACCCGACCAACTAGACCATATTTGAGTATATGGGCAATCCGCATCCGAAAGACAACTGCGTGGAACAATATTTTTCGAACCATCGTCACACACCCCATGAACTTCCCCCACCCACCCGATATTTGATTTCACCACTGTCCCCGGCGGATCACATTGTTCGCCGGTATCTTCGGTCAACCCGACATTCACCACACCGTCCCCACAAGTACCGCCGATCAGGCGTCTCACACTCTTCGGCGGATAACACCAAGGCTGACTATTGAAATGGGTGAAATCAACGAACTTCTGAGCGATGATACTAGATGATGTGAAATATTCAAGTTTACCGAAAAGTTTATAATCGTTCGCATTCTTCAAATAGCGATATTCGAAAACATTCGAATATTCCGGGCAAGAATACGAGGAGCTCGCCACATTCCAACAAGTATTTGTATCGTCCGCTTCACAGCCGGCCCAAGTGTTGAGTGGTGACACCGGTAGTCCACCCATATCTTTCCCGAGGAGACCCCAGGATGGCCACTTCGATACTGAATACCCCGGAATATATGTCCCTGATTCTAGTTTCGGATATGCACCACCATTATTGAGGCGATAATTAGCCAGTTTGAATTGAATTGAGTTGATCGCCGGCATTGTCTCATTCAAATCGCGGAAAAGTTTCGTCTTCTCGTTGGAACAAATACCATTCGTATCATCGAGCGGCAGACCAGTGGATCCATCTCGGCAGTCCATATCACTCGAACACGCTAAATCACTAATCATCGCGAGCTCGCTATCACTAAACGGCATACGGCCATAATAGTTATCACCTACCTCAGCTTTCAGACAATAACCAAAATCACTCAAATTGATATTGAATTGGATACTATTTACAAGCGTCTCGAAAGCTTTCTTGGTATTAGCCTGCGCGTTCGGATTCAGACTGAAAGCATAAATATTACTCCAAATATTCGACTGCGAATCGATATTCAGAGCATTGATATAGAAACTGAACTCATCGGAGACACCGCTATAGCCACCGAGAGAGAAAGCCTTCACCCCGCTCGTACCTGGGAATTTCTTTGCATACCAATCGGCCGCAGACACACGTTCGGTATTTTTCAATATCTGAATACCGACCACATCGTCGTTTCGATCATTGAACATGAGAATTCTCTTCAAGACATCATTTTGGATTGATTTGGTGTTTTGGAAAGCAAAGCCGTCTGTCGCGACACAAGAATCTGCATATGTGAGAGGGGTAGTATCGCACATTTGTAGATTGACCCGCAAAACACCCGAGTCAGAAGCATTCAGACTGTTGACATACAAATTATTACCATACACATCGAATCCAACCGTTTGGTAATTTTCTGGATCAACGGGAATTGCTAATAATTCTTTATTTTGCGACAAATCATACACCAATAAACGCGCGTCATTCGATGCAAATCTCGCGACTATAAATAATTTTCCGTTTCTAATTTTGAATTGACCGATATCAGTCGCTCCGATTATTTTTTTAACTATCACAGGAGATCGCCCTTCGCTGGCGGGTGTTATGACTAGCTTGCTCACCTCACCGACATCCAACACATAGATCGCTTTATTTTCTAAATCGATACGCGAAACATATGCTTTATCGCCATCAAAGTATAGGCCATTTGGATATGAGTTGGAATCAGTTTCCGACAAAACCTCTCCCTCGGCTTGACTGATAACACCTGACAACAGAGGAATCTGTTCTGATGTCGGATCGATCCTGTGAATATTTGATTTCTCATCCAACACATATATAATCCCATCTCTCACTTGCATATCCACCGCCGCACCACCAAATGATAGACCAAACTTCCTACTCTTCTCAGGAACAATAAGACAGTCGTCAGCATCAAATACAGTCAGAATGAACTTGTCTAGATTTATTGCCCCGACATACACCAATCCGTCAGAATATTTTACGTATTTAAATGAATCATCACTATTATACTTATAATTATCAGAAACAATATTTTGACAAACCACATTTTCACTATCCAAATTATTTTTTAGTAATTTACCATCCACTGTCAGTGTGAAAATGTTTTCCAGAGCATCAGTATCGAAATCGGCCACAATTCCCCACCCCTCACTAAATTGAGTGAAATAATCAGTATGTTCGGAAATAGCAGATACGGTTGCCGGATCATAAGAATACACTCCCTCAAACTCAAAATTTTCATCATTACTACGATATTTAGTCAGAACATAATCAGCAAATGTGATCAGGCGACCATAGGCCGTGCTACTAGCTGGCTCAGTAATCCGTCTCTGGTTTTGAGAAATTGTTTCAGAAACCATCGAACTCAGCGCCTCGGCACAATCAGCTTCTCTTGAACAAATCTTACCGGAACCACTATCGTCCTTGAATAACCCCCCACCAAAATTCAAACACACACCCTGACCTGTCGGTAAGGCAAATGGCGGATTGAACCCTACCACATAATTATCACCCCCAGAACAATCCGCATCCGAAGCACAAACATTCCTCCCAATCTGACATTTCTTCACGGTATCTGCGGAGGCGCCCTGCTTCAAATACAGGTACGGTTTGAAATATGGCAGATCATCAGTGATGTCACCACTTGCACCATCATCCGCACAATAACGTAAAGAATAATTGAAATATTCACCATTCAAAGTCGGCAGAGATGCACCGTTGAAAAACCCATCCACGAAACCACTGTGATTGACTGTACCACCAAAAGGAATTCCATCTTCGAAAGGATAATACTTCCTGATTGGCCATGGATTTTCACAGAAATTCACATACAACTGTGCGCCGGCGGCGAAGAACTTACCAGTTTGATTATTGGTCGCATCAGTATCTACGGTGACATTCACCATTCCGGCCAACCCCAATTGACCTTCGACATTACGCGCGGCGATAGAAATGTCCGGCAAATCGGTGAAGCCTCCCGTCACCGGAACATCAATTAAATTATTTTTCTTTGGATTCCAATCATATGTCCAATCATAAATACCAGGGATTCCCACGATCTGTTGTTCGTCATTGTCCGAGATCACTTCGAGATGCAAGTCCGTGGTACTATATGGAACATTGAAATAATACTTCTCCGGTGAAACCGAAACTCCGGTAATCTTACAAATTTCTCCCCCAGTATAGAAGACGAAAGAATCATTCAAGACTGAGAAGTCTTTACTGCGCAGACCGACACCACGCATATTCCTAAT